>DKBS01000029.1:0-844 GCA_002451275.1 Planctomycetaceae bacterium UBA6894 | reverse complement strand
GCAGGCCAACCAATCGTCCCCTCGGCCCACCCCAGCGTTCCCTCCACGCGGAACTTCACATTTTGACTGCCGGGGCAGGGTGCCTCTCCCGGGTGCCCTGCCTTCAGGGGGCCGGCCCACACATCGTCAATACCTAGGGCTCGCGGCCCCTTGTTATATTCGAGGATGTACAGGTTCAAGCCGTCGGTGTGCTGGAAGGGCGTGCGGGGGTCGGGCCGGGTGCTTGCCAGCACCCGGTCTGGCGTCCCCAGCCAGGCGCGGAAGGTGTCGAGGTGGTGCACGCTGAGGATGTAAGTGCTCAGTGACCGAAGCCCTTCGCTCCAGGGCATCCAGTGGGGGATGGCGCGCAGTTCGATGGTGGCCAGCACCGGTTCGCCCAGCCAGCCAGACCGTACCAGGCGGGTGCAGGCCCGCACTGCTTGGTCGTGGCGCATGTTCTGGTTCACTACCAGCACCTTGCCGGCCCGTTCGCACGCCTGTACCAGCTTTGCCGCGGTGGCCGGATCCATAGCCAGAGGCTTTTGCGCCAGGATGCCTTGGATGTGAGGCCTTTGGCACGCCTCCAATATCACCTCTGGCTGGGCGTCCGGCGGCACGGCGACATCGATCACTGATACTTGGGGATCATCGAGCAGAGAGCGCCAGTTGGAAAGTGTCTCGGGCACGCCGTGGCGTTGGGCCACGGCCCGCGACTTGGCATGGTCGCGAGACCAAAGGGCGCGTACGGGAAAGCCTGCTTGGCGGTACGCCGGCAGATGGCAATCGGATACGATGAATCCGGCGCCAATCACGCCAATGCCCGGGTGAGGGCCAGGCGGTGGAGTCAGGATGTGACCCAGCGCCG
>DKBS01000133.1 GCA_002451275.1 Planctomycetaceae bacterium UBA6894 | reverse complement strand
CGCTTGAACCGGAACGGCGACCGCATGATGCCCGCCGTCTTCCGTTCCGTGCGCAGGCTTCCCGGCGGTTGCTGCCCGTGCAGCTTGTCCAGCGCCGGCTTCGGGTCGAAGGTGTCCACCTGGCTGGGCCCGCCGTTCATGAACAAATGCACGAACCGCTTGGCCCTGGGCCTGAAATGGGGAAACCGCGGCGCAAGGGTCGAACCGGCCTGCTGCTCCGCCATCGCGAAACCCGCCAGCCCCACCCCCATGGGCAGGCTGGCCAGAAACGACCGGCGGGGCAGGGCGATGCTGTCGCTGGGGCAGGCCATCAGACCGGGCTCCAAGGTGTGCTTCCAACAAGAGACTTCGGGCCGGAGCACCCGATAGGCGGGATAGCTCTCATTCTACCAAATCGGCCAGATTCCCTTCCAAAAAGCACAGGCTTGGCAAAATGGGCAATTTAATGGCAGGCATAACCCCATCCTCCCTTGCTTTGCGCTCGCAAAAAGGTTTTGAGGAATCCATTCAGTCAATGTTGCCACCTCCACGCGCATGCTTTGCCGGGGTTTCAGGGTGCTGAACGCGGAACGAAAACCGAACTACCGCCCCGACATCGATGGCCTGCGCGCCATCGCCGTGCTCTTGGTCGTTTTGAACCATGCAGGCTTGGGCTTTCCCGGCGGATTCATCGGCGTCGATGTGTTCTTTGTCATCTCCGGTTACCTGATCACCGGCATCCTGCTCCGCGAACTGGCCCAGGGAACTTTCTCCTTCTGGGCCTTCTGGGAGCGCCGAATCCGCCGCATCTTCCCGGCACTGGCGGTGGTCACCGCCTGCACCCTGCTGGCCGGTTACTCGATCCTTCTCCCCACCGATTTCAAGGCCCTGGGTAAATCGGTGGTGGCATCCACGCTGGGCTATTCCAACATCAACTTCTGGTCCGAGTCAGGCTACTTCGACACCGCCACCGCCGAAAAACCTCTCCTCCACACCTGGTCGCTGGCGGTGGAGGAACAGTTTTACCTGGTCATTCCAGCCGTTCTGTTCCTCCTCACCAGGCTGGGGCGTAGACGATGGATCGCCACAGCCTTGTCGGCCCTTTTCCTGGCCAGCTTCGTCTTGAGCCTCTGGCTGGTGCAAAGGCACTCCAGTTTCACCTTCTACTGGTTGCCCACCCGTGCCTGGGAGTTGCTGGCCGGGTCGCTGCTGGCCTTGGCCCCCGCCATACCCGCAGCCAATCGCGCGCTGCGTCAGGCCCTGGCTTCGATCGGTCTGGCCCTCATCGTGGTCCCCGCCATCTGTTACTCCAAGGACACGCTGTTCCCCGGCGCAGCCGCCTTGCCGCCGGTTCTCGGCGCCATGCTGCTGATAGCCACAGGCGCCTCCATCCCCACCGCCGTTCAGCGTCTGCTCGAACTGAAACCGGTGGTGTTCATCGGCGTGATCTCGTATTCGCTCTACCTGGTCCACTGGCCTCCCATCGCCTTTGCCAATTACCTGGCCCTGGGACCTCTCACCGCGTCGGTTCGCTGGAGCCTGGTAGCCCTGTCGCTGGCCTTGGCTACCCTCTCCTGGTGGCTTGTCGAAACGCCATTCCGTCACAAACAATTGGTTTCTACCCGTTTCGCCGCCTTTGGCTGGTTTGTCGCGGGATGCGCCATCCTCATCACTTCGGGCGCGGTGGTCAAACGCAACAAGGGCCTGCCCAACCGCATCGACAACCAGGTGCGCCAATTGCTGACCACCCAGAACATGGATGAGCGCTGGCTGTGGGCCAAATTGTCAGCCGGCACGATTCCGCAAGCCCTGCTGCCATTTGGTGCGGAAGGAAGCAAGCCGCGCCTATTCATGTGGGGCGACAGTCACGCCAAATCGATCATGCCGGCACTTCACAGCATCTGTGTGAAAAACGGCGTGGCGGGCATCGCGGCACTGCACAGCGGCGCGCCACCCGTTACTTCCTACCCTTACCCCAGCCAGGATTTCACGCCCGACGAATACCTGGCGGTTTCGGAAAAGGTTCTGCAGACGGCAATCGATTCAAAGGTGACCCATCTGGTCATCGCCGGCTACTGGGAAGCCCACGCCAAGTTCAATCCGCCCGCCATGCGCGCCAGGCTGCTGGAAATGGCCGACCGGCTGAAAACCCACGGCATCACGCTCTGTTTCGTCAAGGATGTCCCGCGTTTTCCCGCCAACCCGACCAAGCTCGCCCTCTACATGAAATCGATCAACCCGCGGACCCTCTCCGGACTGACGGATACGCAGTATGTGGCCCAGAACAGCTTCCAGGAAATGGTGCTGCCCGATCTGGAAGCCGGCGGCGTGGTGATCCTCGACCCCCTACCGTCCCTGAAAAAAGCCAACCAATCTGATGACTTTTTACCGGTGGATAAAAACGGCTTCATGTATTGCGACACCAACCACCTGTCCGCCTACGGCGCCATGCGGGTGGAGCCCACCTTTGAACCGCTCTTTGATTGATTGAATCAATCCACCCAGGCGAACCCGTTGCCGGCAAGAATGGCCTGGGCCGCCTG
>DKBS01000170.1:3102-4728 GCA_002451275.1 Planctomycetaceae bacterium UBA6894 | reverse complement strand
GCGGGGAACGAGCTGGTGGACCCTGACCAGGTCAAGCGCTATGTCGAAAGCGATGTCATCGAGATCGGGCCCCTGGCCTACATGCGGGGCCGCACGCTGAACAGCGCCTGCATCATCCTCGACGAGGGGCAGAACACCACCGTCTCGCAGATGATGATGTTCCTCACCCGCATGGGCAACGGCTCCAAGATCATCGTCACCGGCGACACCTCGCAGATCGACCTGCCCCCCAATGTCGAGAGCGGCCTCATCGACGCCCTGGAGCGCCTCGAGGGACTCGATGGCATCGCCGTGGTCTACCTCGATGAGCGCGATATCGTCCGCCATCCGCTGGTGCAGCGGGTTCTGTCGGCTTACGGACAGCGCAGGCCCTCCGTCCCGGGCACCGCCTACCCCCCAAGAGCCTGAGCAATCCCTCTATCTTGCCTTATCATCACAATTTTTATATGACAGATAGAGACACCGTCCCTGGAAAACGGCTACGCGAGAAAAACCCGATTACCGCTTCCCGGGAACATCATTTAAATTTTTTCAGGAAAATCCCAGATGGCAACCAATCCTGCCTCCTCATTGAAACCCGGCCAACGCATCCTCGCCTTGGTCGATGAGTCGCATCTGCTCGCCGCCGCCCGCGCGATGAACAAGAGCATCGACTGGCTGGCCGTGCGCGAATACCTGCTCGACGAGGGCGAGTCCCCCGACAACCAGGGCGAGATTGTCGTCTATGTCGGCCTTCCCCCCATCTTCGTGCCCGAGTTCCAAGAACTGCGCGCCCGCAAGCTGCGCTTTGTCCACTGGCTGCGCATCCACGGCTTCCTGGTGATGACGAAAGACGGCGTGCCCTCCGGCGACAACCATTACAAGGCGGATGTCGACCTGCTGATGGCCGTGGACGCCATGGACCTGACGCAGCAGATCAAGCCCGACACCGTGGTCCTGCTCACCGGCGACCCCGATTTCGCCCACCTGGGCCTCAGCCTGCGCCGCAAGGGTATGCGCGTCGAGGTGGCCACCGTCGAGCAGACCATCGGGGGCGAGTTGCGCGCCTGCGCCAGCGCCGTGCTCGATCTGCGCCCCCTGCTGCAGCGGTTTGACCCGCTCCGGACCGATGGCCCAGGCCGTGGTCCCGAGGGCGGCCCCCGTGGCGATGCCCCGCCCCGCTACGGCCAAATGACCGACATGGACGATGTGGACGAGGGCTGACCCCCCGCTCCGCCAAGGCCCAAATCCATACGGGCCAACAACTTGAAACTATCTCCATGCGCCCGGCATCTGCCGGGCGAATCGCTTCATACAATATCTCAACTGAACCGCCGGGCGTTGCCAAACCTGCCGCCCGGCACAGGTTTCTGATATTTTTTGGTTTACTGCGCCCGTAGGGGCGCGATTTGTTGGAGAGAGGCCGATGGCAGCCGAGAATGTAATCGAATTCACCACCGCAAACTGGGCCACCGAGGTGGAACAAAGCACGGTGCCCGTGCTGGTGGATTTCTGGGCCCCCTGGTGCGGGCCCTGCCGCCGCCTGGCCCCCACCATCGACAGCCTGGCCACCAAGTACGCCGGCAAGGTGAAGGTCGGCAAGCTGAACACCGACGACCACGGCGACATCGCAGGCAAGTTCCGCAT
>DKBS01000170.1:0-2813 GCA_002451275.1 Planctomycetaceae bacterium UBA6894 | reverse complement strand
TTCAAGGGCGGCGCCGAAGCCACCCGCCTCGTCGGCCTCCAACCCGAAGCCGCCTTCGACAAGGCGCTCCAGCAGTTGGTGTGATATTTCCTCGGAATAAATAAAGAGCGAGAGGGGAGGCATTAACCTCCCCGCTCGCTCTTTTTCAAACCCCTACAAACCTGCCAGGCGAAATTCGTTAGCCATCCAGGTGTTCCAGCGCCATCAAACCCATCGCCACACTGCTCATCTCCGGCAGCCCCTTGAACTCCCCCGCCAGCAGCCCCCGCCGGGCTTCGGCAACCTCCACCAGCCGCACCCGCATCTCCTCGGTGTCATCCAGTTTCGGCTCCGCCACCCGCCTGGCTCCCAGCCCCACATACAGGTGCATGCGCCCGCAGCCGCGGTTGCCGTCGATGCCATATTCACCCACGCGGTGGAGGCTTTCCACGCGGTAGCCGGTCTCCTCCAGCAGTTCCCGCGCCGCGGCCTTTTCCGGGTCCTCACCGGGCTCCATCATGCCGCCCGGCACGCCCCAGCTCCACTCGCGGTACCCCGGCCGGTACCCCTCAATCAGCACCAGCTTGCCCTCCGGCGTGACCGGCAGCACCTGGGCGAACGCGGGCATCTCCACGCGGAAAAAATCGGCCGTGCCGCCGCCGGGCAGCGCCAGCTTCTCCCGCACCACCTCCAGCCAGGGCGGGCAGGCCAGCAGCGGTTCACGCTCGGTCACAGGCCAGGGCCGGCGGACTTCCTCTGGATGCTTCACTTCTTCTCTTCCCGCCACGCGGCCAAAAGAATCTGCCGGTTCTTCCGGTCAATGCCCACCAGCCCGCCCGTCACCGGATCGGGCGCGATCCCCTGCCCGGTGAACGGCGCTTCCACCTCGCCCAACAGCGCCGCCCGGGCGCCCCGGGCCGGATAATCCAGCACATACAGTTTCTTGGCGGTGTGGGGCGTGCCCAGCCAAAGCCCTTGGTGCCGCACCATGCCCGACAGGCTCATGCCGTCCCAGTCCTTCACCAGCTTCTCCGGATAGGTCCAGCGCTGCTTCTCCTTCCAGCCCCGGTCGTACCGCACTACCAGGCTTTTGCCGTTCTCCTCCTTGTAGTGGGCGAAATGGCACCACCAGCCTCCCTCGTGCGGAATCACCCAGGTCAGGCTGCCCGGCGGATTCTCGAAGGTGTGGAACACCTCCAGTTGCATCGTGGCCGGGTCCAGCCTGCGGATGTCCGAGGTGTCCGGCTTCTTCGGGTAATTCGAGTGTGCCAGCAGAAAGGCCCCCTCATGCGGCCAGGCGCTGTTCAGGTGCTCCGCCTCGCCGCTGCTCACCCGCAGCAGCTTGCCGGTGCCGCGGTCATGCTGCGCCACCTGGTGGTCATTCACCGCGTAAAGGTACTTTCCGTCGGCCGCCGCCGCCTGGATGGCGTCGGGCGATGGCACCGAACGCTGAAGCACCCAGCGCCCACCGGGTACGGTGGGCGACTGGGTGCAGACAAGTAGCAGCGACAGCAGGCAGGCTGAAATCACTGGTCGTTCAGCTCTTTCTCAATCTTCGCGAAGTCGAATTTCTCGGGCACCGGCCAGTCCTGGTTCTCGCGCAGTTCCGTCAGGTCGGGCCGCTTGCTCTGCACGCCGTTTTCAGGGACATCCAGCTTGGTGATCCACGCCAGCCCGTTCAGGATCATCTTCCGGTTGTCATCGTTGCCCCAGGTCCAGTGGAAGTGCCCGCCGGTGAAGCCGAAGCCGCGACCGCCATCAGCCCGCTCGCGCGCCCACGCCAGCACCTGCTTCTCGCCCTTGGCCACCGCCTCGCGCACGAACGGGTTGCCGCTGTGCGGGCCGTCGGGCCGGCTCAGGGTTTCTTTTGGCGGCAGGGCGCTCAAAATCGCGGTCACACCCTTCATCTCGGGTGGGAAACGCATGTGGTAGTACCACTCGTCCTGCGTGGCGTAGGCCTTTACCCCGCGGGTCATCGGGTGATCCTTCGCCAGTTCGGAGTTCAAATTGCGCCAGTGCGGGTTCACCGACCAGTTCATCTCGAAATAGCCACCGATCCAGTCCAAAAACAGGTCACCCGACTTGCCCTTCACCGTCTCCACGCCGTAGTGCATCATCGCGATGCCCACGCCCTTCTTGGCCAGACGGTCGATCTGGTCCAGGTGCTTGTTCACCGGATGGTTCGCGCCGCCGTCGCAATAGATCACGATGGCGTCAGCGCTGTCCAGCACCGAGGTGTCCTTGGGCCAGTTGTCCGTGTACAGCTCGGTCACCAGCTTGTCGCCATAGGCGGCGTCCATGCGCTTCTTCAGCAACTCGCAACCCGCCTTGAAGGCGTGCTGGCCGTAGGCGTGGCTGCGCCCGCCCGCGATGAAAACCAGCTTTTTCTTGTCGCCTTTTTCCCCTGCTTCCGCCCAGGCGGGGCACACCGCCAGCGCCGCCACGGCGCACAGGCCCGCCAACCAACTCGCCACACGCTTCATCACGCGTTCTCCCGAGGAATTTTCACAAACACCATGCACCTCAGACTAACATTCCGCCCCAAGCGGCGCCAACAAGTAGGCCCGCGCTGGGCACCGCGCGTGGCCGGCCGAAGGGTATGATAAAATTCAACCGACCCGCCCCATTCCCGAGGCTACCGCCATGTTCCCGGTCCTGCTGATGGCCACCACGCTGCATTTCGCCCCGGGCTTCCCTCCCGACCAACCGGGCAAGCCCGTCCAGGCGCAGATCCTGGGCGATTACTTTGTGAAAAACACCACCCCCATCCCCGCCACGGGACTCCTCACCCGCGTGGTGAAAACCCAGGAAACATTCGACGAAATGGTGCAGCA
>DKBS01000168.1:25468-26226 GCA_002451275.1 Planctomycetaceae bacterium UBA6894 | reverse complement strand
GCCACATCCCTGGCCCGGCCCTCGCCGATGCCGGGCAGCGGCCGGCTCTGGTCGCTGGCGGCCAATTCGTGCCAGCGGACCTGGCGGTCCAGCCCGCCTGTGGCCAGGCGGGTGCCATCGGGGCTGAGGGCCACGCCGCGGGGCACATCCTCCAGGGCCTGGACCACCAGCGGTTTCCCCTCGGGCACCTCGTAGACGCGCGCGGTGCGGTCATCGGAAATGGTGGCCAGGCGTTTGCCGTCGGCGCTCAGAGACAGGCCGGTGACCGCCTCGTTGTGGCCCTCCAGCGAGCCGCGCACCGAACCGTCGCGCGTGTCCACCAGCAGCACGCGGTTGGGCCGGGCCCCGGCCAGCGCCACGGTGCGGTTGTCGGGCAAGAAGACCACGGCGTACTGGTTGCCCTGGAACTGCGGGATGGCCAGTTTCACCCCGCCGGTGGCGGTGTCGAACACCCGCAGGCGCTGGTCGGCGCAGGCGCTGGCCACCAGTTTGCCGTCGGGGCTGATGGCCACCCCGTTGATCGCCAGGCCGTGGCCGGGGATCTCGTTCAAGAGCTTGGCGGTGTCGCGCTCGTAGATCCGCAGCTTGCGGTCGCCACCCCCGGTGACCACCCGCTTGCCATCGGCGCTGATGGCCAGCGCGGTGACCGGCTCCTGGTGGCCGACAAAGCGCTGCGCCACCTCCTGTTTTTTCAGGTCCCACAGGCGCACCTCCCGGTCGTCGCCGGCGGTGAGCAGGAAATCGCCGTCGGGCGCATG
>DKBS01000168.1:21576-25137 GCA_002451275.1 Planctomycetaceae bacterium UBA6894 | reverse complement strand
GACAGGCTCAGCACGGCGTCCGCGTGCCTGGGGCGCGAATCCCCGAGGAACCGCGTCACATCCTTGGGCAGGCGGGCCGGCAGGTTGGGCAGGGCGAAACGGGCCCGCATGTACAGGGCCTGCGCGTCGAGCAGCTTGCCGGCTTTCAGGGCCTGCGCGCCCCGCGCGGCCAGCGAGTCGGCCCGCTCGATCAGTTCGGGTGAGGTGATGGCCACCGCGCCGGATTCCACCGCGCGGGCGCGGTCGGCGGTGAAGCTTTCCGCCACCTTGGCGACGGCCTCGGCGGTGGGAGCGCCGGTTTGCCCCGCGGTCCACCCGCCCAGGCCCAGAAAACCCAGCGCGCACAGCAGCAGGCTGAACCGGAGCTGTCCGATAGGTGCCGGGAAAAGGCGTCCGCGCGTGAACCGATCCATGGTGCGTCTCCGGACCCAGCGGCCGGTGCCACCGGACTGGGCCTCGGGTCATTTTACAGCAGTTTGGGGTGCCGGTGCAGGGGGGTGTAAGGCCTTGCCCGGCAAACATTTAAGGGGGAGGGGAAAGCGTCAGTCCGGGTCGGTGTCGCCGCCTTCGGTCCCGGGCGGGGAAACCTCGGTGTCGCCCACGGCGGCCTGCAGGCGCTTGACCAGCATGGTGGCGTACGAGCTTTTGGGCAGGCGGAAGCCCAGTTCGGCGGCCAGTTGGCCGGGGTGGTGCTCATCGTCCCGCCACGCCAGCTTCAGGTCGCCGACGGGCAGGTGGGCGGGCCGGACGCCGCGCGAGAAAAACAGCTCCCGGGTGCCCGGCACGCGCAGGTCGTCCAGTTTCAGCCCCTCGGGGGCCAGCACCCGGTCGAACAGGGCCCGGTCGGGGTGGTCGGCCGGCAGGTGGGCCCGCCGGCAGGGCAGCTCGATCCGTTTGGCCCGCCAGTTCTCCAGAAACGCCGGTTCCGCGCGCAGCGGGGCGGGCCAGCGGGCCAGCCGGCCCGGCAACCGGATCAGGTCCGCCGCCGGCAGGTTCTCCTCGAACCACAGGGCCAGCGCCTGATTCCAGACCCAGCTTTGCCAGGCGGCGAGGTAGAGTCCCTTCAGTTCCGGCCGCAGCCGTTCCATGGCCGCCCGGAAGCGGGTGGGATGGTCGCGCAGGTAGGCGGTGAGGCTGCGGGCGTGGCCGCGGGGCAGGTTGTCCAGCAGGAACTGCCAGTCGCCCCAGTGGTCGAGCAGCAGTTGCTTCTCGCGCTTCGCCTCGGCGGGGTCGTGCTGGTAGGTGCCGGCCATCGCCAGCTTGAGCGCCTGCTCGAAATGGCCCTTCACCAGGTGCAGGCCGATGAAGCCCTCCTCCAGGCTGTTGACCGAGCCGAAGCGCTGGTCATCGAAGTAGTTGGCCAGGCCGGTGGCCCGCACCTCCTCCAGCGCCGTGTCCAGCGCCGGGCGCTGGGCTGGGGCGATGTCGCGCAGCACCAGGTGGAAACGGTTGCCCGCGATATGCGCGGCGGTGAAGGGGAAGGGGAGTTGTCCCAGGTATTCCACCTCCAGGCCGTCCTGCCGCAGCACGCCGGGCCGGCCGCCCTGGATGGTGAGGTACTGCAGCGTGACCGCGTGGCGGTCCTTCAGCCCGCCGAAGGACAGGGCGCCGGGCCGTATGTGCCAGGCGCGCTCGAGAATGCCCATGGCGTCGGGCGTGGTCTTGCCCCGTTTCAGCATGCGGTAGAGCGCGAAGGCCCCGCGGTGCGCCGCCGGGGGCGGTGTGGAGGGGATCTCCTCCACATGGAAATCCTCGTGCCGGAAACGAATTTTCATGGGCTGGTCATGGCCTGTTCATGGGCGGGCGAAAACCACGGGCGGGCCCATCAGGAGCCGGCCAGGGGCGGCAGGTCATCCAGGCTGCGCAGGCCACACCATAGCAGGAACTTGCGGCTGGTGCGGTAGATGACCGGGCGACCCAGCGTGGCCTCGCGGCCCGCCATGCGGATCAGGCCCAGGTCGAGCAGTTGTCGCAGGCTGTCGGCGCAGGGCACCCCGCGCACCGCCTCCACCTGCGCGCGCGTGACCGGCTGCCGGTACGCCACGATGGCCAGCGTGTCGCGCAGCGTCTCGTTCAAATCGGTCCGGGCCTTGCCCAGGCTGGTGTCCAGGTACCGGTCCAGTTCGCCCCGGGTGGTCAGCCGCCAGCCGCCGGCCACCTCCTGCAGCACAAAGGCACCATCGTCCCCGTCCAGTTTGCGCCGCAGTTCCTGCAGCGCCGCCAGAACCTGCGAGCTATCCAGACCCAGCGCCGCCTTCATGCGGTCGAGGGGCAATGGATCCTCGGAGGAAAACAGCAGGGCCTCCAGGTCGGCCTGCACGCTGGTGCGCCGGTAGTTGGCCCAGGCCGGCGGGCTGAACGGCAGAACCCCCGGGATCGGCTCGGCCTTTTTGGCCCAGCGTGTCCAGGCCGCCAGGGGGCCCTGGGGCTTTCGGCACCCGGACCAAACGGCGGGGCGGGGGCCGCTGCGGCGCGGGACACAGCCGGGGATTTTCATGAAGCTTCTCATTGCCCCCATTTTGCCCGCTTTGTCTGCGCTGTGTTCGCCTTGTTCCGGCAAAAATTCCGCAGGTAACCTACCTGTTCGGCGTTTCGGCGCAAGGGGATGAGTTTCCGGCCGGGCATGGGCCCTGTGGGCCTGTTCCGGTCGGGTCATGGAGTTGGCATGGAAGAACTGGATGTCATCTGGATGGCGGTGCTGGCCGGCTCGCCTTTGGTGGGCGCGCTGCTGGCGGGGCTTGCCCCGCGCAAGTGGCCGGATCTGGGCGCCTGGATCATGGTGCTGTCCACCGCGCTCAGCCTGTCGCTGGCCATCGCGGTACTGATCCAGTACCGCTACGACACGCTGGAGCAGCTTGGCGTTCTCAACGACATCGAGTTCCGCCACAAGGGCAGCCTGGATTACCGGTCGCTCGCGGCCGACCGCAATCCCGACCCCGCCGTGGAGCTTTCCACCGACTGGCTGGGCCGCACCGCCTGGCTGAACCGTTTCGGCCTGGAGTGGCTTTGGGGCATGGACGGCGTGGGCATGGCCTGCTCGCTGGCGGTGGCCGCCTGCGCCCTCAGTATCGCGGTGGTCGTATGGCGGCCTGCGGGCAATCCCGAGGCGTGGCGCTCGACGCTGCTCTGCCTGGAGGCGGCGTTGCTGGCCGCCTGCAGCCAGCAGAACCTGTTCTTTTTGGGATTGCTGATGGCGCTGGCCGTGGTGCTGGCGGCCCTGCTGTGCCGCTTCTCCGGCGCGCGGGCCGAGGCGGGCCCCCTGGGCAATCCGGCGGGCTGGATCCTGCGGCCCGGCTTCGTGGCGACCGGCCTCACCCTGGTGGGCGGGTTGATCCTGCTGTCGCGCGATTGCCACGATTTCGCCCCGCCGGACCGGATGGAGGAGGCAGCCTGGCGGGCGGTCCGTTCCACCCCGGGTGCGATTTACACCGAGGAATACGCGGGAGCCGAGTACCACACGCTGGACCTGACCGTGCTGGCCCGTCTGGCGCGCGCCGCCTGGCATGGCCATGACCTGGAGGCATTGTCCTTGGAGCGGCTGCGGATGCAGCAAAAGATGGG
>DKBS01000168.1:19769-21277 GCA_002451275.1 Planctomycetaceae bacterium UBA6894 | reverse complement strand
CTGGAAAGTTGGAAGGAAAGCCGCTGGGTGGTGTACGCGGGCTGGTTCCTGGCGGTCGCCGCGGTGGCCCTGCTGGTGGCCGCGCTGGGGTATTCCGAGGGGGGTGGCGCCCGCCACGAGATCGATGGCGCGGGCGGCATGGCCCGCGCGATGCTTTCGGCGCTGTTTGTCATCCTGTTGCTGCGCGTGGTGTTCCCCCTGTTCCCCACCGCTTTCGCCCCGGGCGAGAAGGGTGGCCCGGGCCTGGCCCTGCTGGCGGGCCTGCTGCTGCTGGGGGATGTCCTGTTCCGCTTGTGGAATGCCACCAACCCCTGGCAGATCTCCACCCTGCTGGCGTGGTCCATGGCCTGGGTGGCCTGGCTGGGTGTCTTCGCCTGGCCCACCGGCGGCGAGCCCGAATCGTTGGCCATGGGGCTCAACGGGGCCTTGCTGGCGGGTGTTTGCCTTCCCCTGGGCATGGCGCTCTGCCGGGGCCTGATGGTGCTGCGGCCCAACGACCGGGGCGCCCCGCTGGGCCTGGCCCTGCTGGTGCAGGCGGGCGTGCCGTTGTCGCTGGGCGCCATGGCCATGTTGCCGGTGGCCCGGGCCCTGTACTCGACCAGCGCACTTTCCGGCGTGCTGTTCGTGCTGGCCTACGCGGTGATGCTCTACTGTGTCGCCGCGCGCGGCTTTCTGTTCGACGCGGCCGGACACACCTCCGGCGTGACCGTGGCCGACCCGTGGAAGCCGCGCCAGAAACTGGTGGCGATGCTGTTGCCGGTGCCGTTGATCCTGACCGGCATCCTGCCCTACCTGGTCACAAGCTGGACGGAGCCCGCCGCCACCTCGCAGGCCGATCTGCTGGAGCGCATGCCCCATTTGGCACCCGGCCAAGGCATGACCACGGCGAAGATTCCCGGTAAGGACTGAACCGCCCATGACCGCTTCCGACCTGCCCCCCCTGGTGGACACCCACGCCCATCTCGAGGATGAGCGCTTCCGCGGCGAGGTGGAGCAGGTCATTGCCCGCGCCCGGGCCGCCGGCCTGGTGCGGGTGGTGGTGGTGGGGACCACGCCCGAGGACAGCCTGGCCTGCCTGCAGCGTGCCCGGTTCGAGCCCCTGCTGGCGCCCGCGGTCGGGCTGCACCCCACCCATCTGGCCGGCCTGGCCCCAAACGCCTTCGAAAGCATCGCCGAATTGGCCCGGGACCCCCTGGTGGTGGGCATCGGCGAGACCGGGCTGGACAACTACTGGAAGGAAGTGCCCCTGGAGGTGCAGATCCCCAGCCTGCGGCGGCACCTGGCCCTGTCACGCCAGACCGGCAAGGCGATCATCCTGCACTGCCGCGATGCGGCTGAGCCGCTGATGGAAGAGCTGCGAGCCGATTTTGAATCGCACGGCCCGCTGCGCGGGGTCTTGCACAGCTTCTGCGGTGACCAGGCCCAGGCGGAGCACGCCCTGGCCATGGGGCTCTACCTGTCGTTTTCCGGCATGATTACCCAAAAGGGGAACCAGGCGCTGCGGGACC
>DKBS01000168.1:11495-19525 GCA_002451275.1 Planctomycetaceae bacterium UBA6894 | reverse complement strand
ACCGGCTGCTGGTGGAGACCGATTCCCCGTACCTGGCGCCCCGGCCCCACCGGGGCCAGCGCAACGAACCTGCCTTCGTCCGGCACACCTGCCAGACCCTGGCGGAATGCCACGGCGTCGAGCCCGGGGAAATGGCCCGGGCCACCACCGACAACGCGCGCCGGCTGTTTGGACTGTGAGACGGGTCAGCCTGCTGGCGTGAGCACCTGGGCCAAGGGCAGCGTGATGCCCAGCGTGGCGGAGGTGGCGGCATCGGCGGCCGTGAGGCGCCGGTGGTTTTGGTAGGCGCCGCCCTCGGGTGCGGTGAAACACTCCAGCGTGTTTTCGGTCAGGTCGAAGACCCAGTATTCGGGTATGCCCGCCTGGGCGTAGATTTCTTTCTTCTTCCCCAGATCCACATCCGCCGTGGAATCGGCCACCTCGATGACGAGCACGGTGTCCGACGGGGTGGCATGGGACTGGGTGTAGTTGTCCGGCCGCGAACGCACCACATGCAGGTCGGGCTGGGGCAGGTTTTTGCCGCCCAGACGCAGCGGGTTTTGGCACCGCACAAACCAGGCGGGGTCCAGATGCCGGTACAACCAGCGGACCAGGCCGTCCACCACGCCGGCGTGGCGGTATCCGATGGGGCTCATGGGATGGATCTTCCCGTCGATCAGTTCCAGGCGCTCGTCAGGTGCGAAGAAACGAAGCTGGTCGAGCCGGATGAACTCCTCCACCGTGAACAGCCTGCGGGAGATGGTCGCGGACATGGTGCCTCCATCCAACTGGGTGGATTTTAGCCTGATCTGGCGGGGGGTGCCACCCAAGCGAACAACCACGGGCCAGGGGCCCGTGGTTGTGGCGGATAAGCAAAAAAAAGCCTGGGCTCAGGCGGTGGGCAGCCCCAGATCCTGGGTGCCCAGCAGCGATTCAAACGGGAAGCGTACGGAGAAACGCTCGCGGGCCCCCTGGCCGCGGTCCACCAGGCACACCAGGCCGCCCACGGAGTGCCCTTGGGCCTGCAGCACCTCGATGGCCTGTTCGCTGGAGCCACCCGTGGTGACCACATCCTCCACAATGGCCACCCGGCTGCCGGGGGCCAGACGCCCCTCCAGCCGCTGCTGGCTGCCGTGCTCCTTGACTGCCTTGCGGACGAAGAACCCCTCCAAGTGCATGCCGCGCTGGTGCCCGCGTAACACCACGGCGGCCGCCAGGGGGATCGCTCCCACTTCCAGCCCGCCCACGGCGGTCACATCCCACCGGGCGATGTGGTCCAGGAACCCGTCGGCAATGAGAGCCAGCGCCTCGCCGCAGAACAGCACCTGCTTGCTGTCGATGTAGAAGCTGCTGGTCTTGCCGCTGGCCAGCGTGAAGTTGCCAAATTTGACGGCGCGCTCGCGGAACAGCTCGGCCAGACGGTCTTTGCCGCTCATGGATCTCCTCGGTTTTGGGGAAAAGAGGGTGGGGGACTCAGCGCTCGAAGATCGCGGTGTCCACACCCGGGTTCAGTTTTAGCCCGGGATATTGATACGACTCCTGCAGCTTCGGGTCCTCCCCGGCCTTGTCGGGCCAGCCGAAACACTCGATGGCGACCGGCAGGTGGTGCTCTTTGTCGAAGGTGATCACCGCCTTGGCGAACTCGAACTGCTTCATCTCCTCGCGGGGATGGGTGATGTGCACGCGCCGGCAGGCCCGGTTGTCGAAGGTCACATCCTCCAGCAGCACGCGGTCCAGTTCGTGGTGCTCGAAGCCCGCCCAGTCCTTGCTGAGGCGCTTGACCAGGTTGGCGATTCCGGCCTCGGTGATGGCGTGGCGGCTGGTGGAAGCCACGCGCTTGTCCTTCAGGTCCAGGCTCAGGAAGCCCACGCTGCCCAAAAGGCCTGCGCCCTTCACCCGCATGCGCCCGTTGTGCTTGCCCTCGATCCACATGCCTTCCTGCCCGGCCATGTTGCGGGGCTTCTGCCATTTCAGGGCCACCGAGAACGGCTCGTGCCGCACGACCATGTCGATGGTCTGCTCGGGCTGCAGCTTGCCGCCCAGCACCTCACGCTTCACGAACTGGCAGGTGTAGTGGTCCACCCGGCTCAGCGCCGCCTCGGCCTTTTTGATGATCTCCATGCATTCCGACATGTCCTTGCCGTGGCTGGGATCGGCCGCGGCCGGATGTTCGGCCGTGGGGGCCTCGGTGCCGGCGGGCTGGGTCGGCACGGCCTGGCCATTCGTTCCCGGCGCGGTCGCGGGGGGAGCCGGCTCGGCCGCCAGAAGCATCAGCGTGGTGAACAGGCCCAGACCGCCATGCACCAGCAAAGCCAAGGCCCACGGCGCGAAATTCCGGCGCAGCGCGGCCACAACGGCTTGGGTGTCGGACATGGCGGCTTCCCCTTGCGAAACCCTGGCATGCCCCGGGAGAATTGGTCCACCGGGTGAAACGTGCGAAGGGGTGGCCTGGCCGTCCCCGAAGCAGTGTTCCAATTATTGGGCTCTTTCGTCCATCGCCACAACCCGCCTCGCGCAATCACCGAACCATGGAGTTTTCATGGCTTTTCCAGTCAGTCAGCCTTCCCAATCTTCACCACTGGAATTGCAGACAGTGGTTTCGCCGCTTTTTGAGGAAAACGCCTACATTTTCGCCCTGCCCGGTTCCAGGGAGGCCCTGGTGGTGGACCCGGGCTTCGACACGGATTCCATCGAGGAATGCCTGGCCGATCGGGGCTGGCAGTTGATAGCGATTTTAAACACCCATGGGCACGCAGATCACATTGCTGGCAACGAGGCGATGAAAAAGGCCTTTCCCCGCGCTCCCTTGATCATCGGGACGGGGGATGCCCCCATGCTGACCGACCCGGTGCTGAATCTCAGCGGCCTCGCAGGCGCACCCATCGTTTCCCCCGAGGCGGACCTGTTGGTCAACGAGGGGGAAGTTCTGGAACTGGCGGGAATGAAACTGGAGGTTCTGGAGATCCCGGGGCACTCCCCGGGGCATGTGGTGTTTGTGTACCGGCCCGAGGGGGCCGATCCGATCGTTTTTGGCGGGGATGTGCTGTTCCGGGGCAGCGTGGGGCGGACCGATTTTCCAGGCGGTAGCCACCAGACGCTGATCTCGGGCATCCGGAACAAGCTCTTCACGCTGCCACAGGGCACGCGTGTCTACCCGGGTCACGGGCCGGTCACCACGGTGGGCCACGAGAAACGCACCAATCCGTTCTGCGGCGCCTAGCGGGCCGGGGCGAACGGGCTCAGGTCCGCCGTCTGGGCCCCCTCCCAGGCGGGGATGTCGCCGATCGGCCGCCAGGCCTTGGCCGCCACCGGCATCATCCTGCCGTCCCGGGCCAGCAGGTTCACCAGATCGGTGATCTCGTACTCGTTGCGGGGCGACAGAAACGGCGTGTGCTCGAAGGCGCGGCCCGGGAAGAGGTAGGCCCCGGTGTTGGCCAGCATGGGCCCGGGCAGGTCCGGTTTTTCCACCAGTTTGTCCAGCGTGCCGTCCGCGCGGGTGAAGGCGATGCCGTACTGGCGCGGGTTGGCCACCGAGTGCGTCAGCACGCCCCCCTCGAATCCCTTTTCCGGCAGGGCCGCCAGGTCCGCCAGGTCGGCGGTGCCGAACAGGTCGTCGCCGTTGAGCACCAGGAAGGACCCGCCGCTGAGCGCCTGCCGGCACGACCACAGCGCGTCCCAGGTGCCGCGGGGAGTCGTCTGCCGAACCGTGGCCCAGTTGGTGATGTGCTTCTGGCCTGCCAGATAGTCTTCCACCTGCTCGGCCAGGTAGTTCACCACCACCACCAGCCGGGTGACCTGCCGGGGCAGCGCCGAGATGGTCCAGTCCAGGACCGGGCGTCCCTGCACCTTGAGCAGGGGTTTGGGCACGCTGAGCGTGTGCGGGCGCAGGCGGGTCCCTAGGCCGGCGGCAAGCAAGACTGCATCCATGGACGGGCAATCCTCGTGGTCAGGAGGGGGGCGGAAAAATCCGGTTTCAGGCCGTGGGCGGTTTCCGCAGGGGTTTGCCCGCCCGGGCCTTGGCCGGATCGGGATGGCTTTTGGGCGGCGGTGCCGCCAGCCTTGGCTGCGTTTCGGGTGCAGGCGCGTGACGCGCCGGATCGGCCAGCAGCAGGAACTGCTCCTGGCTGCGCACCCGCGGCGCGGTGGTCTTCACCCGGCGGTACTCGCCCGAGGGGAGCAGCATGCGCGCCTTCACATTGTCCGTGCGGGTGATCTCCAGAATCTCATGCACCACGCGGTGCTTCAGCGCAGGTTCCTCCACCGGGAACACCACCTCCACGCGGCGGCTCAGGTTGCGGTCCATCCAGTCGGCCGAGCCGACATGCACGGTTGGTTCCCCGCCGTTGCCGAAATAGAAGATGCGGCTGTGCTCGAGGAACCGGTCGATCACCGAGATCACCCGGATGTTCTCGCTGATGCCGGGGATGCCCGGCCGCAGGGAGCAGATGCCCCGGCAGATGATGTCGGTCTTCACGCCCGCCTGGCTGGCCCGGTAAAGCGCCTGCACGATGGCCGGTTCCAGCAGGCCGTTGACCTTGGCGATGATCCGCCCGCCACGGCCCTCGCGCTGGTGGCGGATCTCCTGGTCGATGCGGTCGAGCATGAACGGTTGCAGGTGGGTGGGCGCGACCACCAGCTTGTTCCACTTGGGCGGCTCGCAGTAGCCGGTGAGGTAGTTGAACAGCAGCGAGGCGTCCTCGCAGAAGTCCGCCCGGCAGGTGAAGTACCCCAGGTCTGTGTACAAACGCGCTGTCTGCGGGTTGTAATTGCCGGTGGACAGGTGCACATAGCGGCGGATGCCGTCCTCCTCGCGCCGCACCACCAGCGCCACCTTGCAGTGGGTCTTCAGGCCCACGAAGCCGAACACCACGTGGGCGCCGGCCTTCTCCAGCTCGCGGGCCCAGACGATGTTGCGCTCCTCGTCCAGCCGCGCCTTGATCTCCATCACCACCGTGACCTGCTTGCCGTTGTCGGCGGCCTGCTGCAGCGCCTTGACGATGGCCGAGTCGCTGGAGGTGCGGTAGAGCGTCTGCTTGATGGCCAGCACCCGCTCGTCCCGGGCGGCTTCCTCGATGAAATCCACCACATGGTTGAAGGTTTCGTACGGGTGGTGCAGCAGGATGTCGCCGGCGCGGATGGCCTCGAAGATGGAATGGGAATCCTCGAAGGCCCGGGCCGGGTGCGGCACGAAGATCGGGTCGCGCAGGTGGTTGTAGCCCGGCAGGGCGTGGATCTGGAACAGGCCGGTCAGGTCGATCAGCCCCTCGGTGCGGTACACATCGTGGGTGTCCAGGTCCAGCGCCTGGCCCAGGAACGACTCGGTCTCCTCCGGGGCGTTCGCCTCAAGCTGCACGCGCACCGCCATGCCCTGCTTGCGCTTGCGGATCTGCTCCTCCACCGCCTTGAGCAGGTCGTCCACCTCGTCGTTGTCGATTTCCAGGTCGCTGTCCCGGGTGATGCGGAAGGCGCTCACGTGCTCGATGTGCAGCCCGGGGAAAAGTTCCGGCAGGTGCAGGCGGATCAGGTCCTCCAGGGGCAGCAGGGCGTTCCTCGGGCCCGTCTCCCGGGCGGGCAGGGCGATGAAGCGCGGCAGCACGCTGGGCACCTGCACCAGGGCGAACATCTTGCCGCCGGAGGGGCGCGCCAGGCGCACCGCGAGATTCAGCGACTTGTTCAGCAGCCGCGGAAACGGGTGGCCCGGGTCGATGGCCAGCGGCGTGAGCACCTGGAAAATCTGGTTGCGGAAAACCTCGGCCAGCTTGGCCCGGTCGGCGTCGTCGATCTGGTCCAGACGGCGGATGCTGATGCCTTCCGCCTCCAGCTTGGGCAGGATCTCACGGGTGAGGCACTTGTGGGTGTCGGCGTTCATCTGCCGCACCACTCGGCCGATCTCCTCCACCTGCACCCGCACGGGCAGGTGGTCGGCCCCGCTCCCGTAGCTGACACCCGCGTACAGTTTCTGCTGCAGGCCGCCCACCCGCACCATGAAGAACTCGTCCAGGTTCGATTCGGTGATCGCCAGGAACTTCAGCCGTTCCAGCAGCGGAACGGTCTGGTCCTCGGCCTCCTCCAGCACGCGGCGGTTGAACGCCAACCAGCTCAGCTCGCGGTTGATGTACAGGCTGGGGTCGTTCAGCGGTGTTTCCGGGCCGGGAACGAAGAAGGTGTCAGGATTGCCAACCATGCCGGGAATTCGTCCTTCAAAAGATGTGTTCGATGACGGCTTGCAATCTTGCGATAGCTTTGTGCGGTACACCTTGATTGTAGTCTTCCGAGGCCCCATGCCGCCAGCACAGACTGGCCGGTGCGGGTCCGGTATTTGGGCCTTTTTCCGGGAAATAGTTCATGGGAAGATGAAGATTCCTACAGTTGCCGGCCGTTTGCGCCGGTCTTCCTCCCCCTCCGCAGGTAATTCGACCATGGCCCAGCCGCTGCCCTTTGTGCTCAACCAGCAAAACCACGAGTATGTCCGCAAGCAGAAATGGCAGGCGGCGGTGCTGCCCTTTGGCGCCACGGAGCCCCACAACCTGCACCTGCCCTACGGTATTGATTGCTTCCAGGTGGAGGCGATCGCCACCCGTGCCTGCCAGCACGCCTGGGACGCGGGGGCCAAGGTGCTCCAATTGCCCGCGGTGCCTTTCGGCGTGAACACCAACTACTTCCAGATCCCCGGCGCGGTGGCCCTGAGCGTCATGCCCACCACGCTGCTGGCCATCCTGAGGGACATCACCGACTCCCTGCGCCGTCAGGGCATCAAACGCCTGGTGCTGCTCAACGGCCACGGCGGCAACGAACTCAAGCCGCTCCTGCGCCAGTTGCACCCCGACTGCGGCGTGTTCCTGGCGCTGTGCGACTGGTTCCGCATGGGGGCTGACCTGGTCGGCCAGATCATGGAGAAACCGGGCGAGCATGCGGATGAAACCGAAACGAGCCTGGGCATGGCCCTGGTGCCCGACTGGGTGAAGCTGGAACTGGCCGACAACGGCGCCACCCGCAAGAGCACGATCGAGGCGATCAACAAGGGCTGGTTGTCGATCACCCGCCCCTGGCACATCGCCACCAGCAACACCGGGGTGGGCGACCCGTCCAAGTCCACCGCCGCCAAGGGCGAGCAACTGCTGGATGCCTTGGGCAAGCGATTGGGGCATACCCTGTACGAGGTGGCCACCACGCCTGATTCCGACCTGTTCCCCTACGCCTGAGAAGGCGCTGTGCCGTCAGTTGTGCTCGTGTCGCTCCCCGCGCTTGGTGAGGAGCGACACCACCACCAGCGTGAGGAATCCTAGCGGAATGGAGACGATCCCCGGGTTCGAAAGCGCCACCGGTGCCTTCAGCGGGTCCAGACCGTAGAGCTTGTACAGGTCGGGCGACAGCAAAATGAGCGCCAGCGAGGCCACCATGCCCATGGCGATGGAGGCGATCACGCCCCAGGCGGTCGTGCGCTTCCAGAAAAGGATCATCACGATGGCCGGCAGGTTGGCGCTGGCCGCCACCGCGAAGGCCAGACCCACCAGGAACGACACATTCATCCCCTTGAACAGGATGCCCAGGGCGATGCCGATGGCCCCGATGCCCAGGGCGGAGGCCTTGCCGAGGGTGATCTTGGACTTTTCCGGTAGCTGCAGGTTCAGGAAACGGTCGGCGAAATCATGGGCCACCGCTCCCGAGGCGGCGACGATCAATCCGCTGACGGTGCCCAGCACGGTGGCGAAGGCGATGGCCGAGATGACCGCGAACAAAAGCAGGCCGAATGATTTCGCCAAAAGCGGCGCCGCCATGTTGCTGTCGGCCGGGTTCAGCACGCCGTTGGTCATGGCCCCCAGTCCCATGAACAGCGTGAGCACATAGAACAGGCCGATGGAGCCGATGGCCACCAGCGTGGATTTCCGCGCGCTGGCCGGGCTGGGGACCGTGTAGTAGCGGATCAGGATGTGGGGCAGGGCGGCCGTGCCCAGGAACAAAGCCAGCATCAGCGAGGCGAAGTCCAGCCGCTCAAGCGCGGTGCCCTCCAGCTTGAATTTCATCCCCGGCCGCAGCAGTCTGGACCCGGG
>DKBS01000168.1:0-11187 GCA_002451275.1 Planctomycetaceae bacterium UBA6894 | reverse complement strand
TTCCAGATGCGGACCGTGGTGTCCGGGTGGCCCAGGGCGGCCAGGATTCCCACAGGCGACAAGGGGCCGGTGCTGGCCTCCTTCTCGCCCATCAGCTTGGAAATATTGCCCACCGGGCGCAGCTTGTTGCTGGCCGAGGCGGGCAGTCCATTGACCAGTGCCACGCCGTCTTGGCCGGTGACCTGGCATTCCCCTTCCACCAGGTTCAGTGCGCCATCCTTGTCATCCACCCGCCACCAGGTGCGCCTGGGTGGATTGGCGCCTGCCTCCTCCACCAGGGCGAACCGTCCAGCCTTGGACAGATGCTCTTCCTGGATGGAGAAGCCGGGGTCCCGCGACAGGGGAGGGGTGTCCGCCGACGCCTGGAGGACCCGGTGGCTGTGGAAGGGTTCCTCCCCGCCGCCGGGAGGATGTGTCGAAAGCCCGCGGGCGCACACCGCCCAAACCAGGATGGCTGAAAACAGGATCAGCAATCCCCCCTTGAGGAACTGCACGTAGGTGGTGGACGCCATGCCGGCGGTGGCGACGATGAAAATTACGATCGACCCCACCATCAGCACGCCCCAGTGGTGCGGCAGGCCAAGCAATGGCTCGACCAGCACCCCGGCGCCCACCATCTGCGGCACCAGGTAGCACAGGGAAACGACCAGCGTGCTGATGGCCGCCATCAACTGGATGCCGCGGGACTGGAACGGCGCGTCCACGGCGTCGGCAAAGGTGTACCGGCCCATGCGCCGCAGCGGCTCGGCAATGACAAACAGCGCCACCACCCACCCGGCCAGGAACCCGATGGAATACAGGAAGCCGTCGTACCCGGTGGTGGCGATCATGCCGCAGATGCCCAGGAACGAGGCTGCGGAAAGGTAATCGCCCGCGAAGGCGATGCCGTTGACGAACCAGTGGATCTGGCCTCCGGCGGCGTAGTAGCCGCTGGAGGTCTTGGTCTGCCGCCCCAGGTAGAAGGACAGGCTCACGATGAACAGCACGAAGGACAGGAAGATGCCCAGCACCATGGTTCAGCGCTCCACCTTGTTTTCTTGGTGCAGGCGCTGCTCCTCGCGGCGGCAGGCGCGGTCGTACCAAAGCGCCAAGACCAGGGCCATGACGATCAGCAGCATGCCGTAGACCACAGCCAGGTTGAGGCCGCCCAGGACCATCGTTCCCATCCACGCGGGCTGGACCAGATTGATGACCACAAACAGCAGGTAGAACCCGCCGTACACGCAAAAAAGCCGCATGCCCAGACGGGACTTGTAGCGGGCGGCCGGATCCTTGGCGGGGTTCACTTGCGGTTCATGCAGCATCGGAGGATACCATGCACAGGCGGTGGGAGAGGGTCAGGGGCGGGAACGGCCGGCCCGGCGCAGTTCCTGCAATTCGGCCAGCAGGACCCCGGCTTCCCGGGGATTGGAAGCCCAGCGGTTGCGGGTTTCAAACGGGTCCTCCTGCAGATGATACAGTTGCCCGGCCGGGTTGCCAGCGGTCGGCATTTCACGGGCGGGCGGGGTGAAGCCTCCGCTGCCCAGTCCATCCAACACCTTCCACGGAGCCTTGCGGTAGGCAAACAGGCCCTGGGAGGAGTGATGCACGATGCTGATCCGTTGGCCGGGCGTGTTGCCGGTCAGGTGCCCGGCCAGGCTGATACTGTCCTCAAAGCCGACTCCCCCCAGGGGTATTCCGGCCAGTTCGGAGCAGGTGGCGGAGATATCCGTGAGGCAGAGCAGGGAATCGCTGGTCCCCGGCTGGATTTTCCCCGGCCAGCGCGCCAGGAAAGGGACCCGGTGCCCGCCTTCGAAAATGTCGGCCTTTTGCCCGCGCCAGGAGGCGTTGGCCAGATGCCCGTGTTCACGGATGTCCTTGGGCAACCAGTGCGCCCCGTTGTCACTGGTGAGGATGACCACGGTGTTGTCATCCAGGCCCTGGGCCTTCAGCGTGTCCAGCACCGTCCCGACCAGCGCGTCCACCTGGCAGACAAAGTCCCCGTACCAGCCCGCCTGCGATTTGCCCCGGAACTCGGGTGTGGGCATCCACGGGGTATGCGGCCCGGTCAGCGGGAAGTAGAGGAAAAACGGTTGGTCCTTTTTTCGCCCGGACAGGTAGCTGACAGCCTGCTTTTGCAGTTCGGGCAGCACTCCCTCGTGCGTGAAGCCCTCTCCCAGCGCCCCCGCTCGCCAGAACCCTCCACCGCCCTCCCGCCGCATCTTGCTGGCGGCGATGGTGCCGGTGAGGGGTGTCTTCAGTCCCCGGTTTTCCAGAAAAACATAGGGTGGCATGTCCAGCGAGGCGGAGATGCCGAAAAACCGGTCAAAGCCCGCATCCAGCGGGCCGGGCGACAACGGCTGGTCGTAGTCGGTCTTCTCGCCGTCCTGCAGGCCTAGATGCCATTTGCCGATGCAGCAGGTGGCATATCCGTTGGCTTTCAGGTGGCTAGCCAGTGTGGGTCGCCCAGGTTCAATCAGCGCGGGGGAATAGCCCTGCAGCACGCCCGATTTCAGCTTGCCCCGCCAGGAGTACCGTCCAGTCAACAGGCCGTAGCGCGTGGGGGTGCAGACGCCGGACGGGCTGTGCGCGTCAAGGAACCGGCGGCTTTCCCGGGCCATCTGGTCCATGCGCGGCGTGGGAATGCGGCTGGACGGGTTGTAGGCGCCCAGATCGCCCCACCCCATGTCATCCGCAAGGATCACCACGAAATTCGGTTTGCCGCCGGGGGCGCTGGCAGGGGTATCGGCCCCGATGAGCATGGCGAGCAATAGCATCATGGTTCCT
Source organism: Planctomycetaceae bacterium UBA6894 (assembly GCA_002451275.1). Classification (GTDB taxonomy): domain Bacteria; phylum Planctomycetota; class Planctomycetia; order Gemmatales; family Gemmataceae; genus UBA6894. The sequence continues at coordinate 8,421 of DKBS01000168.1, read as the reverse complement.
TCCATTCTTGCACCGGACCCGCCAGGGGTGAGGTTTCAAAAAACTTGCCATCATCCTTCACCCGCGGGTCCCCGGTTTCTTCCAGGGTTTTCAGCAGGCGTTCGCGCAGGTTTTTGCGGGTGGCTTCCAAAGCCGGTTCTTGGGTGCGGTTGCGCATCTGGTGCGGGTCATCTGCCAGCACATACAGCTCCTCGGCGGGGCGCTTGCCATAGGCGCGGTCGAAATACGGTTTTCCCTGTTCAGTCTTCCGGTTGATCACCAGCCACGCCTTGGCGGGGCCTGCGTCCTCGTCGGACAGGGTCACCCCGGTGTTGTTGGCCAGCTTTTCCCACGAGGGAGTACCATCCTGCAACAGCCGCGGATCCCCCAGCGGCCAGCGGTCCGGCCGGAAGTTGATGATGTAGAGGTGATCCTTGGTGCGTATGGCGCGCTGGGGGTAGGGCAGGCCGCCATCCCGCGCGGTGGGGTAGTGCCGCTCCCTGCCGATATAGACCGCGTCCCTTTTCACCGCCTTGCGATCGGTTTGCCCGGTTCCGGCGATCACCCCCAGCGATTGCAGGCTGTTGGCCGTCATGGTGGCGGGCGGATTCACTCCGGCCATTTCCAGGAAGGTGGGCGCCAGATCGGGCAGGCTCACCAGCGTGTCACTCACCTTGCCTTTTTCCACACCCGGGCCGCGCAGTGCCAGCGCCACCCTGGACCCGAAATCGTACAGGTTGCATTTGCCATGGGGGAACCCGGGCGGGCCATGGTCGCCGCTCATCACCACCAGGGTATTGTCCAGCTCCCCAGCTTTCTCCAGCTTGTCCAGCAGCACACCCGCGTAGGCGTCCAGTGCCTGCACCTCGCCCAGGTAATCGGCGAAGTCCTCCCGCATTTCGGGGATGTCCGGAAGGAACGGCGGCAGCTTGCCCTTCAGGTCGTCCGGGTTGATGCTCCACAGCGCCTTGCCCGACCCCTTGACCCATTTGCGATGCACATGGGTGGGACCAAACCAGTAGGCGAAGGGCGTCTGGGTCGGGCGTTTCGCCAGGAAATCCTCAAAGTTCCCGCGCACTTCACGCTGCAACAGCTCACGGCAGGCATCGACAGTTTTGCCCGCCTCCACCTGTTCGGTGACGAATTTGGAAAAGTTGTTGAAACGCATCCCGGATTTCTGGAAGCCAGGCACCGGCCGCCCGTAGGGAATATCAGCCGGGTTACCGGGGCTCCAAACCTTGCCGGTCTTGCCCATGTGGTAACCAGCCTTGGCAAGAAGGCGAGGGTAGGTGGGGATACTCTCATCCCAGGCCGCTCCCTGCAGGATCGCCGCCCGCCCGGTTCGCCAGAAATGCTGGCCGCTCAACAGCGCGCTGCGGCACGGGGTGCAACTGGGGGCCGAGACAAATGCCTGGCGGACCAAGGTTCCTTCCCGGGCAATGCGGTCGAAGTTGGGCGTTTTCACCACATCGTTGGGCGAACCCGGCCCATCCAGTTTGCCGTAGGCGCTGGCAAACCGTCCCCAGTCGTCGGCGAAAATGAAAAGGATGTTGGGCCGTTTGGTTTCGGCTGCTGGTGCCTGGGGATTGGCCAGGCACAGGCACACCAGGGCAAAAGTGCTGAAGCGGGTCATGGTTTGGCCTGGCCCTCCATTTGGTCCAGCAGTCGGAAGGGATTTTCCCTCACCCGGGCCGGAAAACCGGTTGCCGGCCCAAGGGACGCTCGCAAAGCGGACAAGTCGCCGCGGCTTTCTGGACCCAAGTGGTCCAGGGCGTCCAAAGCCTCGAGCGAGACCGCGAACCCCAGTTTGGGGCCATTGACATGGTCACGCAACAGAGCCACCCCTTTGGACCTTAGCGGATGATCCTTGGCAGTGGTGCTTGCCAGGGCGTGGGCGGCGGCCACGCGGATGGAGGGCTGCGGGTCTTCCAGTAGCCGGACCAGGGTGGGATGCCAGGCGGACCAATCCAGACTAAGTCTGGCTAAAATTCCCTGGGTTCCCCAGTATCTGGCCACTGGATGCGATTCCTCCAGGAGGGCGCCCACTTGCTTTTGCTCGGTGACGGACCGGCCCGCGGCCAGTTCGGCCCAGCCATGGATTTTTTCCACCGGCCATTGGCCCGGATTACCCGCCCACTGCAGTGGAGGTGCCCCGTTCCTCAAGCCATCCAGCAGGCCTTCGGGCATCAGGCCGACATCTTTGGTGCTGGTCAGGTGGTGTGCCAGCCTTGTTCGCATCAAGGCCAGCGTGCTGGCGTGGGCTGGGTCGGCCGCCAGGTTCTTCACCTCATGGGGGTCGCTGGTCAGGTCGTACAGTTCCTCGGGTTCCCGCGGGCCCCAGAAACGCGATTGGATCGTGTCACATTTTCCGGAATCAAACTGCTGTTTCCATAATTCCGTGGTCCTGGTTTGGAACTGGTAGGCGACGTGCTGGCCATGCGGCCGGTGCAGGTGAAAATTGCGGAGGTAGACAAACCGATCGTCCCGAATGCTGCGCGCCAGGTCGATCCGCTCATCCATCCGCGATCGGTACCCGGGCAGGTACTCGTGGCGGACCGATGCATCCCTTCCAAAGAAAGGAAGTCCGGGCAGGCCCGCTGGTTTTTCCACGCCGCAGATCGACCAGACGGTGGGGGCCAGATCCACAAACCCGATCAGTCGCTCATCGCGCGTTCCCGGCTGAAAACCCGGCAAGAGGCTGGCCCTCCATTTTTGGGGAATTTTTACCAGCAAGGGCACATGGAGGCCGGAATTGCCCGGCCAGCGCTTGTTGCGCGGCATCCCGGAACCATGGTCGGAGAAGAAGAACACAATCGTGTCCTCCTCCAGCCCGGCGGATTTCAGTTCCGCCAGCTTGCCGCCCACCCATGAATCCATGGTGGCGATATTCTCGTAGTAGCGGTTCCAGTCTTCGCGCACGCCGGGCAGGTCAGGGTGGTAGGGAGGTAACGGTACCCGGGCCGGGTCTCCCGTTGGCCGGACTTTGGTGTTCCGGATCTGGCTTTCGTGGGTTTGTGTGTTGTTGAAGACGGCGAAAAAAGGCTGTCCGTCCTTGCGGTTGCGGTAATGGGCCTTGTTGGAACTGGCGTCCCAGATGCCCGGCAGCGGCACGCTGTAATCTTCCTTGCTGTTGTTGGTGCAGTGGTAGCCCTTTTTTCTCAAAAGCGAGGGCAGCGAAGGGGTGCTGGCTGGTAGCGGCACCATGGAGCGCATCGGCTCGGCACCAACGCTTGTGGCGTATCGGCCGAGGATCAGGCCGGTCCGGGCCGGAGCGCAAACCGGGGCGTGCGACCAGACCTTCGTGAAATGGACGGACTCCTTGGCCAAAGAATCAAGGTGGGGAGTCCGGGCGAACCGGTCACCGCAAAAGCCGAGATGGGGGCCCATGTCCTCGCAGGTCAGCCAGAGCACATTCGGCCGATCTGCCCCCGGTGTCAGCAGTCCGATGGCAAGGATAAGGCTGTTCATATGACCCCTCCCGAAATCAAGCCAAAGCATCCATTCTCCACGCACGGGGCTTCGTGGGAAGAGGGCACGAAAAAACCCCGGGCTCCCGTCAGAGGGCCCGGGGTTCGGAGAAAGGGGCTGGAATCAGGCCTTTTCGGGAGCCTCGAAAACCGCCTTGTAGGTGGCGCCGGCCAGAACCGCGCCAATGATGGGGGCGACCCAGAACAGCCAGAGCTGGGCCACCGCCCAACCACCGACAAACAGGGCCGGGCCGGTGGAGCGGGCCGGGTTGACCGACAGGTTGGTGACCGGGATGCCGATCAGGTGGATCAGCGTCAGACCCAGACCGATGGCGATGGGGGCGAAGCCGGCAGGGGCGCGCTTGTCGGTGGCGCCGTGGATGATGAACAGGAACATGAAGGTGAGCACGATTTCGGCCACCAGGGCCGCGAACATGCTGTACTTGCCCGGGCTGTGCTCGGCGAAGCCGTTGCTGGCAAAACCGCTCTCAACCGCCGAAAAATCTCCCTTGCCCGAGGCAATGAGGTACAGCACGCCGGCACCCGCGATGGCGCCGATCACCTGGGAAATGATGTAGGCGCCAGCCTCCGAGGCCTTGAAGCGTCCGCCGGCCACCAGGCCCGCGGTCACGGCGGGGTTGAGATGGCAGCCGGAGATGTGGCCGATGGCGTAAGCCATGGTCAGCACCGTCAGGCCGAAGGCCAGGGAGACACCCACAAACCCGATACCCAGGTTCACTGTGGAACCGTCCACCTTGCCGGCGAAAGCCGCCGCCAGAACGGCGCTGCCGCAGCCGCCGAAAACGAGCCAGAAGGTGCCGATCGCCTCGGCGATACAGCGCTTGGACAAATGCATGAAAATCACTCCGGATTGGTTGAATTGTTTCACCCAGAGCATGAGGGACTGGACATCCGTGCCATGCCACAACCGGTGATTATGCGATCTAAGGCGGTTGCCGGAAACGCCGAAGGGCGATTTTTGGCGGAAAAAGATTTTCAAATGGCCGGTTTTTTCTGAAAGACTTTGGTTTTGAACGCTGTTTCTAGAATCTCCTGCTGCGCTGCTGCAGGTACTCCAAGAGGGCGGTCCCGAAGTTGACGCTGGTGTCCATGGGCACAAAGTCAATCTGGGCCTTGTGGCACTCCTCCTTCAGGCGGGTCTGGTGGGCGGCCAAGGCATCCAGGTAATCCTGCCGGATCGACTTTGCCTCCAGGGTGAGTGTGGCGGGTGATTCAATGTCCTCAAATTGGCAGTACCCATCGAATGGGAAACGGGTCTCGGCCTCGTCGAGAATGTTGAAGACGATCACCTCGTGGCCCGAGTGGCGGAGGCGGTGCAGGCCTGCCATCACCGGGTCGATGTCGGTCAGCAGGTCGGAGAGCAGGATCACAAGCCCCTTGCCGCGGGCGACCCCCGCCAGTTGCATCAGGCAGGCCCCCAGGTCGGTTTCCCCGTGGGGTTTCAGGTTGGTCAGAGTGCTGAGCATGGCGGGAAGGTGGCTGCGCCTGGAGCGCGGCGGCAGGATGCGCTCGATGCTTTTGCCGCAGACTGCCAGACCCACCGGGTCCTGCTGGTGGATCATCAGATAAGCCAGAGCCGCCGACAGGCTGATGGCGTAATCGAACTTGGTCATCTCCTGGCGGAAGGTCCATCCCATGCTGGCGCTGGAATCGACTACCACCCACCCCTGCATGGTGGTCTCGGCTTTGAATTTCTTGACGTAGTACTTTTCCGTCTTGGCGTAGACGTTCCAGTCGATGTCCTTGATGTCGTCGCCGGGGGTGTACTTGCGGTGCTCGGAGAACTCGACCGAAAAGCCCTGGAACGGGCTGCCATGCAGGCCGCTGAGAAACCCCTCCACAATGAAGCGGGCCCGCAGATCCAACCGCCCCACCTGCTGGATCACCTCGGGCCGCAGGTAGCTTTCCATCGAACGCGGCGCGTCTTTGGAAGACGAGCTACGGGCGGTGGGCGGTGCTTTGGGTGGTTTTCCGGACACGGCGCGGTACCTCGTTGTGCCGGTTCATCCTAACCGGTGGCCAGCCCTTCGGCCGATCAATATTCCTGCAGCAGCAGGGTACCGTCGGCTGCCTTCAGCCCGGCATCATCCGCCTGCCACAAACCGTCCAGCCCCTGGGCGATGTGTTTGCAAAGCCCCTCGCACAAACGCTCCACGCCGGCCTCGTCCGGGGTGTCCAGGCTGCGCATCACCGTGAAAAACTGCCGCGACTGGATGATGCGCTCCATCAGATTCGGGGCATCGTCGCAATAATCGCAGGTTTCCACCCAGGCGGCCCAGGTGTTCAGGTCGCGCCGGATTCCTTCCTCCTCGCAGTGGTAGCGGTCGATCTGGATCGGACCCCCCGCAGGCGGTCGGATTTCCAGCCGAAACCAACCCCTGTCGTCCGCCCCGAAGTGGCAGGTGGCGCCAGGTAGCAAACTGGCCACCATTTCGGCCAGCACCACCGGATCCGGCGTCGCCTCGGAAAGCGTGAAAATCCGCATCCACAAACCCATGGTTGTTGACCCATTCCTGTCGTGCGTCCAGACGCTGCAGTCGGTGCCGGACCAAACATCCATTTCAACGCAAAGGTGCCCCGGGCGCAAAGGATGTCCGCCGGATTCGGTGGAGAAGCACAGGAGGCATGGCTGGAGCCGTTAAGCGCTGTCCATGAAAAACCGGCCGGCGGAGAAGTTCCGCCGGCCGGTTGGATGGATCACCTGGGACGGGATCAGGGTTTGGCAATGATGTCGGCAGCGGGTTCCCCCTGCAGCGCCTTCAGGAAAAGGACCAGATCAGCTTCCTCATCCATGGTCAGGAGCAGCTTACGGGGAATGATCGCTTTCTGACCGTTTTTGGCAGCTTCGCGCTCGGCAGGTTCGTCCCGCATCTTGTTGCTCAGGTGCGGGTTCAGGTTGCCGCCCCGGTTGTACAGGGCGATCACCGCCTCCAGGGTGCCCTCGCTGCCATCGTGCATGTAAGGCGCGGTAGACACCAGTTGGCGCAGGCCGGGGGTCTTGTAGGACCCCACCAAAGCGGGATCCTTGTGGCCGGTCTCCTGGGCGCCAAAACGACCCAGATCAGCACCTTCGGGCCAGGTCCCATCCTTCGCGCCCACGCCCAGGTTATGGAATTGGCTGTCGGAGTAGTTATCCCCCACATGGCAAGAATTGCAGCGGGCCTTGTTCGAGAACAATACCTTGCCCCGCTGGATGCTGGCAGCCACCTGGGCCACCTTGCCCTCGTCCTTGCCTGCTTCCAGGCCTAGGGCGCCCAGTGCCTCGGTGTCCTTGGCGGCAAAGGCGGCCTTCAGCACCTTGGTGAAGTCTGCGGCGTTGGTTTCCAGCTTGCCTTCACCTTCCTCCTCAACGCGCTCCCGCATGGCCATTTCGGCGCGGTCCACGATGGAGTTGCCGGTCAGCACCAGACGCTCGTAGGCGGCAATCGCCTTGGCCACGCCATCCCGGGTGGGAGGGGTGCCAAACACCTTGGCAAAGGCCTCAACATATTCGGGGTTCTGGCGCAGGCGGCTGACCACTTGGTACCACGGGTGGCCCTTGCCATCGTGCATTTCCAAAGGGTTTTGGGGTGGCCCCTGGGCCTGGTCTTCCAAGGTGGGGGCGCGGCCGTTCCAGAATTGCAGCAGATGATAGCCGCTGTTGTACACCGTGGGGGCGTTCATGCCGCCCTTCTGATCAAAGATACCCGTGGAGGTCTTCAACTGGTCGGTGTAGCCCAGCGCCGGGTTGTGGCAGGAGGCGCAGGAGACCTTGTTGTTGGAGGAAATGACGGTGTCGAAATAGAGCTTCTTGCCTAGCAGCACCTTCTCTTGGGTCATCGGGTTTTCCGTGGGAACCGGGGGAGCGCTGTTCAGGCCCAGAGGCACCTTGATGTACACGGCCTCCCGCACGACCTTGTCGCCGGTGGCCGGGTCGACCGAGTCCACCTTGCCCCGGTTCCAGAATTGCTTCAGGTTGTTCCAGGTTTCCGGCTTGCGGGGGTCGCGCGTGACAAAAATCACGGGAACCTGCTTGGCAAAGGGCGTCATCTTGGCGGGGTCAGGGATGCCGGCTGCTGTCTCAGCAATCTGGGCGGGCGTGGGGTCACCTTCCGCGGCAAATGCATCCAGGCCCGTGAGAATCGTCAGCCCCAAGGCCAGCCCATGGACCATTGTGGTCAGGTGCCGTGGTCGCAGGCAGTTATAAATCCGGGAATACAGCACGAAAAGTCCTCCTCTGGAAACCTGAAGTTTTGATCAGGTTAATCGGGAAACCGTTGCTAGTCTCTCGATTCAACAACAAAAAGGTTTGTGAGACCGACCGTTAGGCGTGTGCATTCACCTATAGACCCGATCATGGACTCCAGCCAGTTTTTGGCTGTTAAAAAAGCAAAAATGGCTTAAATTAACCGCTATGGAGCTATCGCTTGCCGGTTCGGCTATAGCGGTCAACTTGTGGTTCGGGGATTACTTCCAGAAGCTTTGCAATGATATCTTCGGATTTCTTGCCTTCTGCCTGGGCCTGAAAGTTCACCCCAATCCGGTGACGAAGGACCGGCTCCGCTGCCTTACGGATGTCATCAATGGAGACCGAATAGCGCCCATCCATGGCTGCGAAGGCCTGGCCGGCCTTCACCAGGTTCTGGCCGGCGCGCGGACCGGCACCAAAATCCAGCCAGCGGGTGGAGAAGTCTGGGGCTTCCGGCGTGCCCGGACGGGTGGCGCGAACCAGACGGGCCACGTAGTCGAGCACATATTCGCCCACCGGCACGCTGAGAACCAGTTTCTGCAGGTTGATGATGGCTTTGTTGGATAGGATTTTCTCGAGTTTTTCCTTCTCACCGGACCGTGTCGTGGTTTGGAGGATTTTTTTCTCCTCCTCCAGGCTGGGGTAGTCCACTCTCACGGTGAACATGAAGCGGTCGAGCTGGGCCTCGGGCAGGGGGTAGGTGCCTTCCTGCTCGATGGGGTTTTG
>DKBS01000096.1 GCA_002451275.1 Planctomycetaceae bacterium UBA6894 | reverse complement strand
GATGCCGGGGTAAAGGCTGGGGCGCTGGTGAAAAGTTAAGCCGCCAGCAGGTGCCGTAAAAGGCTTCCAGAATGTCCAAGCTCCCGTCCGGTTCAGGCGTGATTTTTCAAGGCGGGCACCCTGTACCTGTTTTCAGCCGGTTTTTTCAAAATGGGCCAGATAGTCATCGATTCCGGGGTAAGGCGGTGTCATGTCCCTCAACTGGCGCAGGGTGTCCCGGCGCAGTTCCGCCTCCTGCGCCTCCTTGAGCCGGCCGATCATCCGCTGACTGCGCAGGAACACAAAGTAGGTGTCCAGCGTGTCGGCTAGGCAGTAGCCGTTCACCCGGTCCAGCCGCCCGGCCTCGACCAGGTCGTACACATCGTCGCCGGTGGTTCCTTGTTTGCCTGGCAAACCGACACGCTTGGCCAGCAGGTTCAGACCGCCGGTGAAAAAACGCAGCGCCCCCTGGTTGGAGAAGAATTCCTGCAGGTCGATGTGCAATCCGGCTCCCTTGAACCGTTCGCGCCTGGGCATATAGGCGCTGATGTCGATGCCGTGGTCAAAGGCGGCCAGCTCCATCACGGGCAGGTCAAAGCCACGCCCGTTGAAGCTCACCAGCGGTGCCTGCGCGTGCGAGCATACCCCTTTCCAGAACTGCTCCACCACCTGCTGCTGGCGGAACTGCGGGGCGTCCAGGCAGACCATCTTTTCGACCGAATAGTCTTTCCGCACCCGGATCACGCAGGCAGCCACCACCTTCATGAAGGTGGGCGCCACAAAGGAGGAATCGCCCCGCCCGCGGGACAGGGCCTCCTCCATGGCGCGGCGGATGGCCTCGCGCGGATTGCCGATGAGATGCGGATATTTCACCCGGGCGATCAGGTCGCCATCGGGCACGGTCTCGATGTCAAAAACCAGCCAACCCGGGGCCTGGTGGTTCTGGTCCGAGCTCATGGTGTTCCCCCGGCCTACCGGGCACGCGCGTGCGGGAGGCCAATTCATTCAACCCGGATCACCCGGTCCGGGCAAGCGCCCACCATGCGCCTTGATGCAGCTTCCGGTACAAATGGAGCAGAGAAGGAGGCTACGTCCAACATGTCCCAGGCTGAAAATCCAACCGCGCCGCCGGCAAATGGGGAAGACCGCAAATCTGCCCGCCTGCTGATGTTTGTGATCGTTTTTATTGACCTGCTTGGTTTTGGTATCGTTTTGCCGCTCTTGCCAGCTTATGCGGACAAGTACCTGGCCCCTGTTCTTGGTGAGAAAAGCAACCTTTCGGGGTTGGTGCTCGGTCTGCTGATGTCCTCCTTCTCGTTGATGCAATTCCTTTTTGCGCCGGCCTGGGGTCGTTTGTCTGACCGGATCGGGCGCAGGCCTGTTCTTCTGGTTGGTTTGGCTGGATCCGTGGTGGCTTACGCCCTGTTCGGCATCGCCTCGGACCTGTCGGGCGGAAACGCCGCCCTGGCGGTCGCCCTGCTGTTTGCCTCACGGGCCGGGGCTGGAATCGCCGGCGCCACCATCAGCACCGCCCAGGCGGTGATCGCCGACTGCACCCCGCCCGAAAAGCGCAAGCTGGGCATGGCCCTCATTGGCGCCGCCTTTGGCATCGGTTTCACCTTTGGCCCCATCCTGGGATTCCTGGCGCTGCTTCTGTTCCCGGGGAAACTGGGGGTCACCGGCTGGCTGGCGAGCGGCCTCAGCGCGGTCGCGTTGCTGCTGGCGTGGGTCAAGTTGCCGGAAACCCGCCGGGAGGGAGGGCCCCCTTCGTCCCGCAAACTGTTCGATGCCGCCGCTTTTTCGAAGGTGTTGCGGGATCCGGCGGTTGGTCCTGTGGTGCTGGTCTCGTTCCTGTCCACCCTGGGCTTCGGCGGGTTTGAGTCCACGCTGGCCCTGCTCAACAAGGATGTGATGGATTTTCCCGAGCAGAAGAACTTCCTGGTTTTTGCCTGCATCGGGTTGGTGCTTGCCTTCACCAACGGCGCCTACCGGGGACTGGCCAAACGAGTGCCCGAGGAAAGGGCCATGGCGCTTGGCATCACCCTGATGGGTCTGGGCGTGGCGCTGCTCGCCCTGGTGGTGGGGATGCACCGGGCCGACCAGCCCTGGGCGCTCAAGATGGCGGTTTTGGCCCCCAGTCTGGTGCTTGCGGTGGTGGGGTACGCTTTGCTTACCCCCAGTGTTCAATCGCTGGTCAGCCGCCGTTCCGATGAGAACCGCCAGGGTGAGGTGCTGGGGGTCAACCAATCCTGCTCGGCCATGGCCCGTATCCTGGGACCACTGGCGGCGCTGAGCCTCTATAAGATGGATGCCCTTCTTCCGTTCATTTTGGGCGGGGTCGTGGTGATGTGCATGCTGCCACTCATGCCCCGCATCCGGAAGGGGGGCCTTCCGGCTTCCCCGTCCGCCCAACCCTGATCCCGGTGGCCGGGAGGTGCGCCATGGCCGGTGAATTCCAGCTCGTGCCCGCCCAGTCGCCGGATCATCCGGTGGAGGTGTACCCGCCTCCCGCGCCCCGCCTGCGCCATCCGGTCATCCTTGCCCACGGACTGTTCGGTTTCGACCAGGTCAGCGTTCTGGGCAAGCCGATGGTCCATTACTTTGCGGGTATGCCGGCTTGGCTCAGGGCCACGGGCAATGTGGTGCATGTCTCACGGGTGGCGCCCATGGGCGCCATCGCTCATCGGGCCTCGCAACTGGCCCAATTCATCGAACGGCACGCAGGTCAGGGGCCGGTTCACCTCATCGCACACAGCATGGGCGGGCTGGACTCACGCTTTGCCATCGCTCGGCTGGGGCTGGGAGACCGGGTCCTCAGCCTCACCACCCTGGGCACACCGCACCGCGGCTCGGTCATTGCCGACAAGGTTCTGGGCTGGACGCGATTGCCACCTGGGATTGAGCACTGGCTCCGTCGATTCGGCGCCGATTTGGAAGCCCTGCGCGACCTGGCCCGGCCCAGCATGGTCGAGTTCAACCTGCGGGTCCCCGATGATCCCCGGGTCCGCTACGCTTCGGTGGCGGGTGAGTTTTCGCCGGCCTGGAGCTGGCGCATGGGGCTGTTTCCCCACCGTATCATCACCACCCCCATACTCCAGGCCGAGGAAGGCCCCAACGATGGCATGGTCTCCCTCGCCTCCGCCCGCTGGGGAGACCATTTCGAAGTCTGGAAAGGCGACCATTTCAACCTGGTCAACTGGCACCTGCCGGGCAGCCGCCCGGAGGATGAAAACGGTCCCCGTTGGCGCCAATGGGCGGACATGATGACCCGCCTGCGCGAGGTCGAAACCAGCCGATCCTTGGACTGATTGGTAAAATTGACCGGCGGGGTAAAATTGGCAATCTATTAGGGGTCTTCAGGGGGGGTGGGGTTGTTCCGCCTGGTGATTTTTCAGAATCGACTGAAGTCCCAAACCTGCCCTTGAACCGTGGGTATAATCGATTGCGCGGCGGATACCAGACCCTGAAAAAACAGGCCAACGGGAACCCTGCGCGATGTTGATCATGTCTTGGATGGGGAATCACAACCTGCTGGTGGCGAACGCGGCCACGGACATGCTGGTTGCCAGCATTGCCTTGGTTGTCGTCCTGCTTCTGGCGGCTCAGGTCCTGCGCCTGGCCGACCGGTGGCGCCGTCAATCCGACAAGCCGATCCTTTCGGCCCAGGAAGAGATGGCGGAGTACCGGCGCTGGGTGGATGAGGGGTTGGTGAGCCAGGAGGAATTCGAACAACTCAAGCGAAAGCTGGAGCCCGCGCTGCGGGCGGAACTGGATGCGCTGGCCAACAAGGGCCAGCCCACTCCGGAGGAACTCGGCAAACAGCTGGTTCCGATTCCGTCCACCAGGCCGGTGCCCCCCGCCGGGGGGCCCGAAGACGCGGGAAAACAGCCTTCCTGAGCCGGTTTCAACCTCCCAGCCCACACCGTCTTGCGTCCCGCGCCCGGCCGGGCATAGAATCGGCCCGCTACAGGATGCACTCGACCTCCGGCTTTGCTGAATTCCCGGCACAAGGCATGCCCGGTGTTCGTTTGGATTAAGACCCACGGCGCCCGAAATGTCGGGTCCCGTTGCTTGGGAGAAAGCATGGCGACCAAGGACCTTCCACCCGGCGGAAAGAAACCCACCAGTGGGTCCAGCCGGGCGCGCAACGCCTCGTGCTCCTTTTGCCGCAAGAGCTACCGGGATGCAGGCCCCCTGGTCGAGGGACCGGGCGATGTTTTCATCTGTGGCGAGTGCGTCGAGCTCTGCGAATCGATCATTGAGCAGGAAAAACGCCGGCGCGGCGGCACCAAGTCGGCAGCCTCCGACACGCCCAGCCCCCGCTCCATCACCGGCAAGCTGGACCAGTATGTGATCGGCCAGCAGCGCGCCAAGAAGGTGCTGTCGGTGGCCCTGCACAACCACTACAAGCGCCTGTCGCTGGCCGGCCAGGCTTCCACCGGCGATGTCGAGGTGGAGAAGAGCAACATCCTGCTCATCGGGCCCACCGGCTCGGGCAAGACGCTGCTGGCCCGCACCATGGCCAAGATTCTCGATGTGCCCTTCGCCATCGGCGACGCGACCACCCTCACCGAGGCCGGCTATGTCGGTGAAGATGTTGAGAACCTGCTGCTGAAGCTGCTCCACGCCGCCGACTTCGATGTCGAAGCCGCCCAGAAGGGCATCATCTACATCGATGAGGTGGACAAGATCGGCAAGACCCAGCAGAACGTCTCCATCACCCGCGATGTGTCGGGTGAGGGCGTGCAGCAGGCGCTGCTGAAGATGCTTGAGGGCACCGTGGCCAATGTGCCGCCCCAGGGTGGCCGCAAGCACCCCGAGCAGCAGTACATCCAGCTCGACACCACCAACATCCTGTTCATCTGCGGCGGCACCTTTGTCGGCCTGGAAAATATCATCTCCAAGCGCATCGGCACCAAGTCGTTCGGCTTCGGCTCCGCCTCCCAAGAGAGCGAGAAGGATGTCGGCAAGCTGCTCCAGCATGTCACGAGCGACGACCTGACCGAGTTCGGCATGATCCCCGAGTTCATCGGCCGACTGCCCGTGCTCGCGCCGCTCAACCCGCTGGACGAGGCCACGCTGATCAACATCCTCACCGAGCCGCGCAACGCCCTGGTGAAGCAGTACCAGAAGTTCTTCGAGATGGAGGGTGCCGAGCTCGAGTTCGCCCCCTCCGCGCTGTCCGCCATTGCCAAGCTGGCACTGGAACGCGACACCGGCGCCCGCGGCCTGCGCAGCATCATCGAGTCGGTCATGCTCGACATCCAGTATGAGCTGCCTGACCTGGAGAAGAAGGGCAAGTTCGTGGTCACCGAGGAGGTGGTCAAGGGCCTGAAACCGCTGTTCGAGAAGGTGGAGATCCCCAGTGAGACCTCCTTGCAGAACGAGACCAAGCTCAGCGCCTGATCCTTCAGTCAGCCAACCTTAATTCGCCGCCCCGGGCCCGTGTCCGGGGCGGTTTTTTCTTTGGTTCGTATACACTCCGGGTATACCCCGGCTATTTCCCTTCTCATGGGCGGGTCAGACATGCGCACTCTGAAAAAATGGCTGCTCCGTTGCTTTGTGGCCGCGGTGTTCCTAGTGGCTGGTCTGGCTGCCTGGATCGCTCTCCAGCCCGCAGGGTATGCGGTGGAACGGTCCATTTCCATCTCCGCAGATCCTGAGGCTATTTTCGCCCAGGTGGAAAACCTCAAAGCCTGGGACAACTGGAACCCGTGGTCCAAGCTGGACCCGGCCGCCCGGGTGACCTTTTCGGGCCCGCCTTCGGGCAAGGGAGCGTCCATGGCATGGTCCGGGAATGCGGAAGTGGGCGAGGGCACCATGACCATCACCGAATGTCAGCCCGCAAGCCTGGTCGAATTGGAGCAGGTGTTCGTCAAGCCCATGGCTGGCAAGGCGTTGATCAAAGTGATGTTGGCCCCTGAAGGCTCAAACCCTCAGAACACCCATGTGACGATGCGGTTGGAGGGCAGCAACGATTTCATGGGCAAGGCGGTTTGCCTGGTCATGAACATGGACGAGATGATCGGCGGCGCCTTCGCCAAAGGTTTGGGGAATCTCAAGGAACTGTCCGAGGCGAAAAACCACCGCCCGGGCAAATGAGCGGTGGCGGGCTAAACCCCCTTTGCTTTAGCCCGCCAGACCAAACAATGGTTAGCCTGAAGCTGCCAAGCCGTTCAAAACGGGCGGGCCATTCAGGACGGTTGGGGGGTGTTTAACTTGTAGCCGCGGTCCTGGACCGATTTGGGCATTGGCTGACTTTCCTCCCCGGGGATCATCACCTCCAAGTAGGCTGCTCCATCGTGCGATTCCAGAAATTCAAGGGCTTTTTCCAGTTCGGCGACTGTTGTGATCCGGGTGGTGAACCATCCCTTGCAGCCGAAGGCCGCTGGCAGCAGATGGTAATTGACAGGGGCCAGGTCATCGTAGGGGTGCCCGCGCTCGCTGATGACATCCTCGATGCCGTACAGGCCATTATTAAGCACAAAAATAATCGGCTTTATGCCATATCGTCCCATCACGGCCAGCTCATTGAGAGTCAGTTGATGCGAGCCGTCCCCGGTGACCATCCAGGTTTTGCCTGATTTTTTGGCCATCGCCACACCCATACAAGCCGGTGTGGCCCATCCGATAGAGCCCCAGAGCCCCTGCCCCTCGGCTGTCACCCCCTGTGGCAGCAGCACAGCGTTGAGGTGGAACATGCAGGTGCCTGTCTCGATGACAACCGTATCCCCCGCCTTGAGGCACCGCTGCAACCGCGGGTAAAAAGAGGAGGAACAGACAGGATCTGCCGGCGAACCCGTCAGGGGAAGCGGTGCCACTGAAGCGGATGCCCGCGATTGGCGAGGGGTGATTCTTTCGGCCAGTTTGACCAAAAGTTCGCCCATAGCAACATGGATGAAAACCTTTTCCCCAATTCTTACCCAGTTGTCATGGATCGAAGCCATCTTTTCCACAGGCAGGTTGTCGCTCCACATGCCGGTGTTCAATTCCGACCGCGCGATCCCGCCAATGTCCAGAACCAGGTCGGCCTCCTCCACCAGATCGCGAACCATGCCCGGTGTAGAACTTTCTCCGGCGTATGTGCCAATGAATTGAGGCAGAGATTCATCCAGGCTGCCTTTGTCGTTGGGGGTGACTGCAAACGGGATATTGGCCCGTGCGACGAGCTTGGCCGCCAGGCTTCCTGCTCCGAATCGATTGACCAGGGTGGTAACCAAGGCAACCGGGTTTTTGGCCGAGCCGATTCTGGAAGACAGCGCCGCAACGGCCGCCTCCAGTTCCTCCGGGTCGCTTTGTTGCCTGGTAACCCGTTCCAGGGGGACACCCTGGGCCGGGGTTCCGATCACTGGTTTCAGACCGCTTGCCTCGGTTATGACCACATAGGCGGGCATGCAGTGTTTCAGGGCCTCGCGAATCACTCGTTCCATCTCATCGACGCAATTGTCCGGAGTGAGGACAGCAGACACGCAGCAAGCTGAAGCGGATATTGCCTGAAAACGGTCGTATGTGGTGTCGCCGAAATTGTGGTGTGTCACAAGGCCCAGCTTCTGGATCCGTTCGCTGGGCATTCCCACCAGGTGGAAAACCGGTAGGCGGTGGGCCTTGCTTCCCATGACCCCGTTCAGCGCGGAAAGCTCGCCCACTCCGTAGGTAGTGGACAGAATGGCGGCTCCGCGGATACGCGCGTACCCATCAGCGGCGTATGCCGCGTTCAGTTCATTCGCGCAGCCCACCCAGGAGAGCCCCGCAACTTTTTCCACAGCGTCATCAATGGTAAACGAATAGTCCCCCGGCACGCCGAAAACCCGGTCAATACCCAGTTGCGACAGTCGGGTGAGTGCGTATTCAGCGACTGAAATGCGGGACATAAACGATACTCCAACAGGCAAGAAATGAAATTTAAAATATAATATCAGGAGAATTTAATCGATTGCCAGGGCAGGGGCAACCACCCACGGGTCGGGGTACGCGAAAGTTTTGGCCCATGGGCGCCGGGAATCAACCCTTGTGCACCTTCCGCTCCAAAAGCGCCTTGCCGATCAGCGTGAGGATTGCCACCAGGGTCAGCACGCTGGCGGCGGCGAAGGCCCCCTGGATGTCGTATTCCTGGAACAGTTTTTCCACCCGCAGCGGCAGGGTATCGGTTTGGCCGGAGATACGGCCCGAGACCACATGCACCGCGCCGAATTCTCCCATGGCGCGCGCGTTGCACAGGATGATGCCATACAGCAACCCCCAGCGCAGGTTGGGAAGTGTCACCCGCCAGAACATCTGCCAGCCGCTGGCTCCCAGGCTCAGGGCGGCCATCTCCTCGTCCACCCCCTCAGCTTCCAGCAGGGGCACCAGTTCACGGGCCACCAGCGGGAAGGTGATGAAGGCGGTGGCCAGCACCAATCCCGGTGGGGCGAAGATGATCTGCCAGCCATGTTCGCGCAGCCACTGGCCCACGGGCGATTGCAGCCCGAGCACGAGCATGAACACCAGCCCCGCCACCACGGGGGAAATGGACATGGGCAGATCGATCAGGCTGATCAACAGGGCACGGCCGGGAAACTGGAAGCGTGCGATCAGCCAGGCGGCAGCCAGCCCGAACAGCACATTCATGGCCACGGCCACGGGCGACACCATCAGCGTCAGGAAGATGGCGTGCAGCGTGTCCTTGTCGCCCAGCAGCTTGCTGAAGTAGGTGGCAATGCCGGCGGAAAAAGCCTGGTGGAACACATGGACCAAGGGCACCGCCACCAGCAGGCCGATCACCAGATAGGTGATGCCCACCAGAAGCCATTGCACCCACGCCGGATCCTTGCGCGCCTGCGACCGCGGTTGGAACGATTCCACGGCCACGGCAGGCTGGGGCACCGTCGCCCCGTGGCTGGCCGACTCATTTGACATGGGGCTGACTCCACCGTTCCAGCACGCTGATCAGCGCCAGCAGCACAAACGAGAATCCCAGCATCACCACCGCCACCGCCGCGGCCTCGCGGTAGGCGAACTCCTCCAGCCTGGAAACGATCAACACAGCCGCGATCTCGGTCTTGAAGGGCATGTTGCTGGAAATGAACACCACGCTGCCGTATTCGCCCACCCCGCGCGCGAAGGCCAGCGTGAAACCTGACAGTAAGGGGGGCAGCAGGTGCGGCAGGATCACATGGCGAAAGGTCACCCACCGGCTCGCCCCCATCACCGCCGAGGCCTCCTCCTCGTCCGCGTCCAGTTCGGCCAGAACCGGCTGCACGCTGCGCACCACAAAGGGGAACCCGGTGAACACCAGCACCAGCACGATGCCCAGTTTGGTGTAGGCCACTTCCACGCCCATGGGTGTCAAAAAATGGCCCAGCCAGCCGTCTTTCACATACAGGCTGGCATACACCAGCCCGGTCACGGCAGTGGGCAGGGCCAGTGGCACATCCACCAGCGCGTCGATCAAGGTCTTGAGCGGAAACCGGTAGCGCACCAGTGACCAGGCCACCACCAACCCCAGCGCCAGGTTGATCACCGCGGCGATGAAGGCGCATTCAAAGGTCAGCCAGTAGGCGGCGCGCGCCCGGGGCGACCAGGCGGCCCGGGTAAACTCTTCCCACGACAAATCCAGCGACTTGACCACACAGGCCGCCAGCGGGATTAGCACCAGCAGGCTGAGGTAAGTGACGGAAATTCCAAGGCTCAGGCCGAAGCCCGGCAAAACCCGCCGCATGATGGTTTTCATGGGGCTTTACCCCCGCCATGCAGCCGGGTGTAAATGCTGTCGAAAAGGGCGCCGTCGGAGAAAAACCGCCGGTTCAGCTCGGCCCATACTTCGGCGGGGCCTTTTTTGCCGGGTGCCAGGCGGGCCACATCGAACATTTCCACCGCGCCGAAGGTTTCCTTGTGCTTTTCCCAGGCCTCGGGATCGGTGGGGCGGTAGTGGTGTCTGGCGATGATGTCCTGTGCCTCGCGGGTGTAGGCGAAGCGCATGTAGGCTTCCGCCGCGGCAAAGGTGCCCTTCCGTTTGGCGTTGGCGGTCACCACCGCCACATGCGGCTCCGCCACCACGCTGATGGGTGGCCGCACGATCTCCAGCGCCCCTTTGGCCTCCTCCACTTCCAGGTACGCCTCGTTTTCCCAGGTCAGATGCACATCGCCGATTTTTTTCTGCGAAAAGGTCATCGTCGCCGCCCGCGCCGAGGTGTCCAGAACGGGTACTCCCGCGAACAGCTTGTACAGGTACTCCTGCCCCTCCGCATCCGAACCACCCTGCAGCACCACCGAGCCGTAGGCCGCCAGCAGGCTCCATTTCCCGTTGCCGCTGGTCTTGGGATTGGGCGTTATCACCTGCACGCCCGGGCGCGCCAGGTCGGCCCAGTCCTTGATGCCCTTGGGGTTCCCCTTGCGCACCACAAAGACAATGGTCGAGACAAACGGCAGCGATCGGTTGGGCAGGTGGTTTTCCCAGCCATCCTCAATGAGCCCCGCCTTGTGGATGGCGTTGGTGTCGCTCCACAGCGCCAGGGTGGCCACATCCGCGTCCAGGCCGTCCACAATGGCCCTGGCCTGGCTGGATGATCCGCCGTGCGATTGCCGGATGGCGATACTCTCGCCCCGCTCGCGCTCCATATGCTCCACGAAACGGGTGTTGATCTCGCGCCAGAGTTCGCGCGTGGGGTCGCACGCGGCGTTGAGCAGGTTCACGGTCGTGCCTTTTTCCCGCACCCGTGCCGACCACAAAACCCAGCCGGTGGCCCCGGCCAGGTAGATGCCCACAAAAATCAGGAGAAGACGCTGGAACATGAGCCCATGGTACCGGTTGTGGCAGGGATGCCCCATGGTAGACACCCCGGATTCGTCCATACAACACCAAATTGATCAACATTGAAATAATTCGAGATGAAGTGTGCCCTTCGGTTGTGGTTTGGGCAAAAAAGAAGCATAATTTATCGGTTCGTTGATATTCCCGCCTGCCGCGACAGGTCGTGTCGCATCCTGCTGCTGCCCCGATCGAGGGGATTTGGACTCCACACCCCCCGAGGTTCCCGACCTCATGCTTGGTACCGCTTGCATTGGTTTCAGCCTGTTCGCCGCCCTGGTGGCATCGCGGCCGGTTTCACCGCCATCGGGCGCCGGCAGTCCCGTCCGGTTTGAAACCCACATCCGCCCGGTCCTACGCGTCTATTGCCTCGACTGCCACGGCGGCGAGGAGAAACTGCAGGGCGGGCTCGACCTGCGGCAGGTCCGCCTGATGGAAAAGGGCGGCAAGGATGGTCCCGCCCTGGACAAGGGTAAGCCTGAGGCCAGCTTGTTGCTCGACCGCATGAAAAGCGGCGAAATGCCCCCCGGGGAAAAGAAGGTCCCGCCCGAACAGATCGCGCTGATCGAGCGCTGGATCCGGGACGGTGCCGCCACCCTCCGCCCTGAACCGGAAAAGATCGATCCAGGCGTAGCCATCACCCCCGAGGACCGCGCCTGGTGGGCCTACCAGCCGCTCAAGGCTCCCAAACCTCCAGCCACCACCGCGCAGGACCGTGCCCGAACCTCGGGGGATGTGTTCCTGCTGGAAGCCCTGAGTGCCAAAAACCTGGGGTTTGCGCCGGATGCCGACAAACGCACGCTCATCCGCCGCGTCGCCCTGGATCTCACCGGCTTGCCTCCCACCCGCGAGGAGATCGCTGGATTCCTCCGCGATCCGTCACCCGATGCCTATGAGAAGCTGGTCGATGCCTATCTGGCCTCCCCGGCCTACGCCGAGCGGTGGGCACGCCATTGGCTCGATGTCTTCGGGTACGCCGATTCTGATGGCGATGGCACCAATGACTCGCCCCGACCCTACAGTTACAAGTTTCGCGACTACCTGATCCGTTCCATCGAGAAGGATAAACCGCTCAACCAGCTTTTTCTGGAAATGCTGGCCGGCGATGAGTTGCTGCCCAGACCGCTGAAGGATCCCACCCCGCAGCAGGCGGAACTGCTGGCCGCCACCATGCTGCTGCGCCTCGGGCCGGATGCGACCGCTGCCGGCGGCGAGCAGGTGATTGTGGCGGACCAGGTGATGGCCGACAGCCTGAAGATTGTCGGCTCCAGCCTGCTGGGGCTCACCGTGGGCTGCGCCCAGTGCCATGACCACAAGTACGACCCCATCCCCCACACCGACTATTTCCGCCTGCGCGCCATCTTCGCCCCCGCCTGGAACCCGGCAGCCTGGAAGGCCCCCGGTTCCCGCATGGTTTCGCTGATGACGGAGGCCCAGCGCCAGGAACGGGCGCGGGTCGAGGGGCGGGAGCGGGAGCTGGTCGCCGCGCGTGACAAAAAGGCCGCCGAGTGGATCGCCAAGGTCTTCGACGATGAGATCAACAAGTTCCCCGAAAAGGAACGCCAGCCCCTGCGCGATGCCTTCAAGGCCCCGGCCGACAAGCGCACGCCCGAACAGAAGAAGCTGGTCGAGACCAACCCCAAGCTAAACATCAGCGCCAGCGTGCTCTACCAGTTCAACCAGAAAGCCGTCGATGAACTGAAGAAGATCGATGATGAACTGGCCGCTGTGCGCGCCAAAAAACCGGTCGAGGATTTTGTCTCCTGCCTGGTGGAGGACCCGGGCCTGAAGGTGGAGACCCGCTTGAATCACCGTGGCGACCCCCGCCAGCCCAAGGGCAAGCCGCTGGCGCCATCGGACCTCACCATCGCCCAGCCCGAGGGAGCCCGCTCTGATTTGCCCGCCGAGAAAACGCCGGCCGGCACCACGGGCTACCGCACCGCCTGGGTGAAGTCGCTGTTCAACGGTAGGCACCCCCTGGTGGGCCGTGTGCTGGCCAACCGCATCTGGCTCAACCATTTCGGCCGGGGCATCGTGGAAAGCCCTTCCGACTTCGGCCAGTTGGGTCGCCTGCCCAGCCACCCGGCTCTGCTCGATCACCTGGCGCTGGAGTTGGCCGACAAGGGCTGGTCGCAAAAGGCGTTGCACCGGCTCATCCTGCGCTCCACGGTCTATCGCCAGTCCTCCGCGGCGTCAGCCGATGCCCTGGCGAGAGACCCCGGCAATGTCACCTACTCGCGCTTCCCGGTGCACCGGCTCGAGGCCGAGGTGATCCGCGACCGCATCCTTGCCGCCAGCGGCGCCCTGGATCCCACCCTGTTCGGACCGCCGGTGGTCACGCCGGAGGACGCCGCCGGCCTGGTCAACGCCAACTCCAATCGCCGCAGCATCTACCTGCAGGTGCGCCGCAGCCGTCCGGAAACCATGTTGGCCTCGTTCGATGCCCCGGTGCTGGCTCCTAATTGCGACAAGCGCGTCAGCTCCAACGCGCCCACCCAGGCCCTGGTGCTGATGAACGGCGAATTCGTACGCGCCCAATCGATCCAGCTTGCCAAGCGTGTGCGGGCCGAAGTCACAGCCAACACCCAGGCCCTCGCCCAAGCCAAGGCCTTCACGGGCCCGCCCATCCTACCCACGCCAGCCTGGTCCTATGGGTTTGCCCGCCTCACGCCGCAGGGTCTCACTGAGGGATTCGCCCCGCTGGCCCATTGGACCGGCGGGCAATGGCAGGGCGGCACCCAATTGCCCGATCCGGCCATCGGCTGGGTCTTGCTCCACGCCGCCGGCGGTCATCCCGGGGACAAGGCCCATGCCGCCGTGCGCCGGCTCACGGTGCCCGCCGACGGCCTGCTGGAACTGAACGGCACCCTGAAACACGGTTCAGCGAATGGGGACGGGGTGCGCGCCCGGTTGATAGTGCCTGGCGGAAAACCCGGCGAGCGCGCCAAGGCGGGGCAATGGCAGGTCAAAAACGGCTCCGTCCAAACCACGGCCCGCCTGCAGGGTGTTCACGCCGGGGATGTGGTCGATTGCGTGGTGGACTGTCTCGAGACGGAAACCAGCGACGGCTTCGAGTGGCCCCTCACCGTCACCCTCAAGTCACCCGAGGGCAAGGTCCTTGCCACCCTGAACTCCTCGACCGGGTTTTCCGGCCCCTCCGGCCCCTCGCTGGTGGCCCAGGCGGCCCATGCCATCGAGCTGGTGCATGGTCGGCCGCCGCGGGAGGGGGAACTGGCCCTGCTGGTGGACTTCATGCGCCTCCAGGCCCGCCAGTTGGCCGGCAAAATTTCGGGCGCCACGCTGGAAGAAACCGTGGTCGCCCTGCTCTGTCAGCAACTCCTCTCCACCAACGAGTTCCTTTATGTGGACTGACAATAGCCCCCATTCCGGCCGCCACTCCCGTCGTTGGTTGCTGCGCCAAACGGCCATGGGCTTCGGCTCGGTGGCTCTCACGCAGTTGCTGGCCTCCGAAGGCCTGCTGGCCGCCGAGGGTGCCGCCAAGCCGGGCGAGAACCTGCCGCTGGATCTGAAAGCCCGTTCCCCGCAACATGCGCCCCGGGCGAACGCGATGATCTCGCTGTTCATGCACGGCGGGCCCTCCCATGTGGACCTGTTCGATCCCAAAGCCGAACTGACCAAAAACAGCGGCAAAGATTACCAAGGCGATGTGGGCTACAGCTTTGTCAACCGCGCCAGCAAGAAACTGCTGGGCAGCCCCTGGAAGTTCAGGAAGCACGGCCAGTGCGGCACCGAGGTCAGCGAGCTGTTGCCGCACACCGCCCGCATTGTCGATGACATTTGCGTGGTCCGGTCCATGCACACCGGCCACAACGGGCACGAAGTCTCCATCCGCTACTTCCACGGGGGTGTCGCCGGCGTGACCGGACGCCCCACCATGGGCAGTTGGATTGTCTACGGTCTGGGGAGTGAATCCGCCAACCTGCCGGCCTACATGGTTTTGTCCGACCCCGAGGGCCACCCGGTGGATGGCACGCACAACTGGTCCAGCGGCTTCATGCCGCCCCTGTACCAGGGCACCGTGCTCCGCCCCAAGGAGCCCCGCATCCCCAACCTGGTCCCCCAAGCGGAAATGGCCGGCCCGGTGCAGCGCGCCAATCTCGACTTGCTGGCCGAGCTGAACCGTCGCCACGCCGCCCTCCATCCCGGTGAAGCCGATCTCGAGTCGCGCATCGCCGGCTACGAGCTGGCCAGCCGCATGCAAACTGCCGCGGCCGAGGCGTTGGATATTTCCCGCGAGCCCGAGGAGGTCCGCCGTCTTTACGGCCTCGACCACGATGCCACCCGCGAGTATGGCACCCGCTGTCTCATCGCCCGCCGGTTGGTGGAGCGTGGCGTCCGCTTCGTGCAGTTGTTCCTGGGTGGCCAGCCGTGGGACAACCACAACACCATCAAGACCGGCCTGCCCGCCATCTGCAGGCGCACCGACCAGCCGGCCGCCGCCCTGGTGACCGATCTCAAGCGTCTGGGCCTGCTCGACACCACGCTGGTCCACTGGGGCGGCGAGATTGGCCGCCTGCCCGTGTGCGAGGGCCCGCTCGATAATGCCGTAGGCCGCGACCACAACGGCCAGGGCTTCACTTGCTGGCTCGCCGGCGGCGGCATTAAGGGCGGCATGGCCTTCGGCGCCACCGACGAGGTGGGCCACAAGGCGGTGGAAAACGTGGTCACCCCCAACGATTTCCATGCCACGCTGCTGCACCTGATGGGGCTCGATCACGAGCAATTGCAATTCTTCGCCAATGGCCGCGCCATGCGCATCACCGATGGCCGCAAGGCCCGCGTGGTTCGCGAGATTTTGGCCTGAGCAGCCGGTAACCCTTTTCACCTTGCCGGTTGCACTGGCAAGGTGCTGCGTTGCTGTATCTTGAACAGGGCAGGGGCGGCCAACCTGGTCACCCTTGGGGCGCCCCCGGAAAAGAGTGAGACAACCGCGATGCTGGTCCTCGCCTGTTTTTCACTGATGATGGCCTGGGGCCAAACGGCCCCTGAGGCGATCAAGGATGCAACGCCAGCTATGGTCACGGGTGACCTGGTCATTCTGGTCGAGCCGGTGCGTGTCTCCCGCATCCTCGACAAGACCACGCTGGCGGTTCGCCCGTGGGAAAACGCTGCCGAACATTTCCGGAAGCAGGTCATCCTGGAGGGGGTCCTGACGGATGCCCATGCCGAGGATGACTATGTCGGCCTGTGTGGCCAGGTGTTCCGTGTGGCTGAGGCGCGGATGCTGGACCTGGAAAAGGTTCCGGTGTTGCGGCTCGACAAGGCCGCCACCGACGGCTGGTTCGACCGCCTGACCAAGGATCAGAAAATCCGTGAAGATGCCCACCAACGGCAACTGAAAAAGATGCAGGGGCAAATCCCGTTTGTGTTGGCCTTTCCCGAGGAAAAACCAAAGGATTCGAAAACCCCCGCCACAACGGCCAAGACCAAGGGCAAGGTGCCCGTGGCCCCCAAGGTGAATGCCTTTGCCACCAAGGAAAGTGTCTTTATCGTCGCCGCCATCGATGACAACCCCACCCAGAGTCTCAATTTCTACATCAAGGGGGTCAGCCCGAAGGGGTTTGCCGTGGGCAAGCCGCCCCTCACCCTGCAGGGGGTGCCGCTGCTCATCACCGAGAGGCGGGTGATCCGTGGCGTGGAGGTCTATTTTGCCGATGCCCGTCAGGCGCAGGCCCATCAAAAGCGCCAGGCGGAAACAAACAAATCCCCGGCCCAAAAGACCATGGATGCCGAACTGGCCAAAAAGGAACGGGCCGCCGAAACCCGGAAGCTGATCCCCGACCTGGTCGAGCAGATGCAAAAGTCGGTGACCAATTACCAGAAGGCGATCCAGGCCAATGACGATCCTGCTGCCAGCCTTTCAGCCAAGGCCATCCAGGGGCACATCGAAAAGCTGACCAAGGCGATGGATCGCGTCTGCGAGGATCTGCCCAAGGATGAATCCGACAAACTGATCCTTCAGGCTGAAGCCGCCATCCGCCAAGGCAAGGAATCCACCCGCCCCGAATGAGTCAGGGGCCTCCACCTGTGCCCCCAGGTTTTCAACAAACTGCCCCCTACCCGTTTCGGCCCTAAAAACCCAAGTCTGCAGTTGATGCCCCGGTGGGGTATTCTTCGAAAAGGACAAATCGACTCTTT
>DKBS01000190.1 GCA_002451275.1 Planctomycetaceae bacterium UBA6894 | reverse complement strand
GAGGCGGCCAAGGGGACCTGTGAAATCGCCGCCAATATCACCGGTGTCGCCGATGCCGCAGGCAACACCAGCAAGCGGGCCCAAGAAGCAAATGGTGATATCGAGGTTCTGCGGCAATTGAGTGCCAGTCTGGAGGGTTTGGTGAGGGGGTGGACTTGATCCCTGAAAACTTTCAGGAATTAAAAGTTTGGCTGGATCCAGCATGGTCCGGCCGCTTTTGATTAAGATGGGAGCATGACAAGACCGTCGGTCTTTTTGATTGAAGCCAGCACGCACACGCGGCGTGTTTTGGGTGAAAACATTGGGGTCAGTGAACCCGACTGGCAAGTTGTAGCGTTTCCCTTGGTGGCAAAAGCCATCCGCGAGTGGCCCAGTCCTGGGCCTGTTCTTGTCCTGGTAGATGCGGATGGGATTTTCAGTTTCGCAGAAATCAATGAGGTGGCCCAAAAAGCCTCATCAGGCCCGAGTGGCGGCGTCTACCTTTTAAGCAGTTCTGAAAATGGTCCCCCGGCGGAATTGAAAACGCGCGCGCTCGGTTGGATTCCTAAACCGCATGCGGGGGCAAGCCCTTCCCCTGATTGGTGCTCCCGCCATGTGAGGGGTTTGATGAGGAAGGGGCGCGAGGGATCTTTCGCCACAATACCGGCCTTATCGAACAAATCATCGGCACCGCCTGTTCCCCCATTGGTCCTTGCGGTGGGGGTGAGCACCGGGGGGCCGTCGGCGCTGGAAAAAATGTTGGCCGAACTACCAGCGAAGTTTCCGGTTCCTGTCCTGATCGTGCAACACATCCCTGAAGGATTCTCGAATAATCTTGCCCGGTCACTTTCAAGCAGATGCAAGCTTCCGGTGCGGGAGGCAGTGACGGGGGAACCCATTCTGCCTGGGACCATCTGGCTGGCTCCGGGTGACCGCCACATGGAAGTTGAAGGCCCATCAGAAAGCGCTCGCCTGAAGTTGCATCAAAACCCTCCCGAAAACTTTTGTCGGCCGGCTGTGGATCCCTTGTTCCGTTCGGTTGCCCAGGTTTATGGAAGTCGTGTGTTGGCATTGGTACTCACCGGCATGGGGCAAGATGGCCTGGAGGGTGCCAGAGCGATTCGCAAGTCGGGAGGTATGGTTTGGGCTCAGGATGAATCCACGAGCGTGGTGTGGGGAATGCCCGGATCTGTTGTGAAGGGTGGATTGGCGAATGCTGTTTTTCCGCTAGGGCAATTCGGGCCGGCTCTGTGTCAAATTTTTTCCTGCATATGAAGGTCGAAAGCTGTTTTCCCGCTGGATAATTGTGCCCTGCATGTCTTTGCCATGACATGGACTGAAAGACTGTGTCAGGGTAAGATATATTCCTGTGATTTTGCTGATTTTCGGGAGGGATCCCATGAACACGCTGGCCGCTCTGGTGCTGTCCGCGCTTTTGGCGCGTCAGGAAGCCGTGGAGCTGAAATCGGTCCGCTTCACCGAGTTGTCGCGCGCGGTGCGCGCGCTGCAGGGCAAGGTGGTGATTGTGGACGTGTGGCACCGCACCTGAACACCCTGCATCAAGGCCATGCCCCATCTGGTCGAGATGGCGGAAAAATGGCGGGACAAGGGGGTAGTTGTCCTCACCGTGCATGTCGAAACCACGCTCGATGAGGAGGAAGGCCTCGAGAAAAGCCTTGAAAAGGCCCGCAAGATATTGGAGCGGGTGAAAATGAAAGGACCCAATTACCACCTTGCCGAGAAGCAGGCAGTGTGGATGGATCGCCTGGAGATAGATGGTTACCCGGCAGTGTTTGTCTTCAACAAGGCAGGCCGAATCTCGCGCAAATTTTCCGATGACGAGGCGGCCAAAGCAGAGATGGCCACCCTCATCCCGAAGCTGGTTGATGAGAAATAAGGGGTCGCAGCACGTGAGTGGATCGAATCCGGAGCAAAAAACTTCACCCAACCCAGAGCGTCAGGCAGTCAGCGCGGCGCTGGGGAGAATGCCCAGCGGGCTGTTTATCGTGACCGCCGGCAGCGCCGTGCAGGCGCAGGGCATGCTGGCCAGTTGGGTGCAGCAGTGCGGTTTTGAACCGCCTTGCGTCAGCCTGGCGGTTAAAAAAGGACGGGGTTTGGGTGAATTGCTGCACGCAGGCACCCCCTTCGCGGTCCATGTGCTGGGGGAGGGGCAGAAGCAGTTACTGGGTCATTTTGGCAAAGGCCAGGCCCCCGGCCCCGAAGGATTTCATGCCGTCGGCGGACATGTGCCGGAAGGCGGCCCTCCCCTTCTGCCCGACGCGCTGGCCTGCCTGGAGTGTGTTGTGGTCACGCGCCATGAAGTGGGCGACCACGAACTGGTGGTGGGCGAGGTGAAACGCGCCCGTGGTCCCGCTGAGCCTGATGGAAAACCATGGGTCCACACCCGCAAGAACGGCTTCCAATACTGACCCCGCCTTGATTGGCCTAACCTCCCGCCCGAACCAGCCCGGACAAGCCATGACCGCCACCCTCCTTGACGAAAAAACCGCGATTTTGATCACACACCTGACGAAAATAGTGGGCCCGGATGGCCTGATCAGTTCCCCCGCGGAACTGATGGTCTACGAGTGCGACGGTTACACCATGGAGAAAAACCGACCCGAGGTGGTCGTTTTTCCCCGGTGTACCGAGGAAATCGTCGGCGTGGTGAAGGCATGCAACGAATTGGGCGTGCCGTTCCTGCCCCGTGGTTCCGGTACCAGCCTGGCGGGAGGTTGTCTGCCGGTGGGAGGCGGGGTGATCATTTCGCTGGCCCGCATGCGCAAGATTCTGGAAGTGGACATCCGCAACCGCTACGCGCTTGTGGAACCGGGTGTCATCAACACCTGGTTGACAAATCGCGTGAAGAACGATGGCTGGCATTACGCGCCGGACCCTTCCAGCCAGGGGGCCTGCACCATCGGTGGGAACGTCGCAACCAACTCGGGCGGGCCGCACACGCTGAAATATGGCGTGACCGTGAACCACATCCTGGGGGTGGAACTGGTTCTGCCAGATGGTCGGGTCATTCAGATCGGCGGACCGGTCGAGGAAGCTCCGGGTTACGACCTCACCGGACTGGTGGTGGGTTCGGAAGGCACTTTCGGGGTGGTGAGCAAGGTGTGGGTGCGGCTGGTGCGCAACCCGCAATCAGTGCGGACGCTGTTGGGCATCTTTGAATCCGTGGACGATGCCACCCGGACCATTTCTGAAATCATCGGTGCGGGGATCGTGCCTGCCGCCTTGGAGATGCTGGACAACCTGATCCTGGGGGCGGTGGAGGAGGCCTTCGGCTTCGGGTTCCCGTTGGATGCGGGCGCCGTGCTCATCATGGAAGTGGACGGTCTGGAAACGGGCATTGATGACGAGGCCGCCCGCATTGAGTCGATTGCCCTCAAGAACAAGGCTCGCAAGGTGAGTCGGGCCAACACCGAGGCCGAGCGGATGTTGCTGTGGAAAAGCCGCAAGCAGGCGTTTGGCGCGGTGGGTCGGCTGGCACCGAGTTATTGCACGCAGGATGGCGTGGTGCCCCGCACCCGGCTTCCGGAAATGCTGCGGATCATGCACGACATCAGCAAACGACATGACATCCGCATCGCCAACATTTTCCATGCGGGGGACGGGAACATGCACCCGATCCTGCTGTTTGACGAGCGCGATCCGGCGCAGGTGCAGCGCGTGATGGAGGCCAGCCATGAGATTTTGGACACCTGCCTGAAACTGGGCGGGAGCGTCACGGGCGAGCATGGGATTGGTGTCGAAAAGATCGACTTCATGCCCAAGCTGTTTTCGCCAGACGACCTGATGGCGATGACCCGGGTGCGCCAGGCGTTCAATCCGACGGGTTTGTGCAGCCCGGGCAAGATGCTGCCCACGGCGGGCGCCTGTTCCGAGCCCGCCGCCGCGCGCCAGTTGAAGCCTGGCCGTCGCGCGCCGCACTAAGAACTCAAAAGACAAGGAAAACGATTCAACATGTCCGAACCGCAAAAGATCGACATCCAGGGCCATGTGGTAACGGTGAAGCACCCCGC
Source organism: Planctomycetaceae bacterium UBA6894 (assembly GCA_002451275.1). Taxonomy (GTDB): domain Bacteria; phylum Planctomycetota; class Planctomycetia; order Gemmatales; family Gemmataceae; genus UBA6894. The sequence continues at coordinate 9,707 of DKBS01000190.1, read as the reverse complement.
CACGCAGGAAGAGTTGGGCCAGATGGTGCACGCCGCGGCCCAAGCCGGCCAGGCGATTTATTCCGTGGGGGGAGCCACGCGCCAGTACCTGGGTCTGCCGCCCGTCAACCCGGGGATTGGTCTCTGCACGCGCAAGCTGGACCGCGTGATTGACTACCCGGCCCGTGACATGACGGTCACGGTGGAGCTGGGCATGACGGTCGCCAAGTTGCGGGAGGTGCTGGCAGGGGAGAACCAGGACCTGCCAATCGATTGCCCGGATCCTTCCCGGGCAACCCTGGGCGGACTGCTGGCCACCAACGGTTCGGGGTCGCGCCGGCACGGGTATGGTACCCTTCGGGATTACCTGCTGGGGCTTACGGTCATTGACGACCATGGCCGCCCCACCAAATCGGGCGGGCGCGTGGTGAAGAATGTCGCCGGGTACGACATGGGCAAGCTGCACATCGGGGCGCTTGGCACCCTGGGGCCGTTGGTCCAGGCCACCTTCAAGTTGAAGCCCCGGCCTGAGGCGACGGCGCTGAGCCTCGTGCCCCTGGCGCCCGACCAATTGGAAGCTTTCGCCAATCAGATGAATCAGGGACAGACCCGGCCGATTGTGATCGATCTGCTATCTGCCGGTGCCGCCCGAGAATTTGCCCGGTTGGCCGGACAAACCTTGCCAAGGGAGGGGTGGCATGGATTGGTAGGCTTTGACGGTGCCGAGATGGCGGTACGCTGGCAGTTGCAAACTCTTCGGGATGAACTGCGTTCCCTGGCGGCTGGCGAGGTATTGGAACTGGTATCGCATGCTGGCGCTTGGGAAGCCCTAACGGCACTGGGAGGTCCCAGGGGCACCACGGGACTGCGGGCCGGGGTGTTGCCCGGAGAAAGCGTAGGCCTGGCCCGATCGCTAGAAACCTGGGCCCCCGCCAGCGGGGTTGTGGCCCATTTGGGTGCGGGAATTATCAACGCTTGGGGTGACCCGGACACCTCCCGTGAACCGCTGCTTGGCCAAGTGGAGCGGTTGCGTCATCAGGCGCAGCCCAAGCGGTTACAGGATCAGGCGCAGCCCAAAGGTGGTTGGCTGGTGGTGACCCGCTCGGGCCCAACGGCGCGCGATGCCCGCATGGTGTTCGGCTCCGCCCGGCAAGACCATCCGCTGATGGCGGAAATCAAGCGGCAGCTCGATCCGGGGTGTCTTTTCAACCCGGGCCGGTACCTGACCGACCTGTGATTCCTAACTCGACACGCAATCCGATCATTCCAGACAGGTGAACGAATCCATGACCGCCAATGCCCTATCTGAAAAGACCAGCCTGCCGATGGCCAAGCTCGGCAAGGGGATCGACTACGAGCTGTTCATGGACTGCGTGCACTGCGGCCTGTGCCTGGGTGCCTGCCCCACCTATGTGGAGACGGGCAACGAGAACGACAGTCCGCGTGGCCGCATCTATTTGTGGCGCGCGATCGCCGACGGGCGGGCACCCCTGAGCGAGGAAGCGCAATCGCACATGAACCTGTGCCTGGAGTGCATGGCGTGCGAAACGGCCTGCCCCTCGGGCGTGCAGTATCACCATGTGATCCACAGCTACAAGACCGACATGACGATGCTGAAACCGCCGGCACCCACGCTGAATTGGCTGCAGCGCTGGATGCTGTTCAACCTCACGCCCTTCCGTGGCCGCATGGCGTGGTCGGTTTTGCCCGTGAAGATCATGCAGAGGCTGGGTCTGGGTTGGGTGGTGAACCTGACCGGCAAGCTGATGCCCAAATCGCTGCGGCAGATGCAGGAGATTTTGCCGGCCATCGGCCCGTCGCACGACCTTCCTGAATTCCTGCCGGCCATCGGGCCCAAGCGGGCCACGGTGGGGATGCTGCTCGGGTGCGCGGCAGACGCCTTTTACCCGCAGGTGAACAAGGCGACCGCGCTGCTGCTGCAGCACAACGGTTGCGATGTGCATATTCCCAAGGCGCAGGATTGCTGCGGTGCGCTGCACGAGCACGCCGGGCTGGAGGCTGAGGCGGCCCGCCTGGCCGGCAAGAATTGTGACGCTTTCGCCAAGGTGCCGGGCGGTTTGGCGGGGCTGGACGCGATCATTTCCAACGCGGGCGGTTGCAGCCCGGTGCTGAAGGCTTATGGGAAGATCCTTGCGAAAGACCCGCACTCGGCTGATGGGAAGCTGTTTGCCGGCAAGGTGAAAGACATCAGCGAGTTCCTGGTGAACCTGGGGCCGGTGAAGCCGAAGTATCCGGTGCCGCTGAAGGCTGTCTACCACGATGCCTGCGGCCTGGCGCACGCGCAGAAGATCCGCAGCCAGCCCAGGCAATTGCTGGCGATGGTGGAGAAGCTGGAACTGGCGCCCTTGAACGAGTCGGACCACTGCTGCGGCGCAGCGGGCAGCTACAACATCACCCAGCCGGAGATGTCTGCAACCCTGGGCAAGCGCAAGGCTGGCAATATTGCCGCAACCGGGGCGCAGGTGGTGCTGACCGGGAATGTGGGGTGCACCCTGCAGATCGACCGGCATTTGCGGGCCGGGCACCCGGGGCGCTGGGTGGGACATCCGGTACAGATTCTGGCCGCCGCCTACACGGGTGAGAATCCGTTCGGGCTGAAGGTGCCGGGGTTTGGCGGTTGAGCCCCTATCGGCCGAAAATCACATCCAAGCCGGAGAAAATACCGGACAATTGCGCTGGTGTCAGGGAGCCAGCCTGCGAGACCAACAGGTTTTTGTCGAGGGAGATTACCTGAGAAACATTTGCCACTGAATCTACAGGCAGGCCGGTTTCCTTTGCCCTCAGGAGAATGTTGCCGGGGGCATCTGCCCATTTCAGGTTACTGGTCAGAGGAACGCAAACGACTGTCGCAATACGACTTCGATTCAGGTGGTCGGATTGAACAACCACGACAGGGCGTTTAAATCCAGGATTGGATCCGGAGGGGGCTTCCAGATCGGCCCACCAGACATCTCCCTGACGGATCACCACTCGACCCTTTTCAGGGCTTGATTACCAGCCTCGCGGACAAATGGCTCCACCGGTTCATCCAGCGAATCCATCACTTGATTCATCGCACTCGTAATCTTGTTTTCGTCGTGACGGGCGAGGAACTCTACCAATGCCTTAGCATAGAGCTGGCTTCTGGAGGTCTGCAATTTCTCCACCAGGCGCTCAGCGGCCTCAAACACTTCATCAGGAATGGAAACGGCTGTTTTCATACCGAAAGTATAACCAAGTTTGGGGGAAAATCAACATGCCAATTCATGCATCGGAACTGATTGTCAACGGCCATTTTTGCCCCTTTTCAACCACAACTCCGTCACATAGTGGCGGTCGCGCCAGTTGAGGTGGGACTGGTCGAGTTTGTCCCAGGTGAGGGTGATTTTCCCGTCCTGGAGGGCGTCATCGGGGACCTCGAATTCCTGCTCGGTGACCTGGTCCAGTTTTTGGCCGACGCGGATGCGCCTGGCGGGTTTGCCATCAACCAGCAGCGGTGAATCGCCCTGGGCGAAGAGGCGCACGGTGTAGCCGCCCCGCTTGTCGAGATTGGTGTAGGTGAGCCCCTCGGGCAGATCATCCTGGTAGGTGTGCCAAGCGAAGCGGATGGGCCGGCGTGATTCGGTCATCCAGCGTTGGGTGGGGGCGGGGAACCGGTCGCCCCAGCGGATCTGTTCGCCGGCATCCAGCAGCTTGGGTTGGCGGGGTGTTTTGCCGACATGGCCCAGGCTGTCGTAGTGGCCGGCGGGGCCCACCTCGTCGAAGCGGCCCAACTCCACCAACGCGCCGGCCTGTTCCGACCCAGGAAGCTTGGCGATTTCCTCCATGCGGTGTTCCAGCCACCAGCGGTCGTTGAGAGGGTAGTCGAGGAAATCGAGCACGCAGCCACGCTCCGAACCGCTGGCCTGATGTTTGGTGATGCTGGTTTGCAGTCCGACGGATTGGAACAGTTCATCGCACTGACGGATGATCGCCTCGCGCCATTTGGGTTTTACCGAATGGGCGTCCGCCAGTGCCAACTCGGCCCGGGCCTGGCGAATCGTCTCGGCTACCCCCAGTTTCCGAGCATTGCGCAGGGTGGCCTGCGCCTGCTGGTTTAGCCTGGTTTCCTGGATCAGCCGGTGGCGGGTGTAGGCATCGTAGTAGGCGCGCATCAGGTGCATCTGCAACCGCCAGTTCCCACCTATGGGGCCTTGGGCTTGCTCGATGGATTGCCACAGTTTCAGGGTGCCATCCACCGAGCTGTTTTCGGCCAGGCTGCCGCGCAAGTTGGTTTCCAGGGCCAGGAGGGCGTCCCCCCCAGCCTCGGCCAAATCGTGGCGGAAGAAGAAGCGGGCGTAGTCCTGGGCGAAGGCGCGGATATCGAGTTGGGGCCGCCAGCCCAGTTGCGACCAGAGGGCCTTGTTGAAGTCATCGTGCACGCCATCGGAGTAGGTGAGGAAGCCGGCTGTGTATCCCTTGCCCAGGCGGTAGATGGCGGCCATGTCGCGCGGCCTTGGGCAGACAGGTTCGCGGCCGAGAGTGGCGCCGAAGGCGGGGTCGAGCCAGGGGACCGGGTACTGGCAGCGCACCACATGCGTGATGTCCGGGTACCAGCGGATGGGGTAGCGGCCCTTCAGGCGGGTGTGGGTTTCCTCGAGGGGCGGGCTGGAGGGGCCCATCACCACGCCTCCGAGCCATTGGGGTTTTTGGCTATCCAGATAAGCATAAAAGTGGTCCACATCGGCTTTTTTGAACCCTTGCAGGGATAACCACACCTTGGCCTTGGGGTGGTGTTTGGCCAGTGTGGCGGCCATTTTCTCGAGAAAGGGGACCAGGTCCTGGCTGTGGTTCTCGCCGGGATCGCCGCCGGGGACGAAGACCGCGTCGAGCCTTTTGCAGGCTTTGTAAAACGCGTCCTGTTTGGAGAGGAATTCCTGCTCGTCCCGGTCATTCGGCAGCTTGATCTGGACGGGCACCCATACCCAGTGGTCGAGGTCGTATTTGTCGCAGAGTTCGGCGAAGCGCAGGTTCATCTCCGCACGCGGGAGCTTGAAGTGGGGGGAGGGATCGTTGTCCTCAAACGGTATGTTCTCGATGCAGTTGGCGCCAAAAATGGCGAGATCGCGGAAATGCTGATCGAACTGGGCCACGGTCCAGGTATCCCAACTGTTGGCGCGGGCCCGGTAGCCGATCTGGTGACCACGGATTGATACATCGGGGGATTCCTGCGCCACGAACCGGGCGCCGAGTTTCACCTTGCCCTTGCCCAGTTCCAGGGCCCGGAGCAGGCGGCCCACGCCAAAAAGGACCCCGCGCCCATCCCGGCCCTGCACCATCACCCGGGGGTGCTGGCCCTCTTTGGCGGACACGGAGATGGTGAAGCTTTCCGGCTTGGCGGAGGGCTTGGGGCCGGCGATCTGTTCAGCCCGGGGGTTTTCGGCATCCGAGATGGTGAGGGCGATCACGGGAGAATCGCCCGCCGGCCACTGGCTGGATGTCTTCAGGGAGACGCCGGTGCGTTTGGCGATCTCCTCCACCAGCACGGTGGAGGCCATGGCTTCGGCAGCGGGGAGCTTGCCTGGTCTGGTGACCACGACCGCCTGGGAGAGGTCGAGTGGGGCGGGAACCTGTGATGGCAGGGGACACAGCAGGCAAAGCGCCAGGCAGAGCATGGTGGAAGATCCCGGGTTGGATTTACTTGCGGAGGTTTTTGCGGCAGGCGGGATCTTCGGCAACAGGTTGGCCGACCTGGTCCACCGGGCAGGTGAACAGGTATTCCCAGACTTTCTCGTGGATGTATTTGCCGGCAGGGTCTTTCACGGCGGCACCGCCCGGGGTGACGCAACTGTGGGCGCGTTTGGCATCGTTTTTCACATCGGCCCGGGTGATGAGGCGGCGGGAGAAGCCAAAGGGTGCCGGGGTGGCATCGACATCCACCAAAGGGCCGAACTGATGGAGGCCGAGCATTTCCCAGGAGCGGCAGTAGTGGTCGCCAGACCAGCCGGTGTCGAGCACATGGCTGAAACCGAAAAAGCGATTGGGGGGCGTGGCGGATGGCAGGGCTTGCCAGTTCTCGTACTGGTCGCGGGGGCCGCAGAACATGACCACGCGGTCCACTTGCCGGTGCTTGGCGAAACGGGCGGAGGTGGTGGCCCCGTGCGAGGCGCCGCTGACGATGATTTTGTCCCAGCGGAGGTCGGATTGGTTCTCGGTGAGGAACTGGCCCCAGTTACCGGCAGGATCCTTTTGGGCCAGCCATTTCACGAACATGAGGGAACGGTGGGCCATGCCATCGGCCTTGGGGATATGGACCAGGGGACTGAAGTCCTCTCCGGTGGCGGCCTCGAGGCGGATGTTGCCGAGATGTTGCGGATCGGCGGGCGGAGGTTCCTTGCCGAACTGATTGAACCAGCCGTTGGCGTAGTGGACGCGGATCGCATGGAGGCCATAGCCGGAGAGACGGTCGAAGAGCTGCTGATTGTGGCCCATCAGCCAGATCACCAGCTTGCCCCGGGGGGGTACCCGGGTGTCCACTGTGGCGTGCTGGGTATCGACGGGCTTGCCATCCCGTTCGAACAGGAAGTCGATTTCGGGGTGGGGGCGGGCATTGGGATCGAGTGCGCCGGCGCGTGCGGTGAAGTTGCGTTTAGCTGGAGCTGGATCGTTGTAGGGCGGGGCCTTGTCTTGGGCGTTGGCGAAGGGGGTGGCGTGGGATAGTAGCAGGCCAAGCAGCAGCCAGTCAGTGATTTTGGGCACGGGCGCACGCTCCAGGGGCGGGCGGCTTATTTCTTGCCGCCCAGAACCATCTTTTTGAGAAAATCCAAGATACCCGAGACCATGCCCCTGCTCCACTTGCCGGGGCCTTCGACCTTGATGGAGGAACCGCGTTTGCCAAAGGCGAAGGAGATTCCCCTGCTGCTGAAAATGAGTGCAAAGCCGGGCAAAATCTGGATTCGTTTGTACCACGTGACGCCGGCCATGCCTGGTTCTCTCCGCCCTGGATGATGATGGGGCCATTATAAGGGTTGGCCTGCCCTGGCACAGGTGGTGAAAATCATTGTTCGCCCGTGAAAAACAGGTACCATCGGAGCTCCTACCCTCCACCAAGCATGGTCCCCTGGAAAACAACATGCTTCCCCGCCGTGAATTCCTTGCCAGTGTGTTTTGCGCGGTTTCCCAATGGACATTGGCCGGGCAGGCTGGCGCAGGCCCGTCGAGCCGCAAGAAAGTGGCTTTTCTGGGGACTGAGGTTCGGCCCCTGGCGCACGCGCAGCATTTCCTGGACCGATTGACCCTTGGTTATCCCTGGGCGGGGAAGTGGCAGAAGCCCCGGGTGGATCTTGCCGGGGTGTACATCGACCAATTTCCCGAGGGTGACCTGGCGCGCGGGCGGGTGAAGCGGCACAACCTGAAACTGTTCCCCACCGTCGCGGAGGCGTTGACGCTGGGTACGGGCAAGCTGGCGGTGGATGGTGTGGTGATCATTGGCGAGCATGGAAACTACCCCAAGAACGGCAAGGGCCAGGTTCTTTACCCGCGCTACCGATGGTTCAAGGATGTGGTGAAGGTGTTTGAGGAGAGTGGGCGCTCGGTGCCGGTGTTCAACGACAAGCACCTGTCCACCGAGTGGGCGGAATGCAAGGAGATGGTCGAGGATTCGAGGCGCTTGGGTTTCCCGTTTTTGGCGGGATCCTCGTTGCCGGTCACACGCCGCGAGCCCCAGACCGAGGTTCCGTATGGGGCCGATCTCACCGAAAGCCTCTGCGTGGCGTACGGCGGGGTGGACAGCTACGATTTTCACGCCTTCGAAACCGCCCAGTGCATGGCGGAACGACGCAAGGGGGGTGAGGCGGGCGTGGTGTCGGTGCGCGCCCTGAAGAATGAGGCGGTCTGGAACGAGTTGGCCGGTCCGGAGCGGGAGGCCACCCGGAAGCTCTTTGTGGCGGCGCTGAACCGCAGCCATAACCTGCCCGCCGCGGACGGCTATGTGACCGATGCGGTGACTTTGGAATGGGCCCGGGCCAATCTGCCGACCATCACCGGTTTTTTCTTTGAGCATGCCGGCGGATTCCGCAGTTCCTCCTTCCTGACCGGGGTGCGGGATTTCACCTGGGCCGGGCAGGTGGCAGGGGAGGCGGACCCGATGTCGTGCGTGTTTCACCTGCCGATGCCCAAGCATGGGGCCACCACCGCCGACTTTTTCCATCCGCTGTGCCGGCAGATTGAGGAGATGGTGCTGACAGGGGCAACACCCGTTCCGGTGGAGCGAACCCTGTTGACCTCGGGATTGGTGATCGCCGGTGTGGACTCGCTGGCCGCGGGAGGGAAGCCCCTGGAAACTCCCCATCTGAAAATCGCCTACCAGGGGCCCAGGGAATCGCTGTACTGGCGGGAATGATCCGCCCAGGAAAGGAAAAGAAAAATGCATCTGCACGAGATGACCTCGCCCCAGGTGGCGGCGCTGGACCGGCGCATCCCGGTGGTGATTCCCATTGCCGCGGTGGAGCAGCATGGACCGCACCTTCCGTTGATGACCGACAGCTTGTTGGTTGGCGAGGTGGCACGCCGGGCGCATGTCGGTTTGGCCGGCAAAATCTTGATGGCACCGCTGATGTGGTTGGGCAATTCGGAGCATCATCTGGATTTTCCCGGAACGATGAGCGCCGCGCCGCGGACCTACCTGGATTTGCTGAAGGAGATGGCGCGCAACTTCCTGAAGCATGGATTCCGGCGGATTGTGTTTTTGAACGGGCATGGCGGGAACATGATTCCCGCGCAGCAGGCGCTTTTTGAGCTGCGACAGGAAACGCGTGACGACCAGACGCCGCTGCTGCTGCACGCCACCTACTGGGCCCTGGGGGATACCGGCAGGCCCATGACTGAACTGGTGCCCGATCTGGTGCAGGGGGAAATGGGCCATGCCTGCGAGTGGGAAACCTCGATGATGCTGGCGCTTTACCGCAAGCTGGTGGGGGAGTATCAATCGCTGCCGGCGGTTCCCTTTGGCAAGCCTTTCAGTCCGGCCCACCGCGCCTGGATCACGCGGGAGCGCACGACACCGGGATACATCGGCACACCTTCGGTGGCCACGGCGCTGAAAGGCGAGCAACTTTTCGAACTGTTTGCCAGCCAGGTGGTGGCTTTGCTGGAAAGAGTGATCGCCTGGGACGGAGTTTCCTGGGACGGTTGATGGGCCGGTCTTGGGTATGGTTCGGGATGTTGTCTCGTTTTTGGGCACGGGTGCTTTTTCGGGACGGGGTGATTGCCGGTAGTGGGCATCCAGCGCCTGCCGGGGTCGGTTGGTTTGGTCTGAGCATTGGGCCTGTGGTTGGGATGTCTTTGTTTGGCTGGGGGTGTTTTTAGCGGGTTCAGGGATTCCGCAGACCTCATCCTGACGGCCTCCTTCTCCCGAGCGGAAAAGGAGGAGCAAGTGGGTGGATTGGTTTTTGAGTTGTAGGCGGGCGCAGGGTTGGCGCATGGGTTTGGACCTTGGGCGGGGCCAGTGCTTGGGTCACCGGCTGGGGTGACGGGTTTTGGCAATGGGGGTTGATGGTTTTTGGACATGGGTCTGCGGCTCTGAACCCAGGGTGGCGGCTCATTGAGCTCGCCTTACCCTGGGCTAAGTTCTGCAACCAATACAGGGTTGATTTTGTGCCCAGCAAGCATACCCACCCCCTCCCGCAGCGGGAGGAGTTTTGTCGAGTTTAATTTTGGAATCCCCTGGCGGGTCTGTGCCGCGACGGGCC
>DKBS01000046.1:4544-16403 GCA_002451275.1 Planctomycetaceae bacterium UBA6894 | reverse complement strand
TTCCCTGTTATCTCCATTTTAACCATTTTTATTAATGCCCTTTGCCGGTGTTTCTCCGTCCTGGAACGCTATGGGGAAACAGGGCCGGGATATCCCAATTGCCCTGAGGATCAAAGGCTAGGGGGGAAGCAGGTTTTTCAACCCGCAGGTCCTTCCGGCTAGCTGCTTCCTCCAGAAGGGTGGGAGAGGCCCAAATCCACTCGAGTTCTAGGGAGTTGGGAATGATGGCCATGCGAAGGTTGTTGAAAATCGGTTGCCAACAGGTGTCGAGGCCGGCCTGGATGCAGTCACGGTCGTTGGGGAATGCCAATGGCAGTTTGGACCGCCACAGGAAGCAGGCGGTCAGGTTGTTCATGCGGAAAGGGACCGGGTCGATGGAATCGAGCAGGCGCTGGGTGGTGAGGTCCGCGATGCCCACACCGGTGCCATTGCCGTGGCTTTCCGGGGATAGGTCCAGCGCGCAAATGCGGGTGATGGAGGGATTGGGATCCTCCACCATGGTTTCCACCAGCAGGCGACCGACCACATTGGGGTCGATGCCAGCACCGCTGTAGTTCTTGCCAATCTCGCCAATCACCAGCATGTCGAGCTGATGGAAGGGAAGGCGCCCCATCAGGCTTCGGGCCTCATCCAGCAGCAACGGTTCACGGTCGAGGAGGTCAGCTTTGTCCACCACTTCGACGCGGGCAGTTTTCTCTCGGGCGTTTTCCAGGATGGCCAAACCGGCCTGAAAGTTGGTTTTTTCCATGATGACGCGCACGGCCTGGGGCATGCGGTCGCGCAGGCCAAGATAGCCCCACTGATGATGCTGTGAGGCCCCTTCTCGCTTGCCCAAGCCGATGACCAGCATTTTGACGATGCCGCTCTCGTATCTGCCTCTGAAATCGGTGTGCGGCTTGATGCGCGAAAGGGTGACCACCACATCAGCGGCGAGGGCGTTGGCATCCCAATGGACCGGCTCATTGAAGGTGGTTTGCCCGATGACCGTGCTGGTCATATCGGTCTTCACTGGAACGCCTAGCTTTTCCTCGGAGATGCCGTACTCACCCAGCAGTTCGCGCTGGCCCTTGCTATTGGCGCCACCGTGGCTGCCCATGGCGGAAACGATGAACGGTTTGCAGCCCTTGGATTTGAAAAAAGCGATGGTTTCCCTTGCCATGGTGTCAATGGAAACAATGCCCCGGCTGCCGCACCCTATGGCCACGGTTTGGCCTGGTTTGAGACGGCTGGCCAGCGCTGAGGATTCCCAGGCCTGACGCACAGCGCTGGCAATGTCTGTCAATTCCGGCTGGTTTTGAACTTGGCGCAAAAGGCCAAAGGGGGGGGGTTCCACAGGGGGGGTATCCTTATTGGGGAGATCGGGCAGGTTTGGTGTGGGCAACCAGTCGCTGGAACCTGTTCAATAATGAAATCCTAAGAAAAGACAGGTGCCTTGCCCAAGGCCAGCATGAGTTCTTCTACCAAAGGTCCTGATTGTGTGCCCGATCTTTAGCTTGCTACTGATATTGGGTCAAAGCGATCCACTGAAAGATCCTGTCCGGCTGGAACTTCCAGCCGAATGGGGAGCGGTGGCGATGGAGCTGGGCAAAAAGACCGGCTGGCGATGGGAATGCCCGGGATTGGCGGGCATGGTTCCCGGGCCAAGTCTGGAAAGCGGCCCAAACGAGGTCAAGGTTTTTCGCTGGGCGGATGAACTTGCCAGTCGGTTGAACCGCTCAGTGGTCTTGGACGCAGACGGCAGGGTGATACGGCTGGCCCAGTTACCCCCCGGCGGGCGTTGGATGGCGAGCCACAGCGGCCCGTTTCGGTTGGTTGCCCGTGGGTGGAGTCGAAGCGAGGACTTTGCCAATCCCGGGGAAGGGGCTACCCGGACCCTTCGGGTTGAGTTGGGGTGGGAACCGGGGATGGAGCCTCTGTTGGTTCCGTCCGTTTGGGATGAAATTTTGGTGAGTGTGGACGGGAAAACAACCAGCGTGCTGAAAAATTCCGGTGCCCTGCGGGAGCCGAGCGCCAGTGGCGCAATGAATGTTCCCTTGCCGGTAAAGGATATGGCCGGGTTGAAAACCGGCTGGACCTTGATCCTGAAGGGAAAAGCAATTGTGCCGGTGGCCATGCGCGAATTGCGCCTCGGGCACTGGCCTGACTTGGGGGAAGAGTTGAAACGGGGACCTATGGAAGGGGCCCGTGAGGGAGCCATGTTCTGCAGGTTGAAGGGAATCAGTCGCAGTGGACGAAGGATTTCCCTGCGGGTGCGCGTGGAACGCGAACCCGGGGGGCCGGGCCTGGAGTCTTACCAGAGTTGGGTGGTGCTGAACCGTTTGTGGATGGAAGATCGCCTGGGCGAGGTGCTGAAACCGGTGGGACAGGTGCTGGAGCAGGAGGATGAGCGCAGTGCCGAAATCACCTACCATGTTGTTTTGCCCGAGGGCACGGAAAAGCGGCCCCGGGTGATTCGCTACCGAACGCTTACAGGCGTTCGAGAGGAAAAATTGACCTTTGAATTCAAGGGGCTGCCAGCCCTGCCGTGATGGAGAGTCGGGACCATGTCGGAAGGATCGCCCTTGAAATCGGAGACGGTGCGCCAGTTTTTCGTCAGCCAGTGGGGCGTGTATGAGCGCATGGTGAAGGGCAACTTATTGTGTCATCAGGAACTTTTCAACGCATTGCGGGATGACCTGCTGCGCTTGCCCACCCATTTCAGTCTGCTGGATTTGGCCAGTGGCGACGCAGGAAGCCTGGCCAAGGCGCTTGCCGGGATGCGTGTGTCGCGTTGCATGGCGGTGGACTTGGCAGGTGGGCCCGTGCTTCTGGCCGCGCGGGACAATCTGCGTTTCAGGGGCATTCCCGCCGAGGTGAAACAGGCGGAATTTCTGGAATTTGTCAGCACACCGCCCAAGCGCGCGTTCGATGTGGTGACGCTGTCGTACTCGCTTCACCATCTGGCCACCGCGGACAAGGAGAGATTTTTCCAGGGGGTGGCTCGGTGGGTGAAGCCGGGCGGCGGACTGTGGTTGATTGACGAATTATTGCCGGCAGGGATGGGGCGGGCGGAATGGCTGCCCCTGATGCTTGAGCGGTTGCACCGTGTGGGCGCAGAGATTTACAGTCCGGAAGAATGGGCCGAGGTGGATGGCCACATCACCACCAGTGATTTTCCCGAAAGCGTGGAGACCTACGGGCGCATGGCCCGGGAAGCTGGATTTGCCAATGCGGCCACGCGATTGCTGGTCGGAGACGGGTTGTTGGGAATGATGCGCTTCACCCGATGAGTTGGCCGCAACTACCGGTGGCCGTTTTCAATTTGGCGCATTTGTTTGCGGGCCAGGTAGCCGATGCCCGCCACCAGGCAGGCCGGTGTGCCTAGAAGCATACCAATGCTCACATTGTAAGCCCATTGGCTGCCTGCCCTGCTGGAACCATCCTCATCGGGTGGCAAATTGCCAGCGCAGGCCGGGCACGCCCAGGTCGCCCCGGTGGAGGAACCCATAAGGATTGCGGCGGCAATCCGGTGTTTTTTGAAAGTGCGCATCAATTCCACCCTGCCGCACCGGGAAGCCTGTAAAGCATCCAATATACCACCACGCCCGTGATGGCCACATAGAGCCAGAAGGGGTACACCCAGCGGGCAAGGCTTTTGTGGCTGGTGAATTTTTCGGTATAGCCCAGCCATACCAGACGCAGGGCAAGCGGAGTGATCACGATTGCAAGGACGGTATGTGTTAGCAAAATGCCCAGATAAAGGTAGCGAACACTGGGCGGGGCGAGCGGGGCGCGTTCGGTGAAGCTGGTGGCCACACCCGATTTGATCGCCAGGTGGTAGGTGAGATAGTAGGCAAGGAACAGGGCGGAGCACAGCACCGCGCACAACATGGCGATCGAATGCGCCTTTCTGTGCCCCGAGAAAATCAAAGCCAGGCCGCCCACCAAAAAAATACCTGCCAAACCGTTGAGGAAAGCGTTCGCCTCGGCGGAGGGGACAAGCCATTCCAAACCGTGTTTCTCGCGCAGCAGCATGTCGATTTGGGCCCGCATTTTCCGGAGGGCTCCGGCATGCCCCTCCGCGGCTTCAGGACCACCATTCTCATCGGGTAGTCCGGGAAAATAACCACGGATCTGACCCTGCTTGTCCACCACAACCAACTTCAGGGGGTGATCAATCTCGAATCCAGCTTTCACTTCCTTGCTGGCACCTGGGCTGTTCCGCTGGATGCCCAGCTTGAACTGTTCGCGGATCATCTTGTGGATGGCTTCCTCCTCGCCCAGCAGGAATTTCCAGCGGGCGGGGTTGGCATCAAATCTCTCAGCGAATTTCTTCAACTCCCCGGGGGTGTCCCTTTCTGGGTCTACCGTGAAGCTGACCAGCATCAGGTCCCTGCGGTCTGCTGTGCGTTTCTGGATCTCGGACATCGAGGAAGTGACCTGGGGGCAGCCGCCCAGGCACCGTGTGAACAGGAAGGAAGCGACCCAGACCTTCCCCCGCAGTTTCTCGGGGGTCCAAGTTTCTCCTTCCGAATCCCTCAGGGAAAAGGAACCAACCGGTCCGAATGGGCTTTCCGGGTCATCGCCTCCGGTCCACCACCTGCATCCGCTGATGGCGGCGCAGAGAAAGGCCACTGCCAGACAGCCGATCCGGCTCAGTTTCATCGAACACTCCATGCGAACAGGCCATCCGGCAGGAGGCAAAGTACCATCACAGCCGCGACAAGGAAGATCGGTACCAGCAGGAACGCCAGGGCCTTGCCATGACGATTGAGATGCAGGTGAAACCAGGCGCAGAGAATGATGGGAAGGGTGTACAGGGCCCAAAAAACCGGCTTTGGCAAGCTTGCCAGTACGGGGATATTTTTCAGCAGAGTCACGCCAATCAGACAACTCAGCATGACCAATGCAATTGTCCAAACCGCGCCGGGCGACTCCGCGGATGCCTGCTTGTTTTCAGGGGCGTGCATGGTTTTTACACCAGGTAGAGCAGGGGAAAAACAATAATCCAGACCAGATCGACAAAGTGCCAATACAGGGCGGTGTTGGAAAGATAGCCCAGACCCGATGACCTTAGGCGGCCGAACAGACCCGCAAGAGCAGGGACACCCAAGGCGATCAAGCCCGCCAGCAAGTGGGTGGCGTGAAGGCCGGTGATCACGTAATAGCACGAGGCCCACAGGTTGCCGTGGGGCAGGGCGGGGAATGTCTCCAGTTCCTTTCGGGCAGAGCCTTCGGAGCGGATGGCTTCGTTGGTCTCGTAGACCTTTCGGGCGACCATCGACGGAGTCGCCATGCCCTTGTCGAATGCTTCGAGAATTTCAACGGCGAGCCGTTTGGAGGGATCCGCCTGAACCGCCTCCGCCACCTGGGCTGGTTGCGAGGCGGCTTCACCCTTTTCCTTGCCCGTGATCAGCCTGTATTCACGACCGCCCATCGCCTCAAGCTGCGGCTTGACTGCTTCAAGCCAGGCAAGCCCGGGGCCCTCATCGTACCGACGCGCAATGGAGGAACCCTGGGGGAAGACCTCGCCTACCTTGCCGGGCAAAAGGTTATGCTTGAATTTGCCATAGTATTCGTAGGATTTGACCCAGAGGAATGCTGTACCAAGTGCGATGGCAACCCAAAGGAAGCGGGTCGCCCGTGACGCGTCGCCCAAGGCGAGTGCTTGCACCGCGAGACTCACCATGACGCTGCTGATGAGCAGCAAAGCAGTGTTGGCTAGGCCAATCCAGGGATTCATATGGGCCTGGGCGGGGTTCGGCCAACCGCTGCCATCCGGTCCCGCGACGCTGAAGCGCAGAATCAGGTAGGTGGCGAGAAGGGCCGCGAAAAACATCACCTCGGTTGCGAGAAACAGCCACATGCCCATCTGGCCCGTAGCCAGGGAGGCAGGGGCCGGCATGCAATCCTCACTGACTGGGTGGGCGGGTGCATTCATTATTTTGTCTCCTCGGAGGGAGCTGGGGCGTTTGCCTTATCGCTGGCAAAAGGCGGGATGGCGGGTGTTTCAGGCAGGGGGCGTGCCTGATCCATCAGGAGGAAGGCGAGGACCAAAGGCCAGTGCAAAAGGGAGGCGCGCAACGCTTTGCGGGCGAGCAGTACTGTTGGATTGCGGAAAAATCGGATGGCGGCCACCAGAAACATCAGGCCGGAGAGCATGCTGCCCAACAGGTACACCATACCGGGGCGCCTATCTGGCGGGAAAAGCAGCACAGGTGAAAGGGATACCGTCAGCAGCGCGAGACAGTAGAGAACCATTTGCAGGCCGGTGGAATGGCCTGTGGTGTCGCGAACAGTCAGCATGCGCATGCCGGCAGCCGCGTATTGGTCTTTGTACATCCAGGCGATGGCCAAAAAGTGCGGGATCTGCCAGATGAACAAAATAAGGAAAAGGGACCAGGCGGGGCCATCCATTTCTCCGGTAACGGCGAGGTAACCCAGAATGGGGGGCGTGGCCCCGGGAGCTGCTCCGATAATGGTGTTGAGGTCGGTGACGGTTTTGAGCGGCGTGTAGATGAGGACATATCCCAGCAGGGTGAGCAGTGCTGTGATGGCGCAGGCCGGAGAGGGAAGAAAGATCCACAATTCAGCAGTTCCCAGCACCCCGAGGATGATGCCGAACCAAGTGGCGGCCATCGGTGTCAACCGGCCTGCTGGCAACGGGCGGTTGCGGGTTCGCACCATCAACCCATCAGTCTTGCGTTCGAGCACCTGGTTGAGTGCGCTGGCCCCTCCGGCTACCAATCCGGATCCAACCACTGCATGCACGAGAAGCATCCAGTGGAAACGATGCGGGAAAAGCTCCCCTGCAAGAAACGCACCCGCAGCGACACTTATCAGAACCAGCACGGCGATGCGTGGTTTGGTCAGTTCAATGAAATCACGCACCACGGAAGGTTTACGCCCCGTTTGAGCAATGGAGTGTGCGGTCCCGGTGATAGTGGGTGACGCGGTTGCGCCCGCCTCGGTCATGATGGACTCCGCGGCGAGGCGAAAGGTGTTTGGGCGAATGGTGAATCAGCGGTGAAGCTGCCTTGGGTGATGGAGCCCCTCCATTGGCCTGAGCGTGCCCAGGCCGCCACCACCCAACTGAGGAAAATGGCACCCAGAAAAGAGTGGCTGGTGCGCAGAAAGGCCTCGCTGAAAGTCTTGGCGGTTTCAATGAAAGGCTTGCCCGTGCCGAACTTTCCCAACCAGGCCTCCACGCCAAGGACAACCTGTAGAAGCAAGAGAACACCAAGACCTCTTGACCAGAATTTCAGGCCGTTGACCTTGGCGGCTGCAACGGAAAGCGCGCCCACCCAGCCTCCGATGAGGATGGCAAAAAGTACATGCAACCGCTGGGCCCAGGTAGCTCCCTGGTGACGAACTACCACTGCCCAGATGAGTTGCAGCAGGCACAGCACCAGCAGGCTAGTGAGCAAGCGACGCGACTGGGACAACTGCGGGGTCAGTTCGGCGGACCGGCCGACGGGCCATGCGAGTATGGCGGTAAGCACGACCAGGGAGAGAACCAACTGCCCGAAGGCACCGTGGATAGTCGCCAATTCAGGCCCGACGAGGGCGTGGAGGTAAACACGCAGGCCCCCGAGCATGCCCTGGGTGACCACGCCCACATATCCGAGCGTGGCCGCCAAGCGCATGGAAGAACCCGGCACCGCCAGGCTGAGATCGCGCAGTGCAAGCAGGATCAGGGTGATCGCTGAGCCGACTCCGACCAAAACTCCGGGGAATAGGAGAGATCGGTTGACCGTTCCGAGCGGCAGACGGGTGACCGGGTCACGCTGGACAGCCGACATGCTGACAATCATGCCGACAAAGACTCCCAACACCAGAAGCATCGGGACCAAGCGGTTGCCACGAGCGCGCGAACCCCACGCCAGGCAGGCCGTTCCTAGTATGAACAGCCCGGCCAAATACCCGAAAACCCGGTGGATATGCTCGATGAAGTAGCCGGGGGAAGGCTCTTTCCAGTTCACCCCCAACAGGAACCAAGGTTCCGTCGGCCAAATCGGGTCGACCATGCCGACCCTGTAGGTGGTAATCAGGGTGCCCAGAAGTATGAGCGCCAGCACGCACGCCGCACTGCACCAGGCAAGGCGCGCGGTATTGGGGTACCAGACTGGCAGGGCACGGGGCGTGGTCATTGGAGGGTGTTTTCTCAGGCGGTGGCGGTCTGCGGCAGATGATCGGTGGCGCCTTCACCCCCATACTCATAGGGGCCACGCACCACCACCGGCGTGGTTTCAAAGTTGCCGTGGGGCGGAGGAGAGGGAGCTTGCCACTCCAGGGTGTTGGAATCCCATGGGTTGGCGGATGCCTTTTTCCCAAAGAAAAGGCTGAAGAAGAAATTTGCCAGGAAAATGAGCTGGGCCAATCCCAGTAAAATGGCGCTGACGGTCATGAACCTGTTCAGCGGCTGAAAGGGTTGCAGGAACTCGTACAGCGTCGGGTCGAAATAGCGGCGCGGATGGCCGCCAATCCCGAGTATATGCATCGGGTAAAACGTACAATTGGCCAGGATGAAAGTGAGCGCGAAGTGCAGCTTGCCCAGCGGTTCGGACATGCAGCGGCCGAACATTTTGGGAAACCAGAACTGGGTGGCGGCAAACAGCCCAAACAGTGTGGAGAGGAACAGCACGTAATGAATGTGCGCGACGATGAAGTAGGTGTCGTGCACATTCACATCGACCGGGGCGACTGCCATGAAGATGCCGGACAGTCCGCCGATGACGAACATGGAAATGAAGCCCATGGCATTGAGCATGGGGGTGGTGAACTGGATATTTGCGCCCCAGAGGGTGGCCAGCCAGTTGAAGGTCTTAACGGCGCTGGGCAACGCGATCAAAATAGTGGCGATTATGAAACCGGCGCCGATGCGTGGGTCCATGCCGCTTTGGAACATGTGGTGGCCCCACACAATAAATCCAAGCCCGCCGATTGCTGACATGGAATAAACCATGGGTCTGTAACCGAAAAGTGGCTTGCGGGAAAACACGGCGAGGATGTCGGAAACCATGCCCATGGCAGGCAACAGCATGATGTAGACTGCCGGGTGTGAGTAGAACCAGAAAAGGTGCTGCCAGAGCAGGGGCTGGCCGCCGCCGGCTCCGGTGCTCCAGGCGCCAAATTGTGCGCCACCAGGTGGCAGGAAGAAAACGGTTCCAAAGACCTTGTCTGTCAGTTGCATGATCGCCGCCACGGTGAGCGACGGAAGCGCTACAGCCTGCAGAATGGCGGTAATAAACAAGGACCAAACGGTGAGTGGCATGCGGAGCAGGGTCATTCCCGGAGCGCGCAGGTGCAGCACCGTGGTGATGTAATTGACGCTGCCCATCATCGAGGAGACACCCGAGAAGAAAACGGCCAGCAGCCACAGGGTCTGGCCCAAACCGGCGTGACGGGCTGCGGGGGAGGCAAAGGAACCATCAGCCAAGTCGGCGCTGGAAAGGGTTGGGTAGGCGGTCCAGCCCACACCTGACGCGCCGCCATCCACGAAAAAGCTGGCCATCAGCAGGCCAAAGGCCGGCCACATGAACCAGTAGGACAGCATGTTAAGGATCGGGAATGCCATATCCTTGGCGCCGATCATTAACGGGATCAGGAAGTTGCCGAAAGCGCCGGTGAGCCAGGGGATGATGACAAGAAAGATCATAACCGTGGCGTGCATGGTGAAAAGCATGGTGTAAAATTCGGGCGACATGCGTCCACCCCATTCGGGGGGGATGTGCCTGGCAAGGCCAGGGATCAGGCGGGTGAGGATGCCGATCGACTCATCGGGATACCCGACCTGCAGTCGCACTAGCAGGGCAAGTCCCCCGCCAACCAGTAGGAACAGCACGGCTGAAAAAAGATACTGGATGCCGATCACCTTGTGGTCGGTCGAGAAGATGTACCGGCCGATGAAACCCGGCTGTTGATGTCCGGCAACATGGGCAGTCACGTCATGGGGAATGGGTCGTGTCTGGCTCATTCTTCGTTACCGGCCGGGATGGCGGGGGTATTGTTGGCCGCCGCAAGGGATTCCTTGCGGGCGGATTGTCTGGACTTCTGGTCGTTCAGCCATTGGTTGAACGATGCGCGATCAGGATGGATGACGACCTTGCCACGCATGCGGTAGTGGTTGCCGCCGCACAACTCTGCGCACGCGATCTCCCACAGCCGTTCGGTGCCGTCGGCGTTGATGTTGCTTTTGTCCGTATAGAGCAATGCGGGGATGGTTTTGCCTGGAAGCATGTCCTGCTTGAAGCGGAAATGGGGCAGGAAAAAGCTGTGGATCACATCCGTGGTGCGAAGCATCATGCGCACCTTGGCTCCCTGCCAGGCGTGTAATTCATTGACCATATGCACATCAGTTGCGGCGGGGGTGGATGCCCAAAGCAGCGGGTTTGCTGGTTTTGATCCTGAGGGATCGGCGTATCGCATTCGCCATTCCCATTGCTTGCCTGTGACGGTGACCAGCAAGTCGGCGGCATCCGTTGCGGCGTCGTACCCGACCGGTACGAGTGTACCTGCCGTCTGTCCCTTCATTTTCGCCCAGGTGGGGAGCTGTGCCAGAGCGACATAAACCAGCAGCGCACCCGGAATGACAGTCCAGACCAACTCAAGGATGTGGTGGCCGTGGACAGATTTGGCCCGCCCGCCCTCTGGCGCTTTCTGCACCATGGTGTAAACGAGCACGGCCTGGGTGGCCACGAAAAAAATGGTGACGAGAAAAAGCACCAGATTGAACAGGCTGTCCACTTCGGCGGCCAACTCGCTTGCGATCTCCGGCATCCAATAGTTGTTGCGGGCGCTCCAGGTGGTGTAGGCGGCAACAATAGCGGCGTTAATGCCAAACAGTGCTGCCCAGACTTTCCTGAACTTGAAAGCAACAAGCCAAACCAAGAATGCCACCGCGGTGAGCACCAGCGGCAGGGCGTGCTCGGGCGCGGCCCAGTTGAAGGCGAACCCGGTGGTTTCGGTCGCCTGGGAGACAGCGGGTTTTGTTCCGGGGTCGAGCAACATCACTGTTTGGCTCCGCCGTGGATTTGCTGACGGATTTCGGGGGGCAAGGATTCTGGATAGGGGAGCGCCATGAGGAAACGGACCAGATCCCAGGCCTGCCGTGCGGGATCTCCCTCCTGAACGTTCGCCTTGGGCATGCCACAGGGCGGAATTCCCCGGATGATACGGTAATAGATATCAACGGGACGCCTGCCTCCCTTGTAAACCGGGGAGGTTAGGTTGGCCGGACGCACCACACCACCCCAGTTGTCGTAACGCAGAGCGCTTTGGCGGCCGTAGCCTGCATGGCAATTGACGCATTGGGCCTGGAAAATCTTCAGACCGTTGGCTAGCGACTGGGAAGTGGTGGGCTGGTCGGCTGGGTACGGATCCGCCATGGGCTGGATGGGGTTTTTGTCAGCCGCCGCATACTCACGCAGTAAACGGTCGAGCAGCTTGGCCATACCGGCGGTGAGGATCTTTTCCTTGGTCTTGCCGGCGAAATCTTCCACATCCGCCTCGGGGTCTTCCCATTCGAGTGCCCCGGCCAGGAAACACAGGGTGCGGGCCTGGGCTTCTCTGGATGGATCCTTGTCAACAGCCTTGATCGTTTCGGGGTCCTTGCGGAGGGCATAGTAAAGGGCCCAGTATTCCACCTCGCCACGGATGCTGAGGTGCAGGGTATAGCTGGCCAAGGCTTCGATATCTTCCGGAGCCAGCAGGGCGAAGCTGGGCATGGAAGTACCTTCCAGACCTTGGTGTAGGGTGCGCAACAAATCCTCGCGCCTAGGCCTGGCTTTTAGCGGTTGGAACCCCGACTCGAGTTTGTGCTCGGCGGAGGAAATGAATTTGAATTCCCCTTGGCGGAAATCCCTGGGGAGTGGATTCAGA
>DKBS01000046.1:0-4334 GCA_002451275.1 Planctomycetaceae bacterium UBA6894 | reverse complement strand
AAATCCCTGGGGAGTGGATTCAGCCAGCCACTAGTCGCCCCTGCCCCTTCTCCGCCCAGCCCGTGGCAGTGGAGGCAAAGGCGACGGTATTGCTTGCTGCCCCGTTCAAGAACCGTTGGAGTGAGTTGGAGGGTTTCAGACAATTTGGTGATGGCGGCATGGCCTTCTACACCCTCCCCACCCACCCTGGGTTTCGCGGGGGTGCCAAACTGGCTCAGAAGAAAAGTGTTTACCTCCTCCCGCCAAGCATTGCCCCACGGGGTGCCATCCAGCTCTGTCGGGTTCAGGATGGGTACTCCCTGCTCGGCCAACCAGGTGAGGCTAACTTCCGGTTTGCCAGGGGGGGGAAAGGCTGGTGGAGCAGAGGCTGGGGCTTTTTCGAGATTGATAAGGGGATTGGAGCGGAGCGGGTAGAGAACCGTGTCCGGGATTTCGGTCACACCGCAACCGGGCAGGGCCAGCGTGACCGCCATGCCAGCGATCAGCCACAGGGAGAGAGCCAAAAAAACCGGCATCCACCGCCCGAATAGTCGGGGCAAGGGTGGAGGAGTCTTGTGTGTGTGGTGATGCATGGTGCTATCGGGCCTGTGGAAAGGCGCCCGTCAGGGGGGCGCATCACTCCAAGTGATTATCTTATCGATTGGGGCAACCTTTGTGCCATGGAATCGCAGAGCAGGCCATGGCTTGGGTTTTTTGTTGATCAAAGTCGCAAGTTTAATGATGGATTAGGTTTGTGGCTTTGGGATGGGTGGGCATGCTTGTCCAGATACCGGGAAACTGGCGGTCGGATTTTCCTGAAGGTCGGAATGGTCATGCAGGGGGAACCCAGGTATTTGGTTTGGGGGGGACCAGTTCAGTATTCGTGAGGGGCCCGTACAGATCCGGGCGCCGGTCTGCCAAACGGCTGATTTCATGCTGGCCGGGCACGCGGACAAGGTGCTTGGCCCTGGCTTGGATTGGATCTAACGAAGCAAATAGCAGGGCGGGTTGGTCATCTTCGGAAGCCGCCAGGTAGTCCCCGCCTGGGTTGGCGATACGGCTCCGTCCCAGGAAATGGAAGCCACCCTCCTCTCCGACGCGATTGCAAACGGCGTGGAAAATATGGTTTTCCAGCGCTCGGGCGGCGACAAGGTGTTTCACAACCCCCATGGCCCCTTCCGGCCAGTTGGTGGGCAGCACCACCAAATCTGCGCCCAACAGGGTGAGGGCTCGGCAGGGTTCGGGAAAGCTGCCGTCGTAGCAAATAAGTATTCCCAACCGAAGGCCGCCCAGATCGATCACCCGGTACGGTTCATTACCCGCCCGGGTGAACCTGTCCAGGCCCATCCAGGGCAGGTGGGTTTTTCGGTAACGGTCCACCAGGCCGGGGGTGGGACCGAGAAGGACAGCAGTGTTGAACAAGGTTTCGCCGTCTTTTTCAGCCGTGCCTACCACGGCAAACACATTCAGCCGGGCGCAGGCTTGCTGGATCGCCTGTATATGGGGCGAATCCAGCGGTGTCGCCACCTCAAGGGCTTCTTTTCGGGATCCAAACGAGTAGCCAGTGATCGCGCACTCGGGGAACACGATCAGGCGGGCGCCTTGGGTGGCGGCGCGTTCCAGTTGGGCGATGATTGCGGCGGTGTTGCGGGTTGGCTGGCCCAACTCCACGTCCATCTGAACGCAGGCGATGGTCCAACAGTTTTCTGTTGTCATGGCACTAATTCCAGGTCTCGCGCTTCTCGTTGCGGATGGAGCAGGAAGGGGCATCAGCATTTCCCAGCCACGCATCCCAGGCGCCGTGGTCGCCGACATCGATCCCCTGTTCCTGAGCGACCTTTTGCAAGTGGTTTTGCAGGTCGAGGAAGAAGGAGGAATCCATCAGGTCCAAGTGGTTGCGCAACTGCCCATGCAGCACCCGGTAGAGCAATTTCCATTCAGGCAGGGGGTAGGCGTCTTGCAGGCGCATGGAGTGGTCCGATCCGTGGAAGTGCGAGCATCCGCTAGGATGACATTTCATCCGCACACATTCATAATAAGGAATCCGGACCGCATGGAAGTGCTGATAAGTAACGATGACGGGATCGACGCACCTGGATTGCGGGCCTTGTTCGAGGCCTGTGACGCGCTGGGCGGGGATGTAAGGCCCACCGTGGTGGCCCCCGAAGAGTGTCACAGCGCGGGCGGGCATCGCGTTACCACCGAACGGATGCTGGCGGTGCGTGAACACGCGCCGGGCTGGATCGGCGTGGATGGCACCCCTGCGGACTGTGTGCGGGTTGCCCTCCATGGTTTAAGGCACAAGCCTGCCTGGGTGCTTTCAGGCATTAATTCGGGCGGGAATCTAGGTGCGGATGTGTATCTTTCGGGAACTGTGGCCGCTGTGCGCGAGGCCACGATTCACGGGGTGTGCGGCATTGCCTTTTCCCATTATCTCGGCCGCGGCTTGCGATTTGACTGGGAACGCGCATCGCGCTGGACCCGGCGCGTGTTGGGTGCGCTGAAGGACGAGACTTTGAAGCCCGGCGAATTTTGGAATGTGAATTTCCCTAGCTTGCCGGGCGGGGCCGGGGAACCACCTTTGGTGTTTTGCGACCACCTTGGCTCTTCCCTGCACGTGGCCTATGAGGCTGTGGAGGGAGGATTTGTCTATGCAGGAAACTATCACGCCCGGGTCAGGGACCCGGGCAGTGACGTGGAGGCCTGTTTTTCGGGAGCCATCGCCATCAGCCGCGTGGGGTTGTGACGAGGCTAAGTGTGGCCTGAATCAGGCCGCCCGGGTCATCACGAGGGCGGCGTTCTGCCCGCCGAAGCCGAAGCTGGTGGAGATGGCCCGGGTGACCGGGAGATCCCGTGCGGCATTGGGCACATAATCCAGGTCGCATTTCGGATCGGGCCTTGTTTGGTTGATGGTGGGCGGGACCACACCTGTGTGCAGGCTCATGGCCATGGCAACGGCTTCAACCGCGCCGGCGGCGCCGATCAAATGGCCGATCATCGACTTGATGGAAGACATCGGCAGGTGCCGGGCATCGTTGCCGAAAACACGCTTGACCGCGGTGGTTTCCATCAGGTCATTCAGCCGCGTGCTGGTGCCGTGGGCGTTGATGTAATTAATGTCCGAAGCGTTCAGTCTCGACTCGCGCAACGCCCATTCGATGGCCCGGGTGGCACCACCGGCCTCAGGGTCGGGTTTGGTGATGGCGTAGGCATCAAAGCTGGAACCCATGCCGGTCACCTCGGCATAGATGGTCGCCCCGCGCTTGCGGGCATGCTCGAAATCTTCCAAAACCAGGATGCCGGAGCCTTCGCCCAGCACAAAGCCGTCACGTTCGCCATCGAACGGGCGCGACACTTCCGAGGCGTTGCGTTTTGCTGGGCTAAGGGCGCCCAAAGAGGAGTAGGCAAGCATCAGGAGCGGATCGATACGACTGTCGGCTCCGCCGGCAAGGCAATAGTCGGCATCGCCGCGCTGAATCAGCCTGAATGCTTCCCCGATGGCTTGGGTGCCGGCCGCGCAGGCGGTGGTGATGGTGTTGTTGGGGCCTTTGGCGTTGTGCAGCAGCGAAATGTGCGCCGCCACCATATTGGGCAGGTATTTCAGGATCCACAGGGGGACCATGGAGGAACTGTTTTTGCCAAGTTCCGAAGGATCCAGCCCGCCTTCTTGGCTGCAGGCTTGGGCCAGCATGGGGGCAATCTCGGGCAAATCAATCGGCACCATGCCGGTGCCCATGACCACGCCGAGGCGTTCAGGCGTGATGATGTCGGGGTTGAGACCGCTGTCTTTCATAGCCAAATGAGCGGCAACCACGCCGAAGCGGGCTGCACGGCCCATGATTCGGAGGCTTTTCCGGTGTTCAGGCGGTACGGCTTCGTTCAGGTCAAGATCCTTGACCTCGGCGGCGATTTTTGTGGGGTGATTGGAAGCGTCGAACGAGGTGATAGGGCCAACCCCGCTTCGACCCTCAACACAGGCGTCCCAAAAAGCGTCTTTGCCCACGCCGTTGGGAGCCACCACACCCAGACCGGTCACTGCAACGCGTCGCATTGGATGGACAGCCCTGCAAAGGCCAAGGAAATAATTCCTGAGGCCCGCCGAAGATTTGCGAGGGCCATCCTGCCCCACACAAACCGTTTACATGCCGCTTCCTGCTTAAATTAACCAGTTGAGGCTATATGCCTCACTTTTTCAAAATACCCTCTATCTGCATGTGTCCGCAACTGGGCATAAGTTAAAATTTAACTAAAGGTCCCTTTTTGTACATGTTAGCCATTAGGTTCATCATAACCCGCACATTTTTCCAAAAAGTCTCCTGAAAAGCACTAGCTTAGGTTCTATGCCAGACAATGAG
>DKBS01000089.1:3823-6301 GCA_002451275.1 Planctomycetaceae bacterium UBA6894 | reverse complement strand
CCCAGCAGGCGCGCTTCATCATCGATATTTTCAGTTCATCCGACCTGGTCACCACCAACGGCTCCGTGCCCCTGCTGTTCGAGGTGATCGGCGGAACACTGCCTCCCGGGCTGGTGATGGATTCTGCCACCGGCAGGTTGTCCGGTGTGGCCACGGAACTGGGCGTGACAGTCCTTTCCGTCCGCGTGACCGACATCCATGGCCAGCAGGTGGAAATCGCGGTGGATATCCGCGTGGATCCGGCGAACAAGGCGATGCTGGTGTCGGCCGGTCAGGCGGAAAGCAATAATCTCAACCGGTTGTCCCCCTCCATGGTGAACCCGCTCTCCTTCCTGAACGGAACGGCGGTCACCCTGTGGGGTACAGCCTCGCCCGACCCGGGCTCCCAGCCCCACGCGGTCGGCCAGGTGGTGCCCTATGTCGGCTACACCGGTTCAGTGAGTGTTTTCCTGGCAGAGTTGAATGATGATGGCCGCCCTGATGCCATCACCGGCGCCGGACCGGGGGCATCCCCCCATGTAACAGTGATCGATGTTCAGTCCGGAAATGTCCTGCACAGCTTCTACGCCTTCGATCCAGCGTTCAAGGGGGGCATCAGTGTCTCGGCCGGCGACTTCAACAATGATGGATTCAAGGACATCGTTGTCGTGTCGGGCCCCGGAGCCAGGACCCATGTCAAGGTGTTTGACTCCCGCGATTTGACCGAAATTGCCAGCTTCTATCCCTTTGAGGTCAGCGAGAATTCCAACGGCGGTGCTTCCGCCAGCATCGGTGATGTCGATGGCGACGGTTTGAAGGATCTGATCATGGGTGCGGCACCCGGCACCAGTCCCTATGTCTCCATCTTCGACACGGGAACCCTCGCCCTGAAGAAGCGTTTTCTGGCCTATGATGCGGCCTTCCTGGGCGGCATCAATGTTTCGGCGGGCGACCTGAAGGGCGATAGTGTGGAGGAAATCGCCGTGGGCTCCAACAATTCCGAGGCCCATGTCACCGTCTGGAACGCCAAGTCCGGTGAGCTGCTCAACAGCTTCTACGCCTATGGCCAGAACGATGGCGGCCCGGCGTTCAAGGGTGGCGTGCGGGTGGCGCTGGTTGCCTATGCCCAGAAGGAGGTGGATGTGCTGGTGACCGGAGCCGGTCCCAGCGGCCTGCCCCACGCGCGGGTGTGGAGCTTCAGCGTGCCCACCTATGTGGAAAGTTTCTATGTGGCCCCCGAAACCGACAATAAAGGTGTGCGGGTGGGTTGATCAGGCTGCGGCGTACCGGCCAACATCCTGTCGAATTCTGGTAAATGCCGACCCTTCCTCGGGCTGCCAGCAAAAAGGGCCCGGGCTCTAAAGCCCGGGCCCTTTTGATTGGCAGCGGTTTGACCTGAGGTTTGCACCCAAACCTTCTGTTCACAACTGGCCTGAGCACGATGACAGGCTGCGCGGGTCGAAAAATATCTGTATCTGCATCCGGGTCAGGCCGGGAAGCCAGTTGACCGAAGATTGACCGGCCCCTGGGGGCGATCAACCCGGGACAGGTCATTTTGTTTCCTTGATCCAGATGTTCTTGAAGCTCATCGGCTTGCTGGCATCGCCGTGGGACTGCAGTTTGATGCCGGCGGTGTCGTAGGGTTTGTATTTCGGCTGGCCGATGAAAGCCGTTTCACCCTTCAGGATGAAGCGGTCCTGCACCAGCACGCCGTTGTAAAGAACCGTGACCGTGGCGGGGCTTTCCAGGGAGCCATCGGATTTGAAACGCGGGGCGGTCCAGGTGATGTCGTAGGTTTGCCACTCGCCCGGCTTGCGGGAAGGATTGGCCAGCGGGATGGCCTGCTTGTAGATGCTGGCGGCCATACCGTTGACATAGGTTTCGTTCTGGTAGCTGTCGAGGATCTGCAGTTCATACCCGGCATCCCCGCCGCCGGTGGAGGCGAGGAACAGGCCGCTGTTGCTGCGAGACTGTCCCTTGAATTCCGAGTTATCGGGGAACATGAATTCGAGGTGGAGCTGGTAATCTTTGAACTTGCGCTTGGTCTCGATGTTGCCGGTCTTCTTGTTCACCACCAGCACGCCGTCTTTCACGATCCACTCGGCGGGCTTGCCGTCGCGGGTGTTGATCCATTCATCGAGATTCTTTCCATCGAACAGGATGATCGCGCCTTCGGGGGCGGGTGTCTCCTTGTAGGGCCCAGGTTGCACCACTGGCGGTACCGGCTTCCAGGCCTCGGTGTCTTCCGGTTTGGGTTTTGTCGCCTTTTCCTGGGCGAACAAATGGGTGGTCATTCCGAAAAAGACAAGGCAAGCCAGTTTCCAACGGCTTTTCATGATGATCATCCCCCGGTTTAAAAAAATGGGTCGGGTATTTTCGCAGAGGTTCTGATACTAACCAGCCGACCGGCATCATGAAAGGATTTTTGGGAGGAAAGGCGCAGCGATGAAATCCTGGGGGAAAGAACGAGAAAACCGGGAAAACTGGTGACAAGCCGTT
>DKBS01000089.1:0-3474 GCA_002451275.1 Planctomycetaceae bacterium UBA6894 | reverse complement strand
GGGGGTACCAGACACCAGACCAGCCAGCATGGAGCCAACCATCTGGCGGAATGCCAGGGACTGGTCGATTCTCAGGCCGGGGACGGGAGCAGGCTGGGTTTGCGCCGTGACGCGGATGTTTGTACCCGTGGCTGGAGGCCTGGGCGGGACAGCCACATGGGCTGCCACAGAGGTGTCTCCCTTGGTGAAGGATGCCTTCGGACCATCGATCACGGTGGCATCCGGCAGGGTGATCCGAACCTGGTAATCACCCAAGCGCAGTCCTTCCACCACACCGAACCGGTATTGGCCCTGCGGGTTGGTGGTGGTGGTCGCGACCACGGAACCATCCGCAAGGTTGACCAGCTCCACCTTCACCTGGCCCAGGCCGCCCTCGCCCCGGTCAGCCCTTCCGTTCGCATTGGCATCCCTGAAAACCTGGCCGTTCACTTCCGCCTTGAAGAAAAAGGCGTTCGGTTGCAGGTTCTTGATCCCGCTATTGCGGGCGATCACCGCCGACAGGCTGGTGCGCTCCACCTCGTTCAGGTCGGCACCCTTGAACTTGTTCTGGTACCAGAACTTGTCGCCGTCCCGCAACCGGGTGAACTGGTCTGCAATGATGGCCCGGGCGGTGGCGCCCACGCTTGCCCCGGGCAGGTGTTTTTCTGCCAGCACGCCCACCCAAAGGTCGATTTTATCCACAGACCCGTAGACCTCCTTCAACTTGGCCTGCAAAGCCTTGTCATCAGTGATCTGGCTGAAATCCCTCACCTTGGGCAGGCCATAGGCCGCGCGAGTGGTGTTGTAGTCGCTCAGGCCGTGGTCGCGGCCACGCTGAATGTTCAGCGCCGCCAAGTCCAGGCCACCCTGTCCGGGTTGACCGAACAGGAAGTCACGCAACTCATCCACCACCTTCAGGTCCACTTCCTGGCTGGGGTCGCTCACCAGGTATTTCAGGACGCCGTCCACACCCAAAGTTTTCACAATGGTCGGGTTGAAAAACGCGTCCTTCAGGGGCAACGCGGGAGCCACCTCCTTGCCGTTGTTGTCCATGAACTGGATGTCGCTGCCCACGATGCTGTGGCCGAAGCGGAATCCGGCGGTGGCGAACTCGTTGGCGATGGAGGGATTCACCTGGGGTTTGTAGCCGCTGTATTGTTTCAGGCCTGACTGTCCCAGGAGCGATGGCAGCCACTCCTTGTAGGTGATTACCTGCATTTCCCCGATCACCCAGGCGCGCGCCTGCTGGTAGAGCTGCTCATCGGTCCAAGTGGGGTTGGCCTTGGCGAATTGGGCGGCCAGCCGGTTGTGCTCCCTCAGGAAGACCGTGTGCAGACTGGTCAGCTCGGGGTTCTCGCCCACGCGGGAATCACCCGCGAGGAACATGCCCTTTTCATCGGTGGGCAGCAGGTTGCCTTCGCTGGTCTTCATCAAGCCACCGCTCATCGTGCGCAGGGAATTGGCGGTGGTGGTGTCTGATCCGTAGATCATCGATCCATCCAGCCAGGCGGTGATGCTGTTCACCTGCTGCCTGGGATTGGCAACGCTGGTCCCGGTCTTCGCGTCGAATTCCGACCGGTTCATCGGGATGGTTTTATCCCCGGTCCCGGTGGGGTCGAACGAAGGGTCGCCGGTTGGAACGGGGATGGGTAATGCTTCTGTCTTGCCGGTGTTGGTCAGGTCCATGTCGTGGTCGATGAACTGGCCCCAGGCGTAGACCATGGCGCTCATCAAGCGGTCGCTGGTGGTGCTTTGACCATCCTGGTCACTGAGGGCGTTGCTGATGGCGCGGGCGCTGGGCAAGCCGGCACCCGACGGGCTGGAAATACCATCGGCGTAGGCGGCGGGTGCCACACGGATGTAATCGGTCCCGGTCTGGCCCCAGTCGGCATGGGCCAGATTGTTCCCGCTGCCATCCACCGAGTAGAACGGCCCCAGAACGGCGGGGACAGCCCGCTCTTCCAGGGTCAGCAGGTCCAGTCGGGGGGACTTTTTCCTGGCAGGGGCCGAAGCTGAAGAGAACCTGAAGCCGAAAAAGGAAAGTGGAAGCAGACTCGACCAATTGGGGAAACGGCCCATGACTCATCCTCCGAATTGACACCGCTTGGGTGTTTGGCAGCAAGGCCCACAGTCGAAGTGACAGGGTGATCGGGCCTTGTTGCCGCAACGGTAGGTCAGGTTATGGGCCTGTCAAAAACTTCAGGTGGATTTCAGGTTCGCTTCATCCAAAGGAATCGTCAGGGCGGAAAAGGCGTTGACTTGTCAGCCGCCGTTCCTTCTCTCCTCGAGTTCCTGCCATCGTTGGTAGAGTTTCTCCACCACGGTCTGCTGCTCGTCGACCAGCCGGCAGGCTTCCGCCAGGATCAAATGTCCCGCGTTGGCAGATCGTTCCACATCCTCGTGCAGCTTGGCCAGCAATTCCTCGGCGCCCAGCAGTTTGGCCTCCATGCCTTCCAATTCTTCCAGTTCCCGGTTGCTCAACCGTTTGCGTGCCTTGGACCCGGCCTTGACCGGGGCCGCCGAGGATTTGGCGGCAGCCTTTGCCAGCGCCTTTTCCTTCTGCTCCAGGGCCTGCTCATAGGCGGTCAGCCACTGGTCCACGGATCCGTAGTTGCCCGAGCCACCCTCACCGTCGAGACCGACCACCTCGGTGCAGATGCGATCCATCAGCTCCCGGTCATGGCTGACCAGCACCAGGGCGCCGGGGAAGCTGGCCAGGGTCTCCTCCAGCACCTCCAGGGCGGGGATGTCCAGATCGTTGGTGGGCTCGTCCAGCAGCAGCAGGTCGGCGGGCTGAACCATCATCTGGGCCATGCGCAGGCGCGCCTGCTCGCCGCCCGAAAGTGCTCCCACCGCCATGTCCAACTGCTCGTCCTTGAAGAGAAAACGCTTGGCCCAGGCCAGCACATGGTAGGACTTGTCCTGGAATTTCACGGTGTCGCCGTTCGGGCAGAGCGCCTTCTTCAGGTTCTGCAGGGGGTCCAGCGCGGTGCGGCCCTGTTCGAACATGACCGTGCGCAAATTCTCGGCCTGCACCACGGTTCCGGCATCGGGTTTGTGCTCGCCGGAAAGGGTGCGCAGCAGCACCGACTTGCCGCTGCCGTTGGGGCCCAGCAGCCCCAGCTTCATGCCCGGGGTGAGGATGAGGTCGATGTCCCTGAAAAGCTCCCGGCCGCCCATCTGCTTGGCCAGCCCGTTCACGGTGAGCAGCTTGCGCGTCTGCCTGCCGGTGGCGGCGAAGGAGATGCCCGCCGGACCCGCCTGGGAATTGCGATATTTCAGCTCGGCCAATTCTTCTCGGCGCTTGTAGGCGTCCTCCACGCGCGAGGCCGCCTTGCGGGTTTGGGCGGCGGCTTTCCTGCCCAGCCATTCGGTCTCCCGGCGCACCTGATTGGCGATGGCCTCCTGCTGGCTGGCCTGCCCGGTCAGGAATTCCTCCCGGCGCGTCGCGAAATCCTCGTAGGAACCCTTCGACCGGAAATAGCCCGCCGGGTA
>DKBS01000103.1:2284-5346 GCA_002451275.1 Planctomycetaceae bacterium UBA6894 | reverse complement strand
GGAGTCCTTGGCAAGGGCACCGGCAACATCCTGCTCGACTGGGGCAAGGGCGAATACTACGCCGATGTGAAGCTTTCCCTTCTGGGCGGTGTCTTTGAGGTGGGTGGCCGCCTCACATTCAGCGACGCCAACGGCCTGGTGATGCGGGCCACTGCCGCCCTGAAGGTTCCCGATGACGTCAAGTGGATCGGCGGCGAGAAGCTCGGCGCCGCCGATTTCCTGTTCGTCGCCAACCCCGCCAAGGATCAAATGTTTGTCATGGGCTGGGGAACTTTCGGCATTTTGTTCACATCCTGGACCTACGGACTCAAGGTCGATTTGAGTAAGCCTTCAGTCAACTTCGACCTCCTCGACGAATCTGATGTTAACCGGCAGCTGAAGAACGTTGATGTGCAACCGGCCGCACTCTCCACGATGGCGCTGATGGACACCCCGGTGCTCCGCTCCGCCTCGGTTCTGGCATCACCCATGGGGCCGCGAGTGATGAGCGGCTTCAACATCCAATTGAACCAGAGCTTTGAATATGCCGGCCAATCTTCACCGGTGCCGCAGACCGAGGTGATCGCCGGCCTGTATCAGGCCCGGTTCCGCGTCAAGGACCCTGCCAGTTGGGCCAGCTCGACCACATGGCTCAACCAGGTGACCCTCCTGGCCGAACCCGTGTCCGGTGTCGATTTCGTTCCGATTCCCGCGGAGTTCGACCCGAACACCGGGTACGGAACCATCGGCCTGCGGGCCGTGCCTCTGGCGGGCCAGTACCTGCCCCGCGGGCTGGCTCTACGTTCCAAACTCCGCAGCCCGGTGGAACTGGGTGGCATCTATGCGGAGAACAGGCAGACGGATCCGGACATGGAAACCGCCTGGGAACAGGCCTTCGCATACGGGGGAATCACTCCCGGTGTGGGAGCGGGCGAGGACGGCAAAGCCGGACCGGCGGACCTGCAGGTGACCCGGGCGGTTTACACTTTGAACTTCCGGCCAGTGGCTTTTGACAACCAGACGGACTGGCTGCAGTCGCTGCGGTTCTATCTGGATCCGATGGACGGCGTCCGGTTTCAGGTGGGTGATCCCCAGTTCAACCCGGTCACCGGCGCTGCCAGCCTGACTTTTGTGGCCAGCGCGACCAATGGAAAGTACCTGCCCCTGGGCGCCAGGTTCGGTGGCGTGCTCCGCAGCAAGGTGGAGTTGTCGGATCCCGAAGGCAGCGAAGGTAACACCGGCCCTGTCCTCGCTTGCGCCTGGAATACCGAACCCCCGGTGATCAACTCCCTGATCAACCCGGGCAACATCGACATCGGCCTCCAGGTCACCCGCCTCTCCGGCCACGCGAACGACCCGCGCCTGAGGCAGGTCCTGGTGTCCTTGGCCTACGCCACTGACGCCCGCGGCGACAACCTTTACCTGGTTCCGCAGGCCGGCAACGCCGGCTTCGCCGACTCGATACCGGTCCCCGTCAACCCCGACGGCACCTGGTCGATCGACGTCTCCTGGGAAACTTCCGACCTGCCGGAGGGCATGCTTTGGCTGTTTGGTGGCGTCCGCGACGGCATGATGGCCACCGAGGTGCGCAGCCCTGCCGCAGGTCCGTTCAAGGTGAGGCGCGACATCGAGGGCACCTTGCGCGATCCCCAGGGTGGCTACCCGGGTGTCCCCGTCTTCGCCGACCTCAACGATGACGGCCAGTGGCAGTCGAACGAGCCGCGTTCGATCACCGACCACGAGGGGCACTACGCAATCCATGTGCCCGGTCACCCCCAAAGAGTCCCTGTGATCTTCGCCGTGCCGCGCGCCTTCGCGCCGGTGGATGGCGCCACGGCGCGCCAGGTGGCCGACCTGTCCAGGGGACCTGTCACGCTGGACCTCGGCATCCGTCCCACCCAGAACATCCTGCGCGGTGCGGTCTTCGTGACCGGGAATCTCAGGGATGACGTCAACAACCATTCCCTGCGCCAAGCCGTCTCGGGCCTGGGTATCCTGCTCACCGCCGCCGATGGGAATGTGCTGCGGGTGAACACCAACAACATGGGCCATTACGAGGTGCCGGTGGATGTAAAGGGCACCTACACCCTGAGCCTGGACTTTGAGGGATCCAGCTTCCTGGGCAACCGGTTGCGGGAGATGCCCGGCATTTCGACCAGCCGGGCCATCAGCTTCACGGGCTCCGATGCAAAAATCTTCACCTTCGACCCCATTCGGGTGGATTCGGTGGGTGTGGTGCGCACCACGGAGATGGATGGCCAGGGATCCTTGGAAGAGCTGATCCGTCAGGCCAATACCGGTTTTGTCAGCACCATCGAATTCGATGCCGGACTGCGAGGCGCCACCATTGATGTGACTCTGCCCGATGAGAACCCGGTCCAGTCCTATTACAAATGGAATCCGGCCAAGAATGAATTCATACGTGTGGAACCGCCAGTCGCCGCCGAGACGCTCCACGGCCCGACGGCATTCCTGCTCCAGGAGGATGTCCGCATCCTGGGTGGTGACCTCGGTATCACACTGCGCGAGGTGGGGGACACCAGGTTTTTCGGAAGGGGCTTCAGGGCGATCCATGTGATGCCCGGGGTTGAGGCTCTCATCGAGGGGTTGACCCTGCAGGGCTTCAATGCCACCGGCTTGGACGCCGAGGAGGGTAGCAGCTGGGCGGTGACCAAGTCGGGAGGCGGCGGCGGGGCCGGTCTGGGCGGCGCCATCCTCAACCGGGGCACCCTGGGGCTGAGGAATGTCCGGCTGGTCGGCAACAACGCCACGGGCGGCGACGGCGGCGCGGCCTGGAACGGTTTTGTTTCCGACACCGAACTGAACGGCACCGGTGGCAGCCCATTCGGACAGGCTGGCACAGGCACTGGTGGCGGTTTGGGCGGAGGCCATCTGGCCGGAAAAGGTGGCAAGACTATTCCCGTCACGCTGACCTACACCCTGGGCAATGACCCGACGGAGTACACGGTGACCGGCAGGGTCGCCGCGGGTGGCGGTGGTGGATCCGGCCTGGGTGGCGCCATCTACAACGCGCCCGGGTCGATGTTGACCATCGATGGCGGGACCACCTTCACCGGTAACAC
>DKBS01000103.1:1535-1985 GCA_002451275.1 Planctomycetaceae bacterium UBA6894 | reverse complement strand
TTCTTCGGTGACAACGCCCGCACCGTGCACGTGACCGGCTTTGAAGCGTGGGAAGAAACCCTCGGCATGGACGGTTCCGGCCTGGGCGGGGCCATCTTCAACGACGGTGGCACGGTGCGCCTGGCCGACTCAGTATTCACCGGCAACTCCACCACCGACGCGGGTGCCGCCCTCTACGCCCTGCGTGGCAGCACGGTCATCAACACTTCCGCCTTCACCGGCAAGTCCAGCGGCGCCGACCAGGGTGTCCGCTTCGAGGGCGGTAGCTTGGTCCAGGGCTCGCTGGAGATCAACCGCTCATTCATCCTCGGCGACGCCGAGGGTCCCAAGGCGCTGGTCGCCGAAGGCGGACGGCGCCTCGGCCAGGGCAACGTCATCAGCTCCCAGACCGGTTTCGCCTGGGGCGTGCAGGCCTCCTCGGTGGTGGCGCGGCCCAACTCGCCGCTGACC
>DKBS01000103.1:445-1210 GCA_002451275.1 Planctomycetaceae bacterium UBA6894 | reverse complement strand
GGTGGCCGCAGGAGCGCTTCTGCCCTTCCAGGTCACCACCACCATCAGCAACCCAACAGGCGTCGGCACGCCCTCGGGCTCTGTGCTGCTGGCCCGGAATGGAAGCCAGGTCGCCCAGGGATCGCTGGACGCCGATGGCTTGGCCAGGCTGAACCTCTCCGGGTACCTCCCAGGGCGGTACACCTTCGATGTTTACTACACCGGTGACTCGGTCTTTGCCGGCAGCCTCGGCCAGACAACCGTCACCGTGGGCACCCCCACCGAACGGATCGTTCAGGAACTGTACGAGACACACCTCGGACGGGAAGCCGATCCCCAAGGTCTGAAGGCCTGGTCCGCCCGGATCGATGGCGGGCTGTCGGTCGAGGACGCCGTCAGGGCCTTCCGCGCCTCCACCGAGGTCAGCCTGAAGACGGTGGAGAGGGTCTACCAGGATCTCCTCAACCGCCTGCCCGAACAGGTGGGCCGTGACGGCTGGGTCCGCTTCCTGCAGACCGGCAAGACCGAGCGCGACCTGCGCGCGCAGATCCTGACCTCCAGGGAGTACGCGGGCAGCCACAGCCGCGAGGAAGTGATCAACCAGGTGTACGGCACCTACCTTGGACGCCAGGCCGATGCGGCGGGCATGGCGAACTGGCTGGCGCGCTGGGATTCCGGGGTGGACGCCAGCACCATCGCCCGGGCCATCGGCAACAGCCATGAAGCCCGCGAGGTGGTGGTCGACGAACTCTACGAGCAGATCCTTGGACGCGAGGCTGATCAGGC
>DKBS01000103.1:0-179 GCA_002451275.1 Planctomycetaceae bacterium UBA6894 | reverse complement strand
GGCGGACTGACCCCGGAACAACTCGAGGCCCTGTTCCTCCAGTCTGGCGAGTTCAGGGGGTAAGCTTGGAAGTTCTTTTCCATCCCAAGGATGGCATGCCTGCAGTATGGCAGCCCAAAATACCTGTTTTTCCAATTGCCAACAAAAATTTGGGGTATAAATTTAAATGGGAATCTAAA
>DKBS01000053.1 GCA_002451275.1 Planctomycetaceae bacterium UBA6894 | reverse complement strand
ATTTGAATAAGGACGATGCACTAGTGAATTCCGGCGAGAACCTGGTTGGCATGAATCAGATCGGCACCGACCTTTCCGGCCTGAAGGATTTGGGCAACCAGGGCAGCGGCATCTTGCTGGAGGACGGCTCCCGCGGCAACCTCATCGGTGGCCAGGCCACCAATGGTAACGACCCCACCGGCGATGTGTTAGCCCGACCGCCGATGGGCAACCTGATCTCAGGGAACGACCTCTACGGTGTGCTGATTCGCGACAGTTCGGAAGCGAATCTCCTGTGCGGCAACTTCATCGGCACCGATGGGCCGGGCAGCCGCGCCCTCGGCAACGGCCTCGACGGCGTCGCCATTGTGGATTCCGATTTCAACGCCCTGATCGGCTGCACCTTTGAGCAGAATCCGTTCGTGTACTACAACGTGATCAGTGGCAATGGTGGCAACGGGGTAAGGGTTCATAACTCGGATGAGGTCACCATCCACGCCAACTTCATGGGTGTGGGTGCTGACAACGCCTCGCTGGTGCCCAACGCGCTGAACGGTTTGCTGGTCGAGGGGAACTCGGCCAACACCCAGGTGGGCGGCGTGATTCCTCTGGGCAATGTGATCGCCGGCAACACCCGCAACGGCATCGAGGTGCGCGACACAGCCAGCGGTTTCGTCACCTTCAACACTTTCGCCGGATTGTTTGCCTTCGGCACTGCCGCCCCCAACGGGGGAGACGGCATCCTGATCACCTCGACTGGTGGCAACAACCTGGTGCGCACCAATGTCGTCTCCGGCAATTCCGGCAACGGCATCCATATCTCGGGCAACGCCACCGGCGTGACGGTGGATCCGAATTTCGTGGGCCTCAACACCTTCGGGTCCGGCATCATGCCCAACGGCAAGAATGGCCTGCTGATTGACGGTAACGCCCACGGCAACATCATCGGTGGCAATTACCTATCGGTCATGCCGCAAAACACCTTCAGCGCCAACAATGCTTACGGGATCGCGTTTGGCGGCACCGCCCATGACAACATTGTCTTCAACTCCGTGGTCGGCCTCGACCTGTACGGCCTGCAAGCCTTCGGCAACAGCGCCGGGGGTGTGTACATGGGACCCAACACCCACAACAATTCCCTGGGCAGCCCGAACGCGTCCCTGCCGAACCTCATCTCTGGCAACCTTGGGGCCGGTGTCCTGGTGGAAAACTCCAACTACAACCTTTTCCAGAACAACCTGATCGGCGGGACCCGGGGGTCGATTTCGGTTCCCAATCTGGGCAACGGGATCACGCTCCTCAACGGTCAGGGCAACCTAGTCGGCGGGGACAGCGCCGGCAATGTCATTTCCGGGAACCTGGGTGACGGTGTCGCGCTGGTGGGGGGTGCCTCCAACCAGGTCAGCGAGAACTCAATGGTCGGCAACCGGGCCGGGATAGTCCTGTCGGCCGGCGCCAACGCCAGCCAGGCTGCCCCCGTGTTGGCCTCGGCCAGGCCATTCCCCTCCGCGGACAGGGTATTGATCGCCGGCGCCCTGCTTTCAGGGCCCAACCGCACCTACCGGATCGAGTTCTTCTCGAACCAGACGACCAACGGCGCCTACGAGGGGCAGACCTACCTGGGTTACACCTTCGTCCAGACGGACGGATCTGGCCGCGCGGCCTTCGAGGTGAATTTCCCCCAGGGTGAGGTTTCAGGCACCGTCTTCACCGCCACGGCGACCAATTGGCAGACGCGCGACACCTCGGAATTCTCGGGCCCCGTGGTGCTGAATTTCGCGGAGATCGTGGCCGCCGGCACTGGTCCGGGTGTCCGCCCGGAGGTGAAGGTGTACAAGGCCGGCACCGACATCCTGTTAACCACCCTGCACCCGTTCCAGGCTGAATACCTGGGCGGCTTGAATGTCGCCGTGGGTGACCTGGACCTGGACGGCGTGCCCGAGGTGATCGTCGCCTCGGGGGGCGGGGCCCAGGCGACCATCCAGGTCATTGACACCGTGACAGCCGCCGTGAAATCCAGCTTCTATGTGTTCCCCGGCTACCAGGGAGCGGTCACGGTCGCCTCGGGGGATGTGGACGGTGACGGCAGGCCCGACTTGGTCGCCTGCTCCGGGGACGGTTCGATCGCAACGGTGGCCATCCTGGAGGGGTTGACCGGTGTGGTGTCGCGCAGCTTTTACGCCTTTGAGGGCGGCGCCAGGACGGGGGGCACCATCGCGGTGGGTGACCTCGACGGGAAAGGATCCCAGGAGATCATCGTGGGGGGCGGCGCGGGGAACCAGGGTCTTGTGAAGGTGTTCGGTGTGTCGGACGGGGAATGGGGTGCGCTTGGCCAGTTCAAGGCCTTCGCCAATTACAACGGCGGGGTGAACGTGGCTGCGGGGATTCTGAATGACACCGGCACCGTGCAGATTCTTTGCGGTTCCACAGGGACCTCGATCGGAACGGTCACTGTTTTTGATGGCCTGACCCTGTCCAACCTGAAGAGTTTCTGGGCCTATGGCGCCGGTTACCGGGGTGCCGTCAGCGTGGGGGCATTCGACCTGAACGGTCCCGGCAAGGGAGGCGGGATTGTCACCGGCACGGGCGCGGGTGCGCCGCCCCAGTTGGTCCAGTTCCGGTATGGCGATCTTGCCACCCTGCAGAGTTTTTACGCCTACCCGAAGGACATGACCAAGGGCCTTTCCGTGGCAGGCTCCATTGCCGACGTCCTGTTCAGCCAGCCCCTGCCGCCGGTCTGAGCGAATACAAGCGACAAGGAGTGCGGCGGGTAAGCTTTCTGACCAGCCGTACTCCTTGTTTAGTTGCCCGCGCCGATGATGCGGAGCACCAGCCACAGGCCAAGCACGGCGGGCAGCCCCGAGGCGAACAGGATCTGGCCGAATTTCTGGACGGCGCGGTTCGGCAAGACAGTGCCCAGGCCCGCCAGGGAAATGGCACCGAACAGGACCCCGGTGAGGGTGGCCAGCAGGTAGTTGTCGGTCTGGCTCCAGCCCATGGCATCTCTCCGCAAATTCCCTTCGATCCAACCAATGATAACAAGGTATGTTTGTGTCGATCCAGCTTTGCAGGGCCCTTGGGGGGCGGATTCAAATCCGGGGTCATATACGGTCGATCAATACGGCCATGCCCAGAGTGGGGATCAGGGAGTTATTCCCCCGCGACGCTGGAAATTTGAACAATGTGTGTGTTGCGCTCGTTGTCTCATCCAAACCCTTTGCATGCGGTGCCCCATGCCGCCTCGGGAGTGTCGACCACCGAACCACTTGGAGCGACCATATCGTTCACTTGGCCAGAAGGATTTTCGGCGAATGGTTAAATCGGTTGTTGCTAACCCACCTCGCTGCATGAACTATACAAATCAGTTCAGAAATTCATGCTGGCTAGAAAGGGGTTTTTCAGGTACGGCTAATTAAGATCGCTAAATTATAACAACAAGTCTCATGAAGGCTGTGTTTTTGATTCCAACTGATCAGAAAGGCATTTTCCAGGAGTTGTTTC
>DKBS01000218.1:605-2822 GCA_002451275.1 Planctomycetaceae bacterium UBA6894 | reverse complement strand
ATATATGATTAATTTTATTAAATATGGTATTTATAATAAACTAATTAAAACAAAAGATACTAATAGACACACCCAAGACATACCCCTCCTGCCTCCTCCTTAACCCTTGGCCTTGGCCCCACCTGGCCCTTTTGGCATGCTCGCCCGCCTGATCCCAATTCCGAGGACCTGTCGAAGCGATGGAAAATCCGACGGCCAAGCCGCATACGGTCAGCCGACGCTGGCCCGTGCTGCTCCTGTTGCTGGCGCTGGTGCCGGTGGGAGGGTGGGCTTGGTATGTCTGGGCGGGCGGAAATTTCCATGTGGTGGTAGAGGACCGGCTGTACCGTTCCTCGCAACCCAGGCCCGACCGCCTGCGCAAGCTGGTGGATGAGTACCGGATCAAAACCGTCCTCAACCTGCGGGGCTGTTGCGACCCGGTCGGCTGGTACCGCGACGAGGCCAGCACCGTCCAGGATCTGGGAATCTCGCTAGAAGACATCTCGTTTTCCGCCATGCGTCTGCCCGCTCCCAATGCGCTGGAGCGGTTGCTGGAGGTGTTTGACAACGCCGAGGAGCCGCTGCTGATCCACTGCCACCAGGGGATCGACCGTACCGGCATGGCCTGCGCCCTGTGGCTGCTACTGAAAACCGACACGCCGTTTGACGAAGCCATCAAGCAATTGAACCCGTATTACGGCCATTTCCCGGTGGGCCGCACCTGGTGGCTGGATGAATTCATGGACCAGTACCGCCAATGGCTGGCGGCCCAGGGAGAATCGCACCAGCCCGCCCTGCTGCGGCGGTGGCTGTCGGAGGTGTATTGCCCGGGGCCCATGCGCGCGGAATTCACCTGGATTGAAGCACCTCCCGCTACGGTGGAAACGGGGCAGGCCATCACCGCGCGGGTCCGGTGCCGCAACACCTCCAACACGCCGTGGACCATGCTGCCAGCCCCGAACGCGGGAGTGCACCTGGTCTGGCGGGTGCAGAACGAACAAAGGGTGGTGATCGCCGCGGGTCACGCCGGCCTTTTTGAAAAAATGGTCGCCCCGGGGGAAAGCGTGGACCTGCTGATCGCCACACCACCGCTGGAGGCGCCGGGCAAGCTGGTGCTGCGGGCGGGCATGAACAATCCACAACATTCCACCTTCGCGCAGGTGGGCAACGACATTCTGGAGGCCGCCGTGGAGGTGGTTGCCAAGGGCATGGTCAGAAGATGAAACGCCGCTTCCGTTGGAAATCGCTGATGCGGGTGGGCGGCACGGTGGCTCTGGCGGGCTTTCTGGCCGCGCGTTTGAACTGGGCCGAACTGGGCCAGGCCATCAGGCATCTGGCCCCGTGGGCGTTCTGGAGCTCGGTGGGCGTGTTCCTGATGGCCCAGTTCGTCAGCACCATCCGCTGGCGGCAACTGGCGCTGGATGCGGACTTCCGGGCCGGCGTGCAGCGCTTTGGCGCCTGGTACGCCGCGGGCATGTTCTGCAATCTGGTTCTTCCCACCTCGG
Source organism: Planctomycetaceae bacterium UBA6894 (assembly GCA_002451275.1). Classification (GTDB taxonomy): domain Bacteria; phylum Planctomycetota; class Planctomycetia; order Gemmatales; family Gemmataceae; genus UBA6894. The sequence goes on along the minus strand of DKBS01000218.1, from coordinate 1,338 downwards.
TGGGCGGCGATGTGGTGCGCACCTGGTACCTGGCCCACCAGGCGGATGGACCCGCCGAAGGCAGGACGCGACGGGCCGCCACCAGCGTGCTGCTTGACCGCGGCACCGGGCTATTGATCCTGATCGCCCTGGCGGGAGTGGCCTGGCTGGTGTCTCCGGTGGCGCTCACCAGCCAGGTGCGATGGTTCCTGTACACGGTGCTGGCCTGCACCGGCCTGGGTATTGTGGCGGGATTGACCGCCAGCGGCTGGATGGGGAAAAAGGTTCCCAAACTGGCCCCACTCATCGCCCAGGGTTGGGACTTCGCCAGCAAACCCGGTCTGGTGGCCAGTTCCCTGGGGCTTTCGGTGCTGGTGCAGGTGGCCAGCGTGGTGCAGGTGGGACTGATCGGCAAAGGCCTCGGGCTGGATGTGCCCTGGGCCGTGTACGGTTGTGTGGTGCCCCTGGTGACCCTTTTGACCTTGCTCCCGGTGAGCGTAAGCGGCATGGGGTTGCGTGAGGCGGGGTATGCCGCGCTGCTGGCGGGTTTTGGCGTCACCGCGCCGCAGGCTGTGGCACTGAGCCTGCTGGGTTTTGCCGCCACCAGCCTGGTAGCCCTGCTGGGCCTGCCGGTCATCCTGTGGGGTGGTTGGCCCAAGGTGAGCGGGGAAAGCGACAAAGCAGGATCAACCGACGGGCCCTTGCAGGATGGCGGAATCAACCAGCCACCCCTGTGCGAAAAAGCCAAACAAAT
>DKBS01000218.1:0-243 GCA_002451275.1 Planctomycetaceae bacterium UBA6894 | reverse complement strand
CCCAACCCGGCCCATGTGACCGATTACGAGGTCGTTATCGTCGATGACGGCAGCCGGGATCGCTCCTATGAGATCCTGTGCGCGCAGGCCGCCGCGGATCCCCGATGGAAGGTAGTGAAACTGCGACGCAACTACGGCCAGACCCCCGCCCTGCGCGCCGGCATCGACCACGCCACCGGCGACCTGATCGCCACGATGGATGGCGACCTGCAGAATGATCCCGCCGACATCCCGATGCTCCTG
>DKBS01000101.1:21575-23095 GCA_002451275.1 Planctomycetaceae bacterium UBA6894 | reverse complement strand
TCCATAGGGATTTAAAAGTCCGGGAGAGGCCTTCCTCCAGGATTTGGCCTGCTCCAGCCTTTAAATCCATGAAACACGGAGAGCCCCTATCCGGAAGAAGGATGAAAACCTGGCGCAATGTTCGAGGGCAGCCGGGGCCAAGGCAAATGGACCCGGAGACAGGGTTGACCGTAAGGCTAACACTGAAAATTGCCCTGCCGCCTGGCAGGGGCATCTTTCTTTCGGGGATAAGCTGGAATTTTCCATGAAAACCGAATGGAATCGCCAATCTTTTGACGGTCTTCCGGTGGGCATCTCCAGTGCGGTACGATAGCCATTCAGCTCTGGAAGGACGGCTACCCCCTATGCGAAATGCCACTTTTCTTTCCCTTGGCTTCTTCCTTGCGTTTTTTGGTTGTCCATCCTTTTCCCGCTCCATCGAACCGGACAAATCCATTGCGCCTGACACCGTCTTTGTTGGATTTGTTCGCCCCAGGCTTTTGATGACCTCCGCATTGGTCAAAAGTCAGGGGTGGGACGAACTGCTGAAAACCCTGATCGCAACCAACGGACTGCTCCAGGAATTCCTGGAAAACGCCGGCATAAACCCCCTCACCCAGATCGATTCGGTGCTAGTGACCAGCACGGTGTTCCCCATTTTGGTCAATCCCTCGCAGGAAGAGAGCCAAAAATTCAAGCCATCGGCCCTGGTCGCGATCCGAGGCACCTTCCAGTCCAAAAAAGTTATCAAGGCCCTGGAAACACTGGGCAAAGAAAACGGCGCGCCGGTCAAGCGGGTCAAGGTGGATGATCTCACCCTGTGGGAACTGCCGGTTCCCGGGAACCCGGTGTATGTGGCCATCCACAACCAACAGAAAACCATCTTTCTGGCAACGCGCAAGGAGGATGCCGTGGCCTGCATCCGGGTCGGTTTTGCCCCACTGAAATCGAAAGAAATCACGCAGGCGTTGGCCGTTCTTGGCGGCAAGGAAGTCGCCTACCTGGCCGGAACGATGCCCCAAAAAAAACCAGAAAACCTGAGCTTGGACCCGGAACTTCAAAAGTTGACAGAACAGGTGGAGGGCTGGTCGATCGGCGCGGAGGTGTCCGACTCCATCCGCCTGGGCCTGAACCTGGTGACACAGGAAGGAAATACAACCGCAACGCTCCGGGATGCACTGGAAAAGAAATATTTCCCCGACCTGCGGAAGGAAATAGCCAGGGAGCTGGAAGCCAGACCCATAGGCGAGGAAAAAGGAGACCTGGGTAACCGGGTCCTGCGAGCCTATCTGGAAGTGCTAAAAAAAATCCGGGTTTCCACCGAGGGAAACATCCTTGGGCTTTCATTCACCCTAAACGAGGGCCTTTTGGACAGCATCCTGGGAAAGGAAGATAAAAAGCCATGACTACCAACGCCCCAACCCCCGCAACTGGTGGAAACGGTAAGTGGGTTATCCTATGCTTTCTTGCTTTTGCAGTGGGAAACGGCTGCCAGAAAACTGAGGCACCTGATCCCGCCAAACAGTTGGTCGGGAAGAATG
>DKBS01000101.1:479-21333 GCA_002451275.1 Planctomycetaceae bacterium UBA6894 | reverse complement strand
GCCAAACAGTTGGTCGGGAAGAATGTGACTGTCCAATTCAGACGGGATGCCCTGGGTAGTGCCGCCACAATTCCGGTATCCCCCTTCACCAACAATTTGAATGGGGCCGACACCAGCTTCACAGGAAAAGTTTATCGGGTGGATGGGAACTGGCTGGTTGTTGATTTTCGCGAGAAAAGGGTGTGGGTGCCGCGGGAGGTGGTTCTTGCCATTGAGGAGATGCTTCCCAATCAAGACAAACCCAAACAGCCCTGATGGAACATTCACTCCCCTTGGGAAGACTGCGCCTTACCAGATGGCATGTCATGCTGTGGCTTGCCATGGGAGGTATTGCAGCATGGATGGCCCGGGATATCTGCCTGAATTACAACCAGATTGCCGGCACCGACTTGACCACCCCCCACATGACCCGGGTCTGTCTTTCCGTTTACCTTGGCCCCCTGACTGGCCCCATCGCCAATCCCGGGGCCAATGATTGGCCACTGGCCTGGCGCTGGGCGATTCCCCTGTTGGCCATCCAGATGGCCAGCCTTGGGCCGTTTCTGATCTCCAAGAACCCCGTCCATCCAGTCCTGGCGGTCACTGCCTGGCTGGCTTTCACAGGGGCCAGCGGGCTGTGGTTTTTTGGAGCGCTTTTATCGCTAGGCTTGTTTCTGATGTAAGCCGGACATGGTAACGCAATGCGTTTTGTGGATACCCCGTCCGTCATTTCCCCTTCGCATCAGTTCCCTTGCACTACCTCCCCGCCTGCCCGGGTAACCAGGGCCGCCATGCCGGAGATAGGAAGGCTTTCTGCAAGGAACCGGACCGAGCCGTCGCAGTTCAGAAAATTGCACCCTCCGCTGTGGAAGGAGTAGTACTCGAAGTAGTTGTTTCCATTCATGGAACGGGTGCCCAGGATGTTGCCCTGGGCATCCTGGCCATCCAGGTTGGGGCTGGGATTGCTGTAGGCCCAACCGACAGGCTCGAACGCCGGTCCCACCAATTTCCCGTTCTTGTACTGACTGCTGCGGCCACAATCCTCCCCCAGCAGCACGGTGTTGCTGGTGCCGTCGCTGATGTCAGCCAGGCGCGTGGGCACCCGCTCAATCAAGACGCCGTTGATGTCACCCGTGGGAGGCAGGGGCAGGATGCCCCTGCTGAACAGGTTGGCGTCCACATCCCGCATGGGAATGTAATCCCCGGGGCCAAGGGTCACCCCCTTGTAGGCCAGGGTCTGTTCACGGCTGGAAGGCGTGGCGGGGCAAATGAACAGGGGAATGCGCGCGGCGGCCGCGGCCAGGTTGGCGGCACCATCCCAATCCTGGACCGGATTGATCTGCTTGAACAGGTTTTCCTGCTCGACATGCGGCAACAGCGGCACCGACCAGTTGTGCATGCCTGGGTTGAGCGACCAGATGGCGGGAAACCGCTCGGTGGCGGACAAATGGTTGTGAAAAGCCAGGCCCCAGTTTTTCAGGTGGTTGGCGCAGCCCATTCGTTGGGCGGCCGCGCGCACTTTCTGCACGGCGGGAACCAGCAGGCCGACCAGCACCGCGATGATGGCGATGACCACCAGCAACTCGATGAGGGTGAAACCGCCCTGGCGTGGGGAACGCATGGCCTCGCCCCTTCCAAGAAAAAACACCGCGTGGACCATTCCACGCGGTGTATTCTAGGCCTTCGGTCGGCCGGAAAGATTACGGATCAGGACTTGATCATGTCCCGCACAGTCATGCCGCTGGGGATCATGGGAAGCACATGCTCCTGATGCGGGGTCATCACATCCAGCACATAGGGCCCCTTGCTCTCGATCATCTCGATGAGTGCCTCATCCAGATCGCCCTTCTCGCTGACGCGACGGGCATTGCACGAGAAACCCTTGGCAATTGTGACAAAATCAGGATAGGGGCCGCGGTCCGGACCGGCTCCCAGGTAGGTGTGGGCGCGGTTGCCCTTGAAGAAGCGGTCCTCCCACTGCACCACCATGCCCAGGTGCTGGTTATTGAGCAGCAACACCTTGACAGGAAGCTTTTCGACAAAGCAGCAGGCCAGTTCTTGGATGTTCATCAGGAAGCTGCCGTCGCCATCGATGTCGATGCAGGTCTTCAGGGGGTGGGCCGCCTGCGCGCCCATGGCGGCGGGAAGACCGAATCCCATGGTTCCCAAACCGCCCGAGGTGACCCAGGTGCGGGGCTTGTTGAAGCCGAAATATTGAGCGGCGAACATCTGGTGCTGGCCGACCCCCGTGCTGACGATGGTGTCGTCCAGGCGGCCGCGGTCGCGCAGGATTTCGTACATGCGTTTGATGGCGTGCTGCGGCAGAATGGCGTCATCTCGGTCCGCATAACGCATCGGCTCGTTTTCACGCCAGGTGTCGATCTGCCGCATCCAGGGGCGCAGATCATGGGTCAGGGCGGAGGCACCCTGCGGGCGGGCATCCATCATCCGCACCAGGTCCTGCAGCGCCTGGGCCACATCCCCATGGATCGGCAGGACCGCCTTCTTGTTCTTGTTCAGCTCGGAGGGATCGATGTCGATATGCACGATCTTGCCGTGCTTGGCGAACTCGCTGAGCTTGCCGGTGACACGGTCATCAAAGCGCACGCCGAAAGCCAGGAGCAGGTCGGCCTCGTTGATGGCGTAGTTGGAGTAAATGGTGCCGTGCATGCCCAGCATGTTGAGGCTGAGGTAGTGGTCGTGCGGGAAACCTCCCAGACCCAACAAGGTCATGGCAACCGGAATGCCGGCCTTCTCCGCGAAGGCGCGCAGGCTGTCGGATGCGCCAGACTGCACCACGCCACCGCCCGCGTAGATGATGGGGCGGGATGAACTCTTCATCAGCTCCAGAACCTGCTCCAGTTCCTTGCGGGTGGCGCGGCGCTCGGGCTTGTAACCGGGCAGGTTCATCGGCGGATCGTAGTCGGGCACGATCATCCGGGTCTGCACATCCTTGGGCAGGTCGATGATGATCGGGCCGGGGCGGCCGGTCACCGCCAGGTGAAACGCCTCCTTCACCACCCGGGGAATGTCCTCGGTTTTGGTGACGAGATAATGATGCTTGGTGATGGGGCGGCAAACCTCGACGATGGGTGTTTCCTGGAACGCGTCGGTGCCAATGACCGGGGTGCTCACCTGACCGGTGACGGCGATGATGGGGATCGAGTCCATCTTGGCGTCAGCCAGGCAGGTGACAAAGTTGGTGGCGCCGGGACCGCTGGTGGACATGCACAGCCCCACCTTGCCGGTGGTGCGGGCATATCCCTGAGCTGCGAAGCCACCGCCCTGTTCATTGCGGGGCAGGATCGTGCGGATCCGGTCTTCATATTTGGTCAGGGATTGATGCAGGGGCATGCTGGCGCCGCCGGGGTAGGCGAACATGTGGTCCACCCCGTGGTTGATCAGGCATTGCACGAAAATGTCCGCGCCACACTGGGGGGTGCTTGCCGGATCGTTGGAATCAACATGCTGAGCCATGGCTTTGACAATCCTTCGGGAACCGTGGGCGTTTGGGCTTTTCCCTGACTCATCACCCATTGAGGGTTGCAAGTCGCTTGAATCCGGATCGGCGACACACGGCCCGTGTTCCCGCTGATGAGCCTAATCCGCCCGGATTTCACTTCAAATCATCATAGCGGGCCGGGTGGGGCTCCCAAAGGGTGAAAGAGGGGGGATCTTTCAACCCTTCCCGCGCCAGATTCCAACCTGCCAATTGATTCAGCTGGTTCACTTGTACTGGATGGGCGGTTTGCGGCGGATTGACCACCCACCTGCAAGCTTTTGGCAGATTTGGAAACCTTTTCCGCAATCACCAATGAGATAATTCAGGCATTATAGGATTGACGGGCCAACTATTCAGCCATAAGCTCTCAGTAGGTTGTGGTAGATTCTGGCATGTATCAGCCAGACCCGTTCACTTCCGCCAGGTTGGAACGCAAGGCGCCACCGCGCCAAAACAGTGCGCTCCACCGGGGTTCCAGGAGAGTTCCATGCTGGTCGAGGAACGACGGCAAAAACTCAGGGACCTGATCAGCACGCACGGTTTTGCATCGCTGCAAGACTTGGCGCGCAAAATCGATGTTTCGGAATCAACCATCCGGCGGGACCTCGAACACCTGCACCAGATGGGGTACCTGCGCCGGACCCACGGGGGCGCGGTGTGGAACCAGGACGGCGCTCCCCTGCCTCCCCTGGAAGAGCGCACCGGCCGGCAGCTGGAAGAGAAGCGCTGGATCGGTGAACTGGCCTCCAGCCTGATCCAAAACGGGGACACCGTGCTGCTCGACGGCGGCACCACCACCCTGGAAGTGGCCCGCGAGATTCTGGGCACCGGCAAGCGGGTACAGGTGGTGACCAACAGCCTGCCCATCGCCCAGATGTTCGCCGCCAATCCGGGCAGCGACCTGGTGGTCCTGGGCGGATATGTCTACCCCCGCACCGGCGTCGCGCTGGGCAGCAGCACCATGCGGATGCTGGAAGACCTGCACGCGCATGTTGCCATCCTGTCCGTGGGTGGCATCACCCAAGAGGGGCTGTTCAACAGCAACCTGCTGCTGGTGGAGACCGAACGGGCCATGATGCGCCGCGCCGAACGGGTGATCGTGGTGGCCGACCACACCAAGCTGGGCCGACGGGCGCTGACCTGGCTGTGCGCGCTCGACGACATCGATGACCTGGTGGTGGACGACCATGTGACGGCCGAAACGCGCGACTGGCTGGAGAAGGCCGGCATCCGCCTGCATGTGGCCAAACGCGCCTGCGGCTACACGACTTGAGACACTTTCTGGATTCGCAAAAGGTTTTGGAGAGGACGATGGAACGGAACCAGATCGAGCTGCTGGTGCGAGAGGCCCTGAAGAATGTGCTGCGCCCCGGTTGCGCGCCCTGCGCGGGATCAGCCTCCCGGGTGGAGCCGGCGGAACCCAAGCTGGTGGTGAACGTGTCGGCCCGCCATGCCCATGTCACCCAGGAGGATCTGGAGCGCCTATATGGCGCCGGCCACAAGCTCACCCCCTTCAAGTGGCTGTACCAGGACGGCTTCTTCGCCGCCGAGGAGACGGTCACCTTTGTCGGGCCGCGGCAGCGGGTCATCAACAACCTGCGCATCCTCGGGCCCTGCCGCGACCACAGTCAGGTGGAGCTGGCCTTCACCGACGCGGTGCAGATGGGGCTGGACATACCGGTGCGCAAGAGCGGCGACCACCGCGATTCGCCGGGCGCCTACCTGATCGGCCCCAAGGGCATGGTGAAGCTGGACCGGGGCGTGATCCGCCACCAGCGCCATGTGCACATGTGCCAGAAAGAGGCCGACTTTTACGGGGTCAAGGACGGGGACTTCATGAAGCTGCGGGTGGTCAGCGACTGCCCGGCGGTGATGGAGGAGGTTTTGGTGCGGGTGAGCCAGGGCGCGAAGCTCGAGGTTCACATCGACACCGACGAGGGTAACGCGGTGAATCTGGCCAAGGCGAAACGCGTGGAGCTGTTCCGCTAGGGCCGGTCGCGCTTTGGTTTCCGGGGCAGGACGCGCCGGATGGATCGGGTGTTTCAGTTTTGGATCGGCGGAGTGTTTCCGGGCGGTCCGGGCAAACGGAGGTGAGTGATGTCAGCAAGCTTGGAAGCCCTGGGAATGATCGAGACCCGGGGATTGACGGCGCTGGTCGAAGCCAGCGATGCGATGTTGAAGTCTGCCAATGTCAGCCTGATCGGCTGGACCAAGATCGGCAGCGGCCTTGTCACCGCCATGGTGTCGGGCGATGTGGCCGCGGTGAAGGCCGCGGTTGACGCCGGTGCCGCCGCCGCCTCGCGGGTCGGCGAAGTGGTCGGGATCCAGGTGATCCCTCGCCCCCACGGCGACCTCAAGGCCGCGCTGCCCAATTCGGGCAAGTAAGGTCGCACCGCCATGGCCAAACAACCAGTAGTTAGGAGTGAACCGATGTCAGTGAACAAGTCAGAAGCCCTGGGCATTGTCGAGACCAAGGGCATGATTTCCGCCATCGCCGCGACCGACGCCATGTGCAAGGCCGCGAATGTGGCCTACGCCGGCCAGGTGCAGATCGGCAACGCCTTCATCGCCACCTTCGTGCGCGGTGATGTGGGAAGCGTCCGCGCCGCCGTGGACGCGGGTGGCAAGGCCGCCAGCGAGCATGGCGAGCTGGTGAGCGCCCATGTGATCCCCCGCCCCGAGCAGGCGGTTTTGGATTGCTTCATCACCCGCTGAGCCTGGTGAACGGATCACCCGGTCCGCCAGCCGGGCGGGAAGGACACCCGCCCGGCCGCGGAGCGCGGCCCCAACCAACCGAAGGATTCGTCTTTTTCACGGCATCGACAAGGTTTTCGCCATGAAAGTGTTAGTCGCCAACCTGGGCAGCACCAGCTTCAAGTACCGCCTGTTCGACATGGCGGACGAATCGCTCCTGGCCCGCGGCGGCTTCGAGCGCATCGGTACTGACAGCACTCCCTGGTTTGTGGAGGCCGCCGGCAAGCGGGAGGAGGGCAGCCTGCATGCCCCCGATCACGCCGCCGCGGTGCGCGCCTGCCTGGAACAACTCGCCAAGCACGGGTGCCTGAAACAGGCTTCCGATCTGGGTGCTATCGGCTTCAAGGCGGTGCACGCCAAGGGCGTCACCGGGGCGCAACTGGTCACGCAGAAGGTGCTGGAGGCCATGGAGGCCTACAACGAGGTTGCTCCCGCGCACAACCCGCCCTATGTGGCGGCCATGCGCCTTTTGGCCAAGGAATTCCCGTCTATCCCGCTGGTCGCCGCCTTTGAGACCGGCTTCCACCAGACCATCCCCCCCGGCAACAGCCTGTACGCTATCCCCCTGGAATGGGCCGAGAAACACGGTGTGCGCAAGTGGGGCTTCCACGGCGCCAGCCACCGCTACATCGCCGGCCGCGCGGCCCATCTGCTGGGCAATCCCAAGGCAAAAATCATCTCATGCCACCTCGGCGGGTCGAACTCGCTGTGCGCCATCGACGCCGGCAAGTCGGTCGCCTGCACGCTGGGCATTAGTCCCCAAAGCGGCCTGCCCCACAACAATCGCGTGGGCGATTTCGATGTCTTTGCCCTGCCGGTCCTGCTGAAGGAAACCGGCAAATCCCTGGAGCAGGTGCTGGACCAACTCGCAAACCGCTCGGGCCTGGAAGGGCTGTGCGGCCTGCGCGACATGCGCGACATCGAAAAGGCCGCCAAGGAGGGCGACACCAGGGCCCAGACCGCCTTGGATGTTTTCTTCAACTCCATCCAGATGTACATCGGCGGCTACATCGCCCTGCTGGGCGGCGTGGACGGCATCTTTTTCACCGGCGGCATCGGCGAGAACTCCTCGCTGCTGCGCGAGAAGGTCATCGCCGGCCTGCGCTGGATGGGTATCGAGCTCGATCCCGCCGTCAACGCGGTGGCCAAGGGCGAGCAGGCCCTGCACAAGCCGGGCAGCCGGGCCCACGTATGGATATTGCCCACCAATGAGGAAATCGTGGTGGCGCGCCAGTCGCGCGATGTGCTGGCGAAGTAAGTTCTTGTTCGAAGGTTTGGTTCAGGTTGGATCCGAGGAGGGAGGGAGCCATGAAACTGCGCATCACCTACTGCACTTCCTGAGGCTACCGCAACTTCGCCGCCAGTTTGGCGGGCGCCGTGCGGAACACCTACCCCCAGGTGGAAGTGGAACTGAAGACAGGCTCGGGCGGCATTTTCGATGTGGAAGCCGACGACGACCTGATCTTCTCGAAGGACGACGAGCACCGTTTCCCGGCCAATCGGGAAATCCTGGAAAAGCTCGAGGTGCTCCTGAAAAAACAGTCCGGCTGATCCGGACGGCTGGTGACAGGCAGGCTTGGCGAGGGTTGGAACCATGTTTCTAGCGCGCGTGACCGGGAGCGTTGTCGCCACCCAGAAGGCCCAATCAATGACCGGGCACAAGCTGCTGGTGGTGGAACCCCTGCGGGTAGACCCGCAGGACCGCACCAAGCTGACCGGCACCGGCCGGAGTTTTGTGGCGGTGGACGCGCTGGGTGCCGGCCTGAACCAGATGGTGCTGATCGTGCAGGGGTCCAGCGCCCGGCTGATGCCAGCCACCGAGAAACTCCCGATCGACACCGCCATCATCGGCATCGTGGACACGGTGCAGGTTGCCGACAAGACCGTGTTTGACGCCAGCAAGGAGTCGGCATAACCGGCACAAACGCACATTGTGAATTTGGGAAACACGGGAAAAGGGCATAGACAAGGGTGCCTTTACCCGTTCCATGGTCCATAGTTTGGCAGCTTCCTAGCTAACAAAGGAAAAGAACTGATGTCCGCCCTCAAGTCCATCCCCTCCGACCAGATTGTCCGCGGTGTGGTGGAGCAGGTTCTCCGCCAGATCCAGTCGGGCAAGCTGCCCGCCGGCAACGGTTCCATCCAGGCCGCCGTGAAGGCGGCCCTGTCCCCCTCGGCTCCCTCCGCCGCGAAGTCCGGTGGTACGGGCGACGGGGTCTACGCCACCGCCGACGAGGCCATCGCTGGCGCCTCACGCGCCTTGGCCGCCTTTTCCAAGGTGGGCATCCCCGAGCGTAAGCAGGTGATTGACTGCATCCGCAAGATCTGCCGCGAGCAGGCCGAAACGCTGGGCCGCGAGGAGTTTGAGGAAACCAGGATCGGCAAGCTGGAGCACAAGATCGACAAGCTCCGCCTCGTGGCCGACCGCATTCCCGGCGTCGAATGGCTGAAGACCGACGCCTACAGCGGCCAATACGGCATCGCCCTGGAAGAATACGGGGCCTTCGGCGTGATCGGTGCCATCACCCCCGTCACCCACTCCTTCCCCACGCTCGCCTGCAACGCCATCAACATGCTGGCCGGCGGCAACACCGTGGTCTTCAACGCCCATCCCTCGGGTGCCCGCATCGCCGCCAAGGGCGTGCGGTTGCTGAACCGGGCCTTCCAGCAGGCGATCGGCATCCCCGACCTGTTGACGATCATCGAGAACCCCACCATCGAGAGCGCCCAGGCGATCTTCGACCACCGGGATGTGAAGCTGATCTGCGTCACCGGCGGCCCAGCTTTGGCCCGCGCGGCCCTGCGCAGTCCCAAGCGCGCCGTGGTGGCCGGCCCGGGCAACCCGCCGGTGGTGGTGGACTCCACCGCCGACTTGTCCAACGCCGCCGCCGCGATCATCGCCGGCGCCTCGTACGACAACAACCTGCTGTGCATCGGCGAGAAGGAGGTTTTCGCCACCCAGGATATCTTCGACGAGCTGATTGACTGGATGACAAAACACGGCGCGGTGCGTCTGGACAAGTCCCAGGTGGACCGGCTGACCGCGGTGGCGTTCAAGACCGGCGAGAACGGCAAGTTGATGGTGAACAAGGACCTCATCGGCCAGGATGCCGCCGTCCTGGCCCGCCATGCCGGGCTGGAGATTCCCGCCAGCACCGCGCTGATTTATGCCGAGACCGACGAGTCGAACCCGTTCGTGTCACACGAGCAGATGATGCCGTTCGTGCCGTTCGTGCGCGCGCGCTGCGTCAACCACGCCATCGACATGGCCTTCGAGCACGAGCACGGTTACGGCCACACCGCCGTCATCCACTCCCGCAACCTGGAAACCATCACCCGCATGGGGCGCCGCATGAACACCACCCTGTTCGTGCAGAACGGCCCCAGCGTGGCCGGCTTGGGCGCCGGCGGCGAGGGCTACGCCAGCTTCAGCATCGCCACCCCCACCGGGGAAGGCGTCACCACCCCGCTCACCTTCTGCCGCAAGCGGCGGTCGAGCACGGTGGGCTCGATGCGGGTGGTCTAGGGAAACACAACCGGCCGGGGAGGATACCGACCATGCAGATCGGCAAGGTGGTGGGCCGGGCGATCTCCACGGTGAAGCACAAGAGCTTCCAGGGTGTGAAGCTCCTGCTGGTGCAGGCGCTCGACGCCAAAGGCCAGCCCGATGGCGAGCCGGTGCTGACAGTGGACAACCTGGGGGCCGGGCCCGGCATGCGGGTGCTGATCTCCAGCGACGGCAAGGGGGCCCGCGAGCTGGTGGGAGCCAAAAACTCGCCGGTGCGATGGTTGACGATTGGAGTGCTGGACGAGTGAACGCGGGGCGCTTTCATCACCGTGGGAGGCTGTTGGCGGCCGGGCACCTGCCCAGGCGGCTGACGGGCATCACCCAGGTGGTGGTGCCGCAAGGCGCGCTGATCTCGCCCCTGGTGCGCGAGATGCTGGCCGATGCCGGCATCCAGCTCGTGCGCGAGGGCACGGAGAAGCCTCAGGCAATGGCCGGAGCCGCGGATTCCAGCCAATCGGTGGCCGGCCCGGTGGTTCGCGCGGGAACCACCCTGGTGGCGACCGAGGTGACTTACGAGGTGGTGGAGCGGGCCGCGGTGGAAGCCGCCCGGGGCGGCAAAGCTCTCGCTGGCCCGGAGACCAAGCCCTGGGAGCAGGGTGCCGTCGGCTGGGCTGACTGGCTGTCTGCCGACCCGGCCCGACGCATGGTGCACTTCGGCCCCAATCCGGAGCTTGTGGCCAGCATCGGCATGCTGCGCTGGTCGATTCCGGCGGCCTCGGTGCATTCGGTCGCGCAGGCGACACGGGCGCTGTCGGCGTTCGGGCCGCGCCTGCTGGCGGTGGAGATGCCGGGGCGAACCCTGTTCGAGGCCAGGCACCTCATCGGCCTGATGACAGCCTAGGGAGGGGTGGAACATGCGCGTCGGAACGGTGATGGGCACGGTGACCCTGAGCAAAGTGGTGCCTGAACTGGTGGGCGTGCGTTGGCTGGTGGTGGGCCCGGCAGACCTGAAGGCGGTGGAGAAATACAAGGAACACGGCAACCTGGTCCCCAGCGGCGAGGACCTGGTGGTGGCCGATGGCGTGGGAGGGGGCGCCGGGCAGGTCGTGGCCTTCAGTGAGGGAGGCGAGGCCGCCATGCCCTACATGCCCGCCAAGGTGCCGGTGGACGCCTACGCGGGGATTCTGATCGACAGTCTGGACGGTTAGCGAACGGTTTTCGGTTTTTGATTTCTCGGGACAGATGGAACGGATAATCCGACAAGGAGTGGCAACGATGGCTGGACATGGCAACAAGAGCGAATACGAACTGAAGGAAATGATCTGTGAGATCGGCCGGCGTCTATACGCCAAGGGTTTCGCCGCCGCGAACGACGGCAACATCACGATCCGCCTCAACGAGCGCGAGTTCCTCTGCACCCCCACCATGGTTTCGAAGGGCTACATGAAGCCCGAGGACATCTGCAAGGTGGACATCAAGGGCAACCAACTCGCCGGCAAGCGCAAGCGCACCAGCGAGGTGCTGCTGCACCTGTCCATCTACAACCAGCGCCCGGACATCAACGCCGTGGTGCACTGCCATCCCCCGCACGCCACCGCATTCGCCGTGGCGCATGAGCCCATCCCCAAGTGCGTGCTGCCCGAGGTCGAGGTGTTCCTGGGCGAGGTGCCCATCGCCGTGTACGAGACCCCCGGCGGCCAGGCCTTCGCCGACACGGTGGCCCCCTACGCCAAGGACTGCAACACCATCCTGCTGGCTAACCACGGCACCATCACCTTCGGGCCGGACCTCGAAAACGCCTACTTCAACACCGAGATCATCGACTCCTACTGCCGCATCCTGATCCTGTCCCGGCAACTGGGACGGGTGAACTACTTCAGCGAGCAGCAGACCCGCGAGTTGTTGGCCCTGAAGAAGCGTCTGGGCTACGACGATGTGCGCTTCCGCTACCCCGAATCGCCGATGTGCGGCGAATCGAGCTTTGACGAGAAGTTCTCCACCTTCCAGCCGCGCCAATACGCCTTCCGCAACGACACGGTCACCGGAATCGGCCCCGATGATGTGGTGGGCCATGGCAACTTGGGGCAAATGGAAGACCCGGCCTTTGAGACGCTGGTGCGCGCCATCACCGACCAGGTCATGCGCAACCTGCAATCGGCCTGAAAGAACGGATGCAGCCCCGACTTTCGGGGCGCGGGGATGAACGACAGGGTGTTGGCCTTCCGATAAATAAGGGTAGCAGGCCATTTTTGGACAAGGATGTCCTGTTTAAGCGACAGCCAACGCCCTCCCGGGATTTCGAAGCAGGGGCCCCATGTTCAACTACCGCAAAGACAAGGCTGGTTTTTTCGCGACCATCGTCTTGGCGATGCTCACATTAGCCATTGTGATCGCCTCGGTGGTCCTTCTGTTCATGGGAGTCTCCAGGGGCCAGTGGGACTACTACTCCGGGCCCATCAAGATGGTGATCGGCTTCGGCTGGGTTTTGCTGGTGGCCACGGTGCTGACCCGGGTGAGCATCTTCCGCATGCAGATGCTGAAGAAGCGCGAAAGCCTGGGCCAGAAAGGCCCCCACGCCCCCGATGACGCCAACGATAGCGGGGTCCCGGAAGGAAACTGACGCGGATCCACAAGAGTTTCAGAAGCCTGCACACACAAGGATTCAATCATGAAGGTGAGCGTTGTCGGTGGTGGTGGTCTGGTGGGCAGCATGACAGCTTTTGCCCTGCATCTGGGCAAGGTTGCCACGGACATCGCGATTGTGGATGCCAACGAGCAGGTAGCCCAAGGCGTGGCTTTGGACATTTTGCAGGGCACCAGCCTGGTTGCCGACCAGAGGGTGGTGGCCGGTCCCATCGCCGAGCATATTCCCACAAGCGATGTGGTGGTCGTGACCGCGGGCCTGCGCCGCAAGCCCGACGAGTCGCGCCTCGACCTGATCAACCGCAACACCGACCTGTTCCTCGACCTTCTCGGCAAGATCCGTCAGGCGGGGTGGAAACCGGGCGCCACGCTGGTGGTGGTGAGCAACCCTGTGGATATCCTCACGCATCTGGCCGTGGAGCGCTCCGGGCTCGACTGGCGCCGCGTGATCGGCCTGGGCACCCAGCTCGACACCGCACGACTGAACAGTCACCTGGCCCGCCGACTGAAGGTTCCCGCCACCCAGGTGAAGGCTTTGCTGCTGGGTGAGCATGGCGACACCATGGTGCCGATCTGGTCGAGCGCCACGGTCGCCGGCATGCCCCTGGAAAAATGGCCCGGCTACAGCGCCCAATTGGAGAAGGAAGTCTTCGAGGAAACGAAGACAGCCGGCGCCACCATGATCAAGCTGAAGGGTGGTTCGGGCTTCGCCGTGGGCGTGTCCATCCGCGAGGTGGTGGAATCGATCCTGCTCGACAGCCGCAAGGTGCTGCCCGTCAGCACATTGCAACAGGGCCACTTCGGCTTGCGCGATGTCTGCCTGAGTGTGCCCACCGTGGTGGGCGCGGCGGGCGTCCTGTCCCAGATCGAAATCGCCTTGGCGCCGCGCGAGCAGGTGGCCCTGCACAACTCGGCCCGGGTGCTGCGCGAAACGCTCGACGCGGTGAAATCGCGACTGGCATCGGGTGGTGGCCAGGCACCGGCAGCAGCGCCTGCCGGCGCCCCGGCGGCACCCGCCCCGTCAAGCCCCCTGGGCCAGCGGGCGATCCCTCGCGCCGCCTGGCAGTCTCGTTGAACTCCCCAGGTTTAATTCCCGGAAACATCAAGGAGGATGTGCCATGGATGAAGTGGAAGCAATCGCCCGGGTCGTGAATCTTTCGGCTGATTTCGAGGTCAGGCTGCAGGGTGGCCTGACCATCTGCCGGCTGGCGGAAAACCAGTTCCATGTGGAATACGAGGTGGAACAGGGTGGCGAGACCGAATTGAGGGAAAAGTCGTTCAAAAGCGCCGAGGCCGCCGCCAAATTTTTTGTGGAGCGGCGCCACGCCCAAAAGCTGGGCAGCGACTACTTCCAGGACGACGAAGAGTGATTCGAACCAACCGACCAATCAGCGGGGCGCGGCAGGCACCATGAGCAGTACCAAGACGCTGGACGAGAAACTGAAGCACATCCATGCCGACCCGCACGGTTGCAAGGATTTCATCCTGGCCGACGCCAAGGATGCCGACATGGCGCTGGCTATCGGCGCCACCGGGCGCACCACCGAGAAGTGGCCGGATGGCTCGCCGCGCTTCCGTACCCTGGCCGAATACCGCCGCATCATCGAGGAGATTGTCGAGCAGGGTCTGGTGGACATCATGCTGATGTCGGCCAGCACCTCCGAGGAACTCACCATCCGGAAGCGGATCTTCGACAGCAGCGCGGTCACCCCCGCCTGCCGGGCCAATGACACCACCGACATCCATGTCTACCGCGGCGGGAAGTCGCCCGGGCAGCCTTCCCTGCCCTTCCGCACCGCCACGATCGACCACATCCAGTGCGGCAAGCTGCATTGCCCCCCCAGCGAGCGCCACCTCGGCGCCAACCTGGGACTCTACAGCATCACCTACACCAACGATTCGGTCCGTGATCGCGAGGCCCTGCTGGCCTACAACGCCTTCCGGCTGGAGGCCGAGGAAAAGGGCTTCCGCCATTTCCTGGAAGTGTTCGACCCGAATGTCGAGGGCATGGTGGCCCCCGAGCACCTGGGCGGCTTCATCAACGATGCTATAGTCCGCACACTGGGCGGGGTGACCCGGTCCGGCCGGCCTGACTTTTTGAAGATTGTCTACCACGGCCCGCGCGCCATGGAAGAGTTGGTGGCGTATGACCCGCACCTGGTGGTGGGCATCCTGGGCGGTTCGGCAGGCACCACCTACGACGCCTTCAAGCTGCTGGCTGAAGCCAAGAAATACGGCGGCCGCGTGGCATTGTTCGGCCGCAAGATCAACCAGGCGGAAAACCAGCTCGCCTTCATCCACTTCCTGCGCCTGATCGCCGATGGCGAGATCGAGCCGGAAGAAGCCGTGAAGGCCTACCACGGCGTGTTGCAGGCGCTGGGCATCACTCCCAACCGCACCCTGGCTGACGACATGGTCCTGCAGACCGGTGTGATGAGCTACGGCGGCACCAAGACCACCTCGCTGTCTCCCGCCCCGGCAAAACCCGCGGCGACAGCGGCCCCCGCCCCGGCCCAGAAAACAATCATCCCAAACGCCCCGGCAAAGGCCCCCTCGGCAACGCCCGACCGCCCGGCGATCAACGGCAATGCCTTGCCCGATTTCTCAAGGATGACCCCGGCGGAAAAAGTCGCCTGGCAGCGGGCTCGCTGGAACCGGATTTTGGGATAGGGAACGCTTCCTAGACCGCGTCAGGACACCCGGCCCCGAGCCACCCGCTCGGGGCTGAGCACTTCTTCAGGCGACCCCTCCGCGGCAGCCATGCCGTTTTCCACCCAAATGACGTGGTGGGCGTATTGGCGGATCAGGTCGAGGTCGTGCGACACCAGAACCACGGTGGTGCCTCGCTCCTGGTTGATTTCGGCGATACGCTCGTGGTAAAGCGCCTTGTCCACAAAATCGATGCCGCTGGCCGGTTCGTCCAGCATCAGCAATTCCGGTTTCGGTTCCAGCGCCAGGGCCAGCAGCACCCGCTGCAGCTCGCCGCCGGACAACCGCTCCACCTGCTTGTCGAGCGCCTCCGCCCCCAGCCGCACGTAGGCAAGCAATTCGGCCACGGTGGCATCGGGCAGGCCGGCGCCCGGCCAGAACCACGGTTTTTGCGACAGTGCCAGGCCAAAAAGGTCACGAACAGTCAACGGCAGGTTCGCCTCCACCTTCAACCGCTGCGGCACATAGCCAATCTGGCTGGGCGTGGGATGGGAATGGTCATGGCCGCATGTGAAGGCCAGTTCCCCGGAAAAGGGAACCTCGCGCAACAGCACCTTGAGCAGCGTGCTTTTGCCGGCGCCGTTGGTGCCCATGACGGCGGTCACTTTTCCCGCGGGAATATCGGCCGACAGGCCACGCAGGATCCTGTGCCCGGATAGGGTGACCCGGATTTCGCGCAGACGAACCAGCATCCTTTCCACCACCGCCGAGGTCACGGAAGAGTCTCCACCAGAGCCTTGAGGTTTTCCTGCATCTTTTTCTCAAACCATCCTGCGGCAAGCTCGGAAGGTTCCGCCGTTTCCAGCGGGTCGATCTCCACCATCTTCGCGTCGATCCCCTTGCGTTTCAGCTCCTCCAATATCAACTTACTCGCCGTTGTGGTGGGATACTGCGGCTCCACCGCCAGCACGCGGATCTTTTCCTCCACGCACTTGGCTATCAGTTTCGCCAGGCGTTTGCCATCCGGCTCGGCCCCGGGATTGATCTGGATGGTGTCGGCGATTTGCAGCGCGAAGGTGTCCGCAAGGTAAGCCAGCGACGGGTGGAAACTGATCAGACGGTTCTCTTTTTTGGCGGCCAACTGGTCACGGCCCTGCTTCTTCAGCGCGTCCATGCGCTCGCCAAAAGCCTTGGCGTTGGCATGGTACCTGTCCCGGTTGGCCGGATCCTGCTCACCCAGGTAGCGCGCGATGTCCACAGCCATCGCCTTGCACTGTCTGGTGCCCAGCCAAACATGCGGATCATGCTCGCCATGGTGATGATGGTCATGATCGTGCCCGGAATGGTCATGTTCCTCCTCGGGGCTGGCCAGGCACAGGTTCTGGGGTACCAGCAGCTTGCCCAGCGCGGCATGGCGCACCGTTTTCCCGGAATCGGCGGCCAGCATCTTGTCCACAAAATGGTCATCCAAACCCAGCCCCACGCTGAAGAACAGATCGGCGTTGCGCAGCAGAATGGCATCGCGGGCGTTGTAGGAGTAGTGGTGTGGCCCCGTGGTGGTGCACAGGCACAGCACCGCAACGCCATCGCCACCCACCTGCTTCACCATGCTGTACAGGGGCGGGAATGTCACCAGCACCTTCGGGCTTCCGCCCACACCCTTCCAGGGATCTTCCATGCTGGAGCAACCGGGCATACAGATCCCCGCTGCGGCAAAACCCAACATGACGCGCCGGTTGATTGCCAGTTTCATCCTTGGTTTCCCCAGACAAAATGTTTTACCTTGTTATAATAACAAGATTTTTGCTGAATCGGCACTAGGGCAGTCAAAAATCATCACGAATCAGTTTCGGGCACCCGAGGTTTCAGGTCATCTGCCTTGCCGTAAACTACAGAAACTGCACCCTGGCCATGGGTGGGTCAACTTTTACCGACAGCTCCTCGGGAACCAGGGATTTTCAGAAAGCACTCCATGACCTGCGTTATTCGCCGCCAGCAATTGCCCACAGCTCCCGGAACCCTGGACCCCGAAGTGGTGATTCTTTCGGACGCCTTTGGCGGCGAGGCGGTCATCTGGCCCGCCCTGGGGTTCAATTGCATCCGCTGGACCACCGACTGGCAATCCAAGCAACTTGACCTGATCCACCAGGATCCGGCCTTGCTGACCAAACAATCCCCCACCCACTCGGGCAATCCTGTCCTTTTTCCTTTTCCCAACCGCATCCGGGACGGCAAGTTCCATTGGGCGGGACATTCCTTTTCACTGCCGCCCAACCATGGCCCCAACGCCATCCACGGCTTTGCCTGCCGGACTCCCTGGCGCGTGGTAGCCGAAGGGGTTTCCAATGGAGAAGCTTGGGTCACCGGGGAATATCACGGTTTCGTCGACAACCCTGCCACCAGTGAGCTGTGGCCCGCCGACCATATCCTGCGTCTGACATGCAGATTGCGCAGGGGCCGCCTCAGTTTTGAGGCCGAGGTCCTCAACCCGGACCCGATCACCCTGCCGTGGGGTCTGGGTTACCATCCTTATTTCCGCTCCAAGTGGCATCCGGAATTCGGCGACAAATCCCTGGAGATCCGGGTGCCCGCTCCAAGCGCTTGGGAGTTGGAGCAATGCCTGCCCACCGGGAAGGTGATTCAACTTCCCCCCGACAAGAATCTCACCCAATGGCGCCCCCTGACGGGCCTCCAACTCGATGATGTCCTGACAGGCCTGCCCCTTTCGCCGGCAGAGGGCGAAACCATGGTGGAACTGGGCGCCCTGAGATACGCGGATGGCCCCACCTTGCGAATCCTGGGGACATCGGCTTTCCGCCATGTCGTGGTATTCACCCCCGGTGACCGCACAAGCGTTTGCATCGAACCGTACACCTGTGTGACGGATGCGATCAATCTGCGGCCCCAGGTGCATTCGTCCCCGGAGGACGGACTGATTGAAACTCCGCCAGGTGGCATTTATCGGGCCGACATTGCCTGGGAGATATCCTGATCCTATGAAACACCCCATCCCCCTCTCGCGCCGCCAGGTCCCCGGGGATCTGAAGGCTGCCATCCGCGGGCCCCTGGTGATCCTGATGGGATCGCCCGCCGAAATCGGCAACCTGCTGGAACAACTGAAACTGCCAGATGCCCTGTGCCTGCAACTGGACCTGCACCAGGCCCGCGCGGTGCAGGCCGAATTGAAGGAACGCGGCCTGACGGCGCGCGTGGAGGTGGTGAAAGACTTCTGGGACCACCAGCACGGCCAGGCTACTCTCCTCGTCATGGCGCAGATGCGCGGCGAGCGGGAGCTGAAGATCGACATGATCGACCAGGCGTTCCACTCCATCTCTCCGGGCGGGCGCATCGTGGTGTGGTGCCCCACCACGGACGACAGCCTGCATCCCGACCTGCTGAAACGGTTTTTCGGGAAAACCCATGCCCATGTGCGCGGCAAGGACCTGGTGCTGTGGGCCGTGCGGCAGGACGGCGACAACCGCCCGCGCCGTCGCCACGAGCTGAACTTCCATGCGCGGGTGGGAGAACACCCATCCCAGAACTTCATCAGCCGGCCGGGCGTCTTCTCTTACGGCAAAATGGACGACGGCTCGCGGGCCCTGGCCGAGATCGCCCGCATCGAGCCGGGTAACCGTGTGCTCGACCTGGGGTGCGGCCATGGTACACTGGGCGTTTTTGCCGGTCTGGCCACGGGGCCCACGGGTGAAATCGTCTTTGCGGACAGCAACGCGCGCGCCCTGGACCTGGCCGCGCTCAACGCGTCCAATTGCGGAGTGCCCCATTTCAAGACGCACCTCTCCGCCGAGGCCGACGACCTGCTGCCGCTGGGCGAAAACTCTTTCGATGTGGTGCTGGCCAACCCGCCCTATTTCGCCGGAGGTAGTATCGCGGTCAAATTCGTGGGCGTGGCGGCGCGCATGCTGAAACCGGGCGGCCGGTTTTACCTTGTCACCCGGCAGCCCGATGAGCTGGCCGAGGCGATGAGTCCCAACTTCCCAAGCTTTGACGCGATCCTCAACCGGGGGTATACCGTTTTGCTGGTGGATGAGCAGATGTCACTCCGTCCCATACCCGAGGAACTCCATGTTCCCGATGAAGAGGCGGAGGAGGAGCCGGCCGAGGCCCCCGTCGAAAACAACGGCATCGAGCCCCGCCACCACACCAGGCACCCGCGGGGCATCGGCTTCCGGCGACGGAACGGCCGGGGCGGCGGCAGCGGCAAGGGCGGTTTCGGCAAGCCGCGCACCAGCCGGCGGGACGACACCACCCGTGACTACCGGGGCCCGCGGGAAGACTAGGCGTGATGGTTGAACCCAGTGAAGGAGTATTCGACATGAACAGGCGGCAATTCACCCTGACCGGCGTCGCGGCGACGGCGGGACTGATGGCGGGCCGGGCGGCTTCGGCCAAGCCCGCCCTGAAAAAAGCGGTGAAATACGGCATGATCGGCGGGGGCGGCAGCGTGGAGGATCGTTTCCGCCGCGCCCTGGCCTGCGGCTTTCCGGGCGTGGAACTCGACAGCCCGGCAGACATTGACCGGGCCGAGGTGGTCAAGGCGCGCGACGCCACGGGCATGGTGATCCACGGGGTGGTCGATTCCATCCACTGGAAGGACACCCTTTCCAGCCCCGATGAAGCCGTGCGCGCCCGTGGCCTGAAGGGCCTGCTCACCGCCATCGAAGACTGCAAGACTTACGGCGGCACCACGGCCCTGCTGGTCCCGGGCGTTGTGAACAAGGATGCCACCTTCG
Organism: Planctomycetaceae bacterium UBA6894; assembly: GCA_002451275.1. Classification (GTDB taxonomy): domain Bacteria; phylum Planctomycetota; class Planctomycetia; order Gemmatales; family Gemmataceae; genus UBA6894. The sequence goes on along the minus strand of DKBS01000101.1, from coordinate 1,547 downwards.
ACCAATGCTGGGAACGCTCCACGGCCGAGGTGAAAAAGGCCATCCCAGCCGCCGAGAAGGCCGGTGTGAAAATCGCCATCGAGACGGTGTGGAACAACTTCATCACCAAGCCCGACCAACTGGTGAAGTATGTGGACCAGTTCGACAGCCCGTGGGTGGGCGCCTATTTCGACATCAGCAACATGATCAAGTACGGCGTGGCCCCGGCGGACTGGATCCGCAAGCTGGGCAAGCGGATGCTGAAGTTCGACTTCAAGGGCTATTCCAACGAGAAAAAGTGGGTCGGTATCGGCGAAGGTGACGAGAACTGGCCCGAGGTGCTGAAAGCGCTCGACGAGGTCGGTTACAGCGGCTGGGCCACCGCCGAGGTTGGGGGTGGTGACGAGAAGGTACTGAAGGATATCGCCGCCCGCATGGACAAGGTGCTGGGACTGGCATAACAGCAAGGCTTGCACCAAAGCCAAGGGGTCCGGCCTCATGCTTGAGGCCGGACCCCTTGCGTTTGATCAACAGTCGACGAGCTATCTCGTTTCCTGGGGCACCAGACTGGTGTGTTCGGCGATCAGCCGCCAGCGGCCGTCCGTTTTCTGCCACACATCGGTGTAGCGCTGGGTCTCGTCCACCGGCTGTCCCTTGCGTTTGCCCCGCACGCGCACCCGGCCGGTTTCCACCGCCACATTGCCGTTGATGCGCCGGCGGATATCGCCTGATTCCAAGGTCTCATAATGGGTGTCGAGCTGGGCCAGCATCTCCAGCACGGCTGCCCGCTCCATCACGCGCCCGGTGGCAGTGGTGAACACCGCCCCGGGCGCCAGAATCTTCTCCAAGGCCGCCATGTCGCGCCGGCTGATCGCCGTATCGTAGGCTTTCGATACGGCAGCCAACTCGGCCATGGCCTCCAGAGGTTCTGCTGGGGCGGCTTGCCCCCAAGCGACCCACAGCAGCATCAGCACGGCGAATGCCTCCGGACTCAGGCTTGCGGGGCCGGGGCCAGGTCACACCCCTGGAACACCCCCTTGTGGGCGCCATCGCAGAACGGCTGATTTTTGCTCAGGCCGCAGGCGCACC
>DKBS01000101.1:0-270 GCA_002451275.1 Planctomycetaceae bacterium UBA6894 | reverse complement strand
TTGTGGGCGCCATCGCAGAACGGCTTGTTTTTCGACAGGCCGCAGCGGCACAGCGCCACCACTTCCTTGCCCGCGGGAATGGGGAACGCGTTGCCCAGTTGATCGACCACTTTAACGGTACCGGGAACGACCAGCGGACCATTTTCACGGCAACGGATGGTGACAGGTTCAGACATGGAAAGCTCCCTGAAAAAACTCGGGTGAAAAGAACCGGCCCCGCGGAAGGCGGGGGCGGCTACCGGGCTGGATTATTTTAGTGCCCGAGTCGGA
>DKBS01000151.1:9593-20752 GCA_002451275.1 Planctomycetaceae bacterium UBA6894 | reverse complement strand
TTGAAGGAAACCCGATGGTTCAGGCCTTCAGGACCGAGATGGTGATCGACCCGGACGGAAAACTCTCCATCGACCACCTTCCCTTTAAAACCGGTCAAAAGGTCGAGGTCATTATGCTGCCCACCACCGAGCCATCGGCCCGAATCCCTTCTCTGGAAGGGACAGTCCTCCACTATGATCGACCAACGGACCCGGTCGTGGAAAAGATTGGCAGGCGCTCAAATGATCCTGTTGGATACGCATATCTGGATCTGTTAGCGAAATGGCCCAAACGCCCTTCCGGGTCCTCCGAGTGATCCGCTGGATCCTGCCGAATCGGATACCTTGGGCGTTTCAGCGATAGGACCTTGGTTTTTCAAATCCAATGGAAAAAAATCAAGGTCGCGGGGTCTAATTGGTGAAGGGCACCCCGTGAGGCATATTTTTCCATGCCAATGGCCGCGCAAGCGCTGGCGCTGTTGATCGAGAGCCATGCAGCTATCCTGCAGCTCTGGACACGCCCGCGAACCCCCCATTGGGAAGATGTGGTGCAGGAGGCTTTTTGCCGTTTGGCGGTGGCCGACCCAATTCCGGATCAGCCGGTCGCCTGGCTCTTCACTGTGTGCAAAAACCTAGCGGAAAAAGCCAACCGTACAGATCAGCGTCGGGTCCGGCGCGAAATTGCCAAGGCAATTCCCGAGGCATTCCTACGGGACCCTGGCGAGGCTCTCGAACATTCCGAAACCCTGGCAGCCGTGGAAGCCCTCGAGAAGCCTCTCAAGGAGACGCTGGTCGCCCGCATCTGGGGTGGCCTGGGATTTGAGGAAATTGGCAAACTCCTCGGGGTTTCCGCCACCACCGCCTTCCGGCGCTATGAAACGGCACTCAAGCAACTCCGCGAAATCCTGGTTTCGCCCACGGAGCGCTCACCATGAAACCTTTTACCCTCAACGATCCCGACCTCGCAGCGCTTGAAGCCGAGTTGCTCGGCCAGAACCCCCGGCTTGACCAAGCCGGTCAGCAGGCCCTGCTTTACCAGGCAGCCTTCCGTGCCGGCATAAATACTGCCACCAAAAGGACTCGCCTTTGGCAGGCTTACACCGGAGCCCTTGGACTGATTGTGGCCGTGACCCTGTTCCCCTGGGACCGCCCAAGCCTCACACTGCCCATGAACCCGGGACAGCCGCCCCCTGCCAACATCCCCCTGATGATCACCGCCGCTCCCAAGGAGGATCTGCCGCTGGGATCCCATGGCGACCAGGGACAATCCACTTCTCCTTGGGAAAACTGGGAACAGGGTCAAGAGAAAGCGGAACTTTTTGATCAGGCCCTGCAAAAATTCGCTCAACTCGACCCCCGGGAAAAATCCTATTCCCTCCTTCAGTTTTCACATCTGGAATCCCTGGGTCATTGAAACCCACAGGATTCCGGTTTATTCCCCATTTGAACCCAGGAGTATTCCATGCCAAAGCTAGCTTTCATCGTCTGGTTCGGTTTGTCCATCACGCCGCTGCTGGCCCAGGAGCCAGCGCAGGCGGATGCCAAACCAGTCGGTCCAAAACCCGTCGTGGTGGAAATCACCCCGCGGGCTATCGAAAACCCCATGCTTAAATACCGTTTTCTGCCGCGCGAGGACGAACTCAAACCCGGCAACGCCGTGCCCATTCTGCTCCGGTTGCCATGGGAGCAAAGGGCCTGGATGGAAAAGGTTTATCCCAATCTCCAGCAGTGGGAGAATGTTCCCCTGAACGACCCCAAATGGAAGGAGTACAGCGATATCCCCCCCCGTTTCTTCGAGGAAATGAAACGGGCTGCCTACCGTCGCGATGCCGCCTGGGAGTACCCCATTGGTGAAGTCCCAGCCATGACGATCCTTCTTCCGGATGTTCAGGGTTTGAGGGCGTTCCTGGGGTTTGGTTTGTCTTCCAGGGCAAAATATCACCTGTCCAGGGGCGAATTGGATGAGGCTATGGAGGTGATCAAGGTTGGCATCGCCAATGCCCGTCACATTGCCGCCACTCCATTTGTAATCAACCAGCTAGTCGCCGCGGCTATCCAGCGCACCATGTTCGACCGCACGGTTGACCTGATCAGCCAGCCCGAAAGCCCCAACCTCTACTGGGGATTGAGCACCATCCCCAAGGGGATTCTTTCCCTGGAGCGGACAGCAGATTTTGAAGGGCAAATGCTGGCTTTAACCTTCCCGTTTACCAAAGATCTTGACAAGCCCCGCGACAGCCAGGAATGGAAAAAACTGTTTGACCAGCAATTGAACCTGCTGGCGGAAACCATGGGGTTGGTTGTCCCCAAAGGAGAGGCCGAAAAAAAACAGGCGTTCGCCCAGACGGAGCAGGTGGCTCGAAAAGAATTGCCAAAATTGCTGGGCTACACCCCGGAAAAAGTCGCCCAAATGACGAAGGAAGAGGCTATCCTGCGCTGGTTCGTCACCAACCATATCAACCTGGATAGCCGCTACAACGCTTACTCGTTCCTTGCGGCTCGGGAGGCCCTTCCCCAACTATTCAAGCTCAACCGGGATTGCAGTGAGTTTTACAGCCATCTGAATTCCAAGTTCTTTGATTTCTTCAAAAACCCATTGTTCAACTACCTGAGCCTGAATGGCAATTATCGGCGGGTCCAAATGCTGCGCGTCATCGAGGCTGTTCGTCACTACGCAGCCAAGCATGACGGAAAATTGCCCGAAAAGCTTGAGGATATTTCCGATATTCCAGTTCCCATCGACCCCCTGACCGAGAAGCCTTTTGTTTGGAAGGTGGAAGGCTTCGTGGCCACGCTTGGTCCCCCTGAATTACCCTCGGAAATCATGGCTTCCATGAAAGAGCAGAAGAAAGATTCTCTGGCCGAGTTGCTAGGAACTACCTACCAGTTGAAACTGCGGACCAAATGATTGCTGTCCAGGTGTAAATTGCAATATTTTTGCACCTCCTATTTCTCATGAAAAAACCAAACCCGGCCGGGACCATTCTCCTGGCCGGGTTTGCTTATTTTTCGATAAGCATGAACTGCTTCAGGCAGGCGCATGCCGCGCACAATACAGAATTGCCCCTAGGGCACCAGAAGTTCCGCACATCCCTGTGAGACCTTCCACCCGGCAAACAAGAAACGTTCACTCCAACGTTAAAAGTCACCTATTGGTAACCCGCCAAGTCTGAACAGCGTGTCGCAACTCGGAATCCAGCTTCTATAAACCTTCTATAAACCCAAACACTAACCCCGACCATAAAACCATAAGCCGGGCCAATTCAGCGCCCCTTCCCCAGCGCGTGCTCGAAAAAGCGGTAGAGCGTCTCGTTGTCCCGCGCGTTCGGGGTGTGTTCGGGACGGTTGGTCATCCCCACCCGGTGTCTCACTCCCAGCAACCGGTTGACCGCGATGGCATGGCCGAGCGATTCCCACCGGGCCGGCGGGTCCTCGGAACCGCCGGAGACCAGGAAAGGCCGGGGTGCCATCAGCGCGTGCAGGTCGGTCAGGTCGCGCCCCTCGGCCATCAGCTTTTGGTAGGGACCGGTGCGCGGGTTGGATCCATCCGGCACACCCCGCTTGCGCTGCTGGGGCAATTCCGGGTCGAACCCCAGGTACCACGGTTCCCAGTAGTTGACATTGGGACGCGCCTCATCGAAGACGATGCCCGGATCCGACCAGGCGCCGCAGGCGAACGGCTCGTGCAGGCAGGCGGCGAACATCGCCCACTTGCCGCCGTAGGAATGCCCAACCACGCCGATCCGTTTCTTGTCCACCTCGGGCAATCCGCCCAGGTAGGTGTGGCAGTTGGCCGCCTCATAGGCGTGGAACGACAGCGGCTGGATCCGGCAGCGCGCCTTGTCGGGGTAGTAGGTGTTCGGGTCGCCGCCCAAAGACAGGGTGACAAAACCGCGCTTGGCCAACTGCAGGGCGTAGTCGCGGAAGGCGCCCTTGTCGGCACCATGGGGTGGTTTGCCGATGGCCGTGCCTGCCTCGTAGTAGACGACCACCACCGCCGGGAACGGACCGGCGCCCGTGGCGGGCCGCAGCAGGTAGGCGTCCTCGACCTGCCGGCCAGGGGCGGTCTCGAGGCGAAGGCGTGTGACGGGGATGCCATCGATGACCTGACGGTCAAGCGTCTCGGCGCGTGGCTTTTCCAGCAGGGGCGGCCAGGCCCCCATCAACCCGTGCCAATGGGCGCGGATCTCCACCTTCCGCCGGTCCCAGTCGGCCGGGGTTTTCACCGGCGTGCCGTCCTCGAACAGCAGCGGCGAACGGTGGCGGTCCGACGGCTGGGCAATTTCCGCCGGCGGGCTGAACCAGGGCGCCAAATCGGGGGGCAACCCGACTGGCTGGCCGGCCAGAGCCCAGACGAGGTGCATTAGCATGGTGTTAATTTCCTGCTGCGTTGCGGTTTAGCCTGGGTGGATGCTGACGCCTCACTGCTGGCCCAAGCCCTGGGATCGCCACACCGCGCTGCTACATCCAAGGCGGTCCTGCCTGTACTGCCCACCGGACCTGTACCGATTGGGTCGATGAGCAATGCCTTCTACGCTGTCGCTCCCGGGATACCCCCTGGCAACACAGGGGACTCAACCATTCCCGTTCGGCCTGGCGCGAAATATACCCTGCGCCTTGTCCTTAAAAACTTCCCCGGCTCGGAAGCAGTGCCCGTTCATCGCCAGGTAAACCCCGGGGGAAAGGACCTGCGCGAAGGACAGCGCGCTGCCCAGGTTGAACAGCCCGTCGGAGCTCCCGAAGGTGTAGGGGACCATCGCGCCGGTCAACACCACCGTCTTGTCCCCAACCCGCCCAGCCAGAAACTGCGCTGTGTCCTCCATGGTGTCGGTGCCATGGGTGATGACGATCCGGGCCTCCGGACAGGCGATGCAGGCCTCGAGGATGCGGGTCCGGTCCTCCCCGGTCATCTCCAGGCTGTCCTTCATCATGACCACATCGATGCGGACCGGCAGCCGGCACCGGCCCTGGGCCAGCATCTGCCCGACATGCGGCTCCCGGAAGAAAAGCGTGCCGTCGAGCTCGTTGTATTCTTTGTCGAAGGTCCCCCCAGTGACGAGCACGGCGATCGACATGGGAGGACTGCTCCGGAGCGGTCAGGGAATACGGGTCGATTGCGCCAGAAGTCGGGCCCCTTCAGTCCGGTGAATTCTTTGCCGGTGAACCGAAGGGCTTCCAATGCATGGGCCCGATCATCCCATTTCCTAGAGGGCGACGCCACGGCCGGGCATTATCCTGTTTGCAATCTGGATGACCGAGGGCCATGGTCCCTACCGTGAATCCTGATATCAAACGGGCCTGGTTCAGCCAACAGGCTATCCCAATCCCTTGACGGGATGACCAGCGGGCTGGTCCGGGGTTTCCACAAACGCCGCCGATCTCGGCGCGTAAATGATCGTCAGCGGGCGGAAATTCGCCTGTTTGAGAAGCAGGTGCGCCTGGTGGGCCTCGCAGCCGGTCTCCTCCCGGGCATCCCCCAGAAACAACTCATCCTGCGGCCCCCATGGCCAGACCTGCACCGCCATGGGATGGATCCCCTTCCACAAATTGGCCAGGTAATCGCATCCCCTGCCATTTTGCTCGGCTGTTTTCGCGGGCATGCGCAACGGAACCGCCATGGAATCCCCCAGCAGGAAGCTGCCCATCCCGGCCCACCTTTGGGTCATGAGCAGGGCCAGGCTCTCGCGCAACAGACCACCCAGGCCAAAGTTTTTGCCGATCCGCCCGCGCAGGACGGTTCTGCCACCCGGCCACCCGATATCGAAGGACAATTCACTGGCCCCATCCAGGATGGAAGTTTGTGTCGGCAGCGGGTGTTTGGGAAACGCTTGCATTTCCCTGCCCCAGGCGATGGATACGGGGCTGTCGATCCACAGCGAGTGCAGAAACTGGCAGTCGCAGGCGGATGGGCCAAAATGGTTGTACAGGATGGCCCAAGATGCCCAGCGCCCGCTCGCATGGCAGGCGAGGGCGTCCTCGACGGACCGGCTGGCATCGAAGCTGACCACTACCTCATGGTACCGGCCGCACACGCTGTCCCTGATCGTGTTCAGCCAGATCGAGGCCATGGCGTAGGGTCCCGAGTTGTCCACCCGGGCCGACACGGGGAATACCCCCTCGCCCCGAAGGGCCTCACGCACGGGTGCCAGGTCGCAGATCCCCTTAATCATGCAGGCTGTGAAGTCAAAGGCGTACCAGTTTAAATCGGTCTCCAGGCCGATGCTCAGCTTCTCCCTGCGCGTGGGGAAGGACTGCATCCAGGCCAGTCCGCTGACTGGCGGAGCAGGCTTCGAGGCCCAGACCGCATAGGTCCCCAGGGGATCGCCCGCCCGCGTTTCGGTCAACCTGCCGAATTCGGGATGCTGTCGGTCTGATTCCATGCCCATGACCATGCCGCCTCCACCGTGTCAGAAACGCCTCGCACGGATGCCAGGGTCTTGCTTCTTCCGCGCAAGCTTTTGCCGAATGCGGTTAAAGAATATCCCCTTTAAATTTTACTTCCAGTCTCCCAAGCCTGTCAGGGGGGGGCTTTCACCATTCCGGGCATTTGACCGCATCGCCCACCTCGATGACACCGGACCGGACCACCGACGCGTTGAGCCCCGCATGGCCCTGATTCACCCGGGTGATCGTTCGCAGGATGCCCGGATCCTGGGGCAAATCCGCCTGTGCCAGGGTGGTCATCACGCACCGGCGGCAGGGGGAATCGACCCGTATCACCAGGCTGTTGCCAATCGCTAGGGTTTTTCCCGCCCAGCCGGCTTCGGGCAAATCACCCGGTGCCCCCGGGGATGTCACCACGATATTGGGCCGGAATCTGGCCACCGTGAACCGGCCGCCGGGGTGGGCCCCGGACAATCGGTCCAGGGTCGAGGAGAACAGCAGGTTGATCCGGGCAAGATCGAAGAAAGTCCCCGCGGGCATGGGCTCCCGCGTCAGGCGGCCGGGGGCACGCCCCTCCGCACCCGTGTGAAACTGCTGGAGCATCGGCCGGTCAGGCGGCCGGCTGCTCAGGCACACGGGCCGTCCGAAGAAGGCGGACAGGTGGCTAGCGTGGGCGCCGGGATCCGCCAGCACGCGACCGTCCGGCATCACCAGCCGGACAGGTGGCGGCGGCAAGCCGACTTTGGGCGTTTCCGTGAAGAGTGCGCGCCATTCCAGGAGACCGGGCCAACGGCGTGGATGCTTCGCGCTGCCCACGAGACCGTCCATACCCTGCTGGTCATCCACCAGGGCGTAGGCTCGGTCGGCCAGCAGCCCTTGGCCGCCGACCTCGCACGAGGGCAACAATTCCCCGCCCATGGATTTGACCGGATAGCGACAGATTTCAGCCACCGTACCGACAAGTCCGCCCTCCATCGTCAATCACCCTTTCCCTGCTGCCCGGATGTGCCTCGCCGCCATGTGTGGGCAATGGCCACCCAGCAGGTCAGGGCGAGCGCGGAACCGATCAGGATCAGGCAGACCCGTATTTCCACCTCCTCCGAGGCCAGACGAAGCCAGGTGGGCTGGTAGGCGGTCAGGCCGATCCACCCCACCGCCAGCAGGGCAAGCAGCAGGCTGACACCGGCGATACCGTCCAACAGGGGCCTGGCCGAGCGGGTTCCAGGTGGCTCCCTTCCCCGGGTGGACAGAACCGGGGTCGGCTGCAGCGACACCCCAATCCCCCTCCTGCGGAAAAAGAAGTAGCCCAGCCCTAACCCGTACAGGGCCAAACCCAGCAGCAGCACCTTGCCGCCCTGGTCGATTGCCGGGTACACCAGGATCACCGATCCCGAAAGCAGGATCACCGTGACCGGCAACAGACGGCCCAGCGGTGCCTGGTAGGACCCGAAGAGACCCGGCTCCAAACGGCGCAACCGCAGTAGCGACACCATGGCCAGCAGGTAGCCGACCAGCGAGGCCAGCCCCGCCACCAGGATCGCGACCAGGATGGCCTCCCGGAACCAAACACTGGCAATCACAAAGCCCGCCGCAACCAGGCTGCACGCCAGAAGCGCCGGCAGCGGCGTGCCGCGTGTCGGGTGGATGGCGCCCAGCCATCCGGGCAGGTAACCGGCCCGGCCCAAGGCGAACACCTGCCGGCTGGTGCTGAACAGCAGACCGTGGTAGCTGGCGATGAGGCCGAAAATCGCGATGGTTCCAAAGAGGGGCACCAGCCAGCCGGGTTGGCCGCCCGTCACCTCCTGGACCACCTTGGCGAGCGGGTAGTCCCCGGTGACACCCCGCCAGTCCACGGCACCGGCGGTCAGGCCGAGGGTCAGGAGCACCATCAGGGTCACCGTCAACATCGCCCACACGAAGCCCGGGGGATGGAACGGTGGGGTTCACGGGTTTCCTCGGCGGCGAGGGCGACACCCTCGATGATGATGAGCCACCACAGTGCGTAGGGAGCCGCGTCCGGAACGGCCTTCCAGCCCTTTCCGGCCAGCAGGTTGCCCGGCGGCCAGGCACGCTCCCACGCGAAGTTTTGCCCCGCCACCAGCCAGTAGACCACCAGCCCGCCCAGCGCGGCGTAAGTCACCAGGATCAGGGCACGGGATTGCTCCCGTACGCCCCATGCCTGAAGGATGAGGAAGACAGAGACCGTCCCCAAACCGGCCCACGCCACGATGGAGGAGTCCGGTTCGGCAGGATCGCACAGGAATGCCACATACCAGGCGGTCGCCAGCGCGGTCGCGATCATGCCGAACAGGCATTCCAGCAGCATCGACCAGGCCATCAGGAAACCCAGCCAGGGGCCCCCCGCCCGGAGCCCGTACTCGAGCGGACCGCCTGCGCGTGGCATCGCCACCGCCAATTCAGACAGGGTCAACACCCAGGCAAGGAACAGCAGGCAGATGATCAAAGAGGCGAGCAGCATTCCCGCCGGGCCGCCACCCTGCAGGCCGGCGTTCCAGCCGAAATACTGACCACACACCACAATGCCCACACCCAGGGCCCAGATGTCCAGCACATGCAGCGGGTTTTTGAGGGCGGACGAGTCCCGGCTGCCTGATTCCATCAGCATTCTCCTCCCCAGATGTGATGCCGGACCGGAATGTGCCCCCCTGTTTGGCCAGGCCACCCAGGGGGGGAATGCGGCGTACCCGCCGGCGCGTCCTACCCAGCCATACGGAAGGGGCCGGCCCGACCGGACACGGGGCCCGCCGGGCGACAGGGCGGGGGTGGAGCGGATAGGTTGGGAAAAGGTGACCAATGGGTTGGCCGCAGGCCCCACCGATAGGGAAACAGCGACCACCGTGCGGGTGGCGTCAATCGGGCAGTGCCACGAGGCGAACCGTGTATTCCAGCGCGAGGGGGCTGGCCCACTCCACCAGGAAACGGAGTTGCTGGACCTCGCCGTTCGCCCTGTAAACGCATTCCCCCAGCCTGCGTTCACCTGGCACGGCACCGTCCAATTCCTCGATTCTCTCGATGGTGGGGGGTTCCCCCGCGGGACCCATCCCGTGCAACAGGGTGGCCACGGTGTCCCGAACCGCCTGGCTGGCGCAGTGCGGCAGGATCTCGGGCCCCGCCATCACCAGATAATCCAGCGTTGCATCCTCGTTCCCGGCAACCTTGATCCGCACCGGGATCCTGCCCCGGGGAGTGACAGCGATGCCCCGCCCGAGGCGCACCCTGTTCGCGGGGTCGTGCGAAATTTCCCGCACCTCGGTCAGGGATTTCAGGCCGGAGGTCTGGGGGTTTTGCTGGAGTATCTGCTTCGCCGCCCGCAGGACCACCGGGTTGCCGCACGGGAGCGGCCCGATGCCGAGAAGCCGGACGCGTTGGGCCCACCAGCTTTGCGGGTCGGCTTCCAGGGTGAAAAAGACCTCGAAGGTCCCCTCGCGCGTGACAACCTCGCACCATCCCTTGCAGCTTCCCGTCGAGGGATCGTGACCGATCTCGCCAAAGGACCGGAACTGTTGGATGCCCCAAGCGAAGGGTTGTTGCCGCACCAGATCCGAGACAATGGCCTGCACCTTGGGATGGTCGCAGGACAGGCCCGCGTATTCCTCCAACAGTTTCGGCACAGTCATGCAGGCCACAAAAAAGACCGCCACCAAGATCGAGATCCAACCCAGCGGGTTTCGGCGGCCCGGTTGCCTGCTGAAGAACGCGGCAGGGAAAGCCACCACCCAGACGGCCACCATCACCAGGAAAAGCGCCACCGGGTATTTGTCCAGACTTCCCGGGTTGGGCACCGGCCGTAACCACCGGTCCAAAGCCAGGCACAGGGCGGTGAAGCCCAGCGTGGCATAGGTCAGGTATCCGATGAGGGTGGGGTCCTTGACAAACAGGAGGACCGTGCCGGTGATCACCGGCAGCACCAGGGCCGCAGGGACCAGCCAACTTAGGCCGGAACCCGGCGGCCCGACCACGGTTTCGCCCACCGCCGTGGTTTCCACCACCAGGCTGCTCTCCTCGGGCATGACCATTCTCCGTCAAGAAGGGTTTGCAGCCGGATCGCTGGCAACGGACACAAAACCAGCTCCCCTCCCCTATGCAGCGGACGAGAGGGCAAAACCTTACGGGCAGACCTGGAATTCAGGCCATGCCCGGGCGCCCCTTCTCCCAATGCCTTGGCCCCAGGCGGATTTCCGACCATGTATTCCGGAGGCAAAAGACCGTAAACTGGAAAACGGCCACGGACACGGGTCAGGCTGGATGAGTCCCCTGGCCGCTGGGGGGTCCACCTGCCCGTTTTTGGGAGAAAGCGCGCAGAGCCATGGATGCAAACGCCCTTCGCACGCAGTCCCTCCACCATCTGGTGGACCGCATCCAGGCCGGCGACGCCCCGGCGCGGGACGAACTGTTGCGCCGGATCATGGGCCGTGTGGAGCGGTTGACCCGCTCCATGCTGCGGTCCTTCCACGGCGTCCGTGGCTGGGAGGAGACCGGCGATGTGCTGCAAAACGCACTGATGCGGCTGCTACGGACCCTGCAAAAACTTCGACCTGCGGACACGCGGGGGTTCTTTCACCTGGCGGCCGAACATATCCGGCGCGAACTGATCGACCTGAATCGCCATTACCAGGGTGCCCTCGGCCACGGCCGGAACCTGGCCCTCGGCGAGTTCGGGGAGGCGAACGGCGATGGGGCGAGGATCCCCTCTCCCGCCGACCCGGCTCCTGGGGAAGACCACCTGGAACGCTGGAAAAACTTCCACGAGGCCGCTGGTGCCCTGGAGGGGGAGC
>DKBS01000151.1:2395-9335 GCA_002451275.1 Planctomycetaceae bacterium UBA6894 | reverse complement strand
GCGCGAGGTGTTCAGCCTCGCCTTTTACCACGGCTGGACCCAGCCGCAGATCGCCGAACTGCTGGGTGTGCACGAGCGGACGGTCCGCCGGGCCTGGCGGTCCGCCTGCCTGCGCCTGACCGAGGAGGTCGGTGGCGACCTGCCCCTGGACTGAACCCAAAAAATTTTGCCAAACCTTGTCCGGTGGGCCGCATCACTTCCGTACCGAGGGGTGGGGACGGCTGCTGGAGCCGGCATCCCCGAATGCGAAACGGAGGGTGGGCGATGGCTGGCGCGTATGGAACCTTGGGATACTTGGCGGGATGGACCCTGGGGGGAATGATCCTGGGTTGCCTGGGAGTCCCCCTGGCGCAACCGGCATGGGCAGCCGACCCGAAACCGCCGGCGATCCTCGCCAAGGCGGGGCAAAGCAACGGCGACGGCTCCCTGGGTGGCTTACTCCCAACCACCCCGATGGTCCTGAGATCCGCCGCGGAGTTGGAGGCTCACCGCAAGTCCCGCCCGAACAGTTCGTCCGTCAGTCTGGAGAGCGTCCTCGGTGTAAAAGAAATCGACTGGTCCCGCCAGATGGTGGTCGCCGTGCGCCAAGCCTTACCGTCAAGCCGGGCAGGCTTGCCCCCGGTGGAATTCACGGGGACCCGCCTCGAGGGCGGCACCCTGCTAGTCGATTGGGCCTTGGTTGGCGAGCCGGCGTGGTGCTCCACCAAAGGTGTCGGGGTCGCCCTGGTGGAACGGTTTGACGGCCCGGTCCGGTTCCAGGGCCCCGCCAAGGATGGTCCGGTCCAGGCCAGCTTCCCCAATCCCGTTGCCAAAGGGCTGGAAGACCTGAAGCGCCCCAGGTCGAGGGAGCTGGATTGCTGCAAACCGGTCCAAACCGAAGACCGGGAACCACTGACGCGGTTGGAAATCTACTACAAAAACTGCAAAGATCCCAAAAAGTAACTGATTCGGCGGATCACACCCACGGGCTGATCTTTGCCGGGGCTGGATTCCGACCTGCCGGGTGGTGCCTGCCCGCGGACCAACGGCCTTCGGGCCGGACCCGGGTTACCATGAAGGGGGCCGCAGACGCGGCCCCGCCCAGCGGGGGAAACTGGTCCGCCCCGGGGTTTTGCAGTCGGTGTTCACTCCCGGGTTTCCCCATGGAAGAGGCACGGATCGAGGAATTGCTGGAGCGCCACGCCGAGGCCATCCGGCGCGGGAACAGTTCCACCCTGGAGGACCTGTGCGCCGGGAACCCGGAACTTGCCTGCGAGGTGGCCCGGCGCCTGTCGGTCCTGCAGCGATTTGAGTCTTTCCTGGCCCCCCTTGAGGAATTTTCCTCCCCCCCGGGGAGTTTGGGCACGCGGAGTTTTGCCGGCGGTTCGGCAAACCGGGAGGTGCTGCCACCCGATCCGCCCGGATTCCGGATTTTCGGGGAAATCGGACGGGGTGGCATGGGTGTGGTCTTCAAGGCCCAGGTCCTTGAGGGGGAATGGAAAGGGCGCTGGGTGGCCCTGAAGATGATCCTGGCGGGGGAAAGGGCCAGCCCCGTGCAGGTCCGCCGATTCCAGATGGAGGCGCAAACCCTCGCCAGCCTGCGGCATCCCAACATCGTCCGCGTCTATGGCGCCGGGAAACACCAGGGCCATCCCTACCTCGCCATGGAGATGCTGGAGGGAGGCACGCTGGCGGAACGCATCGAGGGAACCCCGCTGGCGGCGACGGAGGCAGCCCGGTTGGTGCTCGACCTCGCCCTGGCGATGGCCGAGGCCCACCGGGCCCGCGTGATCCACCGCGACCTGAAGCCGGCCAATGTGCTGATGACCACCGGCGGGGTTGCCAAGATCTCTGATTTCGGACTCGTCAAACGGCTGGATGACTCGGGGGAACTGACCCACAGCGGCGATGTGCTGGGATCGCCGGCCTACATGGCGCCGGAGCAGGCGGCCGGCAGGGTGCGCGAGATCGGCCCGGCGACGGATGTCTACGCCCTGGGCGCGATCCTCTACGCCTGCCTGACCGGTCGCGCCGCGTTCCGGGGCGCCAACCCCTTCGATGTGCTCTTGCAGGTCATGGGCCAGCCGCCGGTGCCGCCCCGCCGGCTGGTCGACCGCGTCCCTCCCGACCTGGAGGCGATCTGCCTGCGCTGCCTGGAGAAGGAGCCCCGCCAGCGGTATGCCGGGGCCATGGAACTTGCGGAAGACCTCCGGCGTTTCCTGGCGGGGGACGTCATCCACCGCCCCGGAACCGCCTGGGAGCGCCTGGAGCTGGAACTCTACCGGAAAAATATCGCCTTGGCGGAGCGGGAATGGTCCTCCGGCCAGCCGCACCGGATGGACGCCCACCTGGCCGCCTGCCCTTCGGACCTGCGGGGCTGGGAATGGCACTGCCTGCGCGGATTGCGCGAGGGACGGCTTGGACGCTTCCAGGAACATGCCGATGTCGTCTACAGCCTGGCCTTCAGCCCGGACGGCAAGCTGTTCTCCTCGACCAGCGACGACCAGACCATCCGCCTGCGCGAGCTTCCGGACGGGGCCACCCGCCGGGTGATCGGCGGCCATGCCGACCAGATCTATGCCACCTGTTTCAGCCCCGACGGCAGGTTCCTGGCCGGGGCCAGCCAGGACCGCGTGGTCAAGGCCTGGGACCTGCGGGACGGCGGCCCACCCAGGACCCTGGCCGGGCACACCGATGTGGTGGTCGGCGTGGCCTTCAGCCCGGACGGCCGGTGGCTGGCCTCCGCCAGTGACGACCGCACGGTTCGGCTGTGGGACCTGGCTGGCGGGGGGATGGTCCGGACCCTGGCTGGCCATGGGGACATGGTGAACTGCGTCGCCTTCAGCCCGGGTGGCAACCTGTTGGCCTCGGCGTCCCACGACGGCCGGGTCATCCTGTGGGATCCCGCGAGCGGCGAGCAAAAGGCGACCCTCTCGGGGCATGAAGGCTTCGTCTGGACCGTCGCTTTCAGCCCGGACGGCACCCTGCTGGCCTCCGGCGGCGGGGACCGCATCATCCGGCTGTGGGACACCGGCACCGGCCGGGCGGTTGGTTCCCTGTCCGGCCACACCGGGGTGGTCTGGAGTCTGGCCTTCCACCCGGACGGGGCCCGTCTGGCCTCGGGCAGTTGGGACCGCACGGCCCGCATCTGGGATGTCGTCGCCCGACAGGAGGCCCTGACGCTGAGGGGACACCTCGATTCCGTCAACGCCGTCGCCTTCAGCGCGGATGGGAACCGGCTGGCAACGGGGGGAGACGACCGGATGGTGCTGCTGTGGGACGCCACCCCGACAACCCAAGCCACCGGACCGGGGCGGAAAACCTTGGGCCGGGGGGAGACTCCGGTCCATTGTGTCGCCTTCAGCCCGGACGGCAGGCTGCTTGCCTCGGCAGGCGATGACCACCAGGTCCGAATTTGGGACAGCGTGTCGGCCAGCGAGGTGCGGGTGCTCGGTGGTCACCAGACCCTGGTCACAGCGGTGGCCTTCAGCCCGGACGGCAGGCTGGTGGCGGGGGCGGGGGCCGACAAGACCGTGCGGGTTTGGGATGCCCGCTCGGGCGGCGAGCGCCTGACACTGCGCGGCCACACCGACCGGATCTACGGCGTGGCCTTCAGCCCGGATGGAAGGTTCCTGGCCTCGGGTGGCTGGGACCGGACGATCCGGCTGTGGGAGACGGCGACAGGTCAGGTAATCCGTGTCTTCTCCGGACACACCAACTGGGTCTGGCAGGTGGCGTTCAGCCCGGATGGCAGCCTGCTGGCCTCGGCCAGCACCGATCGTTCCATCCGGGTGTGGCCGGTGGATGGCGCTGGGGAGCCTCGGGTCCTGATGGACCATGACCTCAAGACCCAGGGTGTGGCTTTCCATCCGGATAACCTTCACCTTGCCTCGGCCAGTGGCGATCAGACAATTGGCATCTGGAACCTGCGGACAGGCGTTCCAGTGGGTCGACTGCGGGGACACACGGAGCGCGTGCAGAAAGTCGCTTTTCACCCTTCCGGCGATCTGCTCGCCTCGGCCGGCGAAGATCAGTGCGTCCGTTTGTGGGATTGGCGCAGTGGCGAGGCAATCCGGGTGCTGCGGGGCCACGCCCTGGCGGTGACCAGTGTCGCCTTCAGCCCGGACGGGGAGTTGCTCGCCTCCGCCGGGGATGACGGCTCCATCCACCTGTGGGACCTCGACGGCATCCTGGAATCCGGGAAATCAAACCGGCCCCGACCACCCGCCTGAAAAGCAGTCGCCCGACTTCCAGGGAATTGGCCCAAGCGCATGCCCCGTTCCTTCACCAGGAACAGGCCAGGCGCTGCAGCATCCCCTACCGGTTCCACCAGGTGATGCTCAGTTGCAGCACCGTCGCGATCGACACCCAGACAAAATAAGGAACCTGCGCCAGGGCGACCCACCGGTGGTGCGGCCAGATAGCCGCCATCATCCAGGGGATCGTCACCCAGACTACCAGAATATCCACCGCAGCCAGGTCCAGATTCCTCCAGCCGAACTGGATCGGCGTGAAGACCAGGTTGGCTGCGAGGTTCACCAAAAACGGCAGCGCGACACCCCAGGACAGCCTGCCGCGGACCGCCTGCACGAACACGAAGCCGAACGAGACGAGGATGATCGGGTAGAGGATTTGCCAGACCAGGCCAATGGTCCCCGGTTCCGGGGTCCAGGCGGGCTTAACCAGCGAGTCGTACCATTCCTTCCAGCTCATTGGCGGACTCCCGGGCTGATGCTTTCCCGATGAAAAGGGCCTGTCATCAGTTTAGGGAAGGCGCTCGGCTGGGACCGGGCATTCTGGAGCGTGGGAAAACCCCTTTCCGCCTGTGTCCTTGCCTGCCCTGAAACCAACATACACCCCGGCCCGAAATCCAGCCGAACGATGGCGCATGAACCCCTATCCCATCTCTTTCCGTTCAGCCGTAATCCAAAAGAAGGTTGGATATTTGCAAATCCCATGGGAAGAATGATGTGGGGCTGATAAGCCATCGCTAATTGGAAACCCGGTTCGAACCAAGCCGGAATCCATGGTGGCCCGCCTGCCCCGAGCGCACCTGCGAGTAATTGTTGATGGGATGCAGCCACGACCTGGAACAACTTCGAAGCATCCTCAAGCAGCAAATGCCCCATTTACGGGAGTGCTACGGAGTGAAATCTCTCGGTCTGTTCGGTTCCCGTGTCCGCGGGGATGCCAATGCCGACAGCGATCTGGATATCCTTTTGAGTTTCAAGGAAGTACCCGGACTGCTGCGGTTGGTCGAACTGGAAAACCAACTCAGTGACCTGCTTGGCCTGCGGGTCGATCTTGCGCCGGCTGATTGCCTCAAACCCAACGTTGGCAAGCAGATACTTTCGGAATTGGTGCCACTGTGAAATCGGCACGAAATCCTTCTGATTCATTTGGTCGATATCGAAAAATCCATTCGCAAGACACTTGAATTTGTTTTGGGCCGGAGCCCGTTTTTTGCGGTGCCTCCCATGCCGGTCCCTCCCCGTGTCTGTCATCCAGAGATGCCACCATTCCACCAAACGACCGGTTTATTCCCCACCGGGTTCGTAGGTGAAGGATTTTGAGTCGGCGGGGACCACCCAGACATTGCGGAACTGCACCGGGTTGCCGTGGTCCTGCAGGAAGACCGGGCCGGTGGACGTCGCGCGCTGCCTGTCCCGGATCTTCTCCAGATAGGGGGTGGTGCCGTGGCGGAACGGGTGAAAGACGGAGCGCGGCTCGCCGAAGGTCGTCCCATCCTGGACCTTCCTGCCGTTGAACCAGACCGTCACCACTCCCTTCTCGGTGATCTTCCCGGCCTCGTCGCGCCGGGGTGCCCGGTAACGGATGTCGAAGACCTGCCAATCGCCGGGTTTCCGGCAGGCGTTCTCCTTCGGCGCCGCGAAGCCGTACAGGGCACCCGCGTCATCCTGGGTGACCTTCTCCTTGGCCGACGAGTTCAGGATCTGGATCTCGTAGTTGCCGTGGATGTACACCCCGCTGTTGCCTGGCCCCTTGGGCGGAAGCATGAACTCGACATGGATGTCCGCGTCCCGGAAGTGCAGACGCGAGACGATGTGGTTCTTGTTCTGGCCGGGTGTGGAGACCATCACCCCGTCGGCCAGGGGCCAGTTCACCTTCCCGCCTGACATGCTGAGGAACGAGTGGTTGCCCGCCTCGTCCAGCAGGCGGATCGCCCCGGGCGGCGGCGGCGCCGGCAGCTTGCCCTGCTCGGGCTTGAAATCCGACTGACCCAGAGACAGCCACACCAAACAGCAACTCAGCATCTGTCACCTCCCGGGGTCCATCAAGCGACGGGCGGAGTTTGCCCCATGCGCCTGACACGTTCGCCACTTGGTCACCATCCTCCCCGAGTCGGGGCCCATGTGCCATAAAAAACTCGGGGGTCACCTTCTCCCCTGAGGAGCTCGGACTCTGATTGGCACCAACTATCCTCCTGATAAAACCTTCGTGGAGAACCTCTGCCGATAGCAATAAGCCCCTCGCGTGCTTCTGCATCAACAACCATCAAACCCTTCGGGAGCCGTTTTCCTATTTTCCTTTTTTTCCTTTTTTGGAAATCCTAAGCAGGATTTTTCAGGATTTCCGGCGGGTTAACTCTTGCCGAAGTTCCCGCCATTGCCTGTGCTTTGGTGGGGAAGTGATAACATTGATGGACAGAGCTTTTTTTAAGCCCGTTACGCTGTCCAGCCGGCTGGACGAAGGCCAATGGCTTTATGTACCCATGAGCATTGTCACCCGAGACGACCTGATCGAGGAGATCCTTTCCCACTGGAGAGATGCCATCGGGGCCGATTTCCCGGGCTACCGGGGCCATGTCTACCGCGTCTTCAATTTCTGCCTGGCCCTCCATCACCCCACGGAAGACCAACGGGCAAAACTGGCGATCGCCGCTTGCTTCCATGACATCGGGCTGTGGTCTGCAAAGACTGTGGATTACATCCCGCCCTCG
>DKBS01000151.1:639-2077 GCA_002451275.1 Planctomycetaceae bacterium UBA6894 | reverse complement strand
TCGCCCGGATGATCGAAATGCATCACAAGGTGCGGTCACTGGGTGATGAAAACCTATCGCTTGCGGAATGGTTCCGGAGAGGTGACCTCGTGGATTTTTCACTGGGTTGGATCACCTTCGGATTGCCCTGGTCCCTGGTCCGCCAAGTCAAAAAAACAATACCCAACCAGCGATTCCACTGGTTCCTGCTGAAAGGGGCGTTCTTTTGGTTTGTGCGCCACCCCTTCCGCCCGCCCCCGTTCATGCGCTGGTGATTCTTCTCTGCTTGAGGGCCACCCTGGGTTAGAGGTATGAGCCTTAACGCATGGATAGAGCAGGAACATCCTTGAGGGATATTTCCAAGGCTCTCCAGGTTGCAACTTTTCATCGGAATCATCCAGCCCGGGCATTGGGGCGTGCCTGAAGGGCTCTAGAGAACGTAGGGATTGCCAAGATGCGACCTGGCTGGCCCGTTCCGTTTCATGAGACAAATCCATCGCCAACTCGGATGGCAATAATTCAAGGATGGCTATTTTTGCGGAGTTGGGCGGAGAGAATTACCACTCCTTGGGGAAAGCACATGGGTGGATTCGGTGTACAATGAGGTATTGGACTATCTCAGAGCCAAGTAACATTTCCGTTTGATTTCCAGCGAGGTTCCGCTCGCATGACCACCTTCTCCATTCCATTGCCGGAGGACCGGGCCTGACAATTGCTCCTTCATGCCGAAAGGGTTGGACTGTCCCCGGAAGAATACCTACGCAGGTGCGTTGAAGAAATCCTCGACAGGCAGGACCAGGCATTTCGGGGTGCCGTAGAGCATGTGTTGACCAAGAATGCGGAACTCTACCGGCGTCTGGCCTGATGCGTCACCTCAACCTTGCCGAGGTGCTTGAGATACACCGGTTGGTTTTGGCCCAATCGGGCGGGGCTGCCGGTATCCGCGATTGGGGTGCATTGGAATCCGCCTTGGCACAACCACTCATGACATTTGGCGGGCAGGAACTTTATCCAACCTTGGCTGAAAAGGCTGCTGCCCTGTGTTTCTCTCTTGTGGGAAATCTCCCTTCCTGGATGGCAACAAACGGGTGGGCCATGCCGCCCTGGAGGTCTTCCTTTTACTGAACGGGCACGAAATCAAGGCAACAGTAGACGAGCAGGAAAAAATTATCCTGGACCTCGCTGGGGTCACAGTCGAACGGGATCAATGGGTTACCTGGATTCAACATCACATACACCGGGTTCAGGCCTGAGATCACTGCCCTGGTTCGTCCAGAAGACCCTGCCAATCCTTTAAACGCCGGCCTACGGGGTCCCCCTGAACCCGCTCCATTCGGATGGTATACTCCTTTCAGTCAAACCCGCCCCAAGGCCGATCCGCCCCAGCCAACCACCCGGACGGTTTTCCATGGCCCCCCTGCTCCTCCTGGCCCTGCTGGCCCCGGACCAAAATGACCTG
>DKBS01000151.1:0-284 GCA_002451275.1 Planctomycetaceae bacterium UBA6894 | reverse complement strand
CTGCGAGGCTATGCCCCCGCGCAGGACCACGCCTCCATCACCCGTGAATTCAGCGGCCGCAGGGTGAGCCCTGCAGTGCCCGCCGACAGTGAACTATTGCGCAAAATCACCGGCGAGGCCCCGCATGAGGGCGGCAAGCTGGTGGACAAGGAAAGCCGTGAATACCGGGTGATCCTCGACTGGATC
The DNA here is from genome assembly GCA_002451275.1 of Planctomycetaceae bacterium UBA6894. Classification (GTDB taxonomy): domain Bacteria; phylum Planctomycetota; class Planctomycetia; order Gemmatales; family Gemmataceae; genus UBA6894. Next base: position 98 of record DKBS01000151.1, on the reverse strand, counting down.
ATCGCGGGCATGCCCGGTCCTGATGCTACCGAGCCAGCCCTCGAGCGGATCAGCCTCGATCCCCTGCCGGGGCGGGGCGCCCCCGGCGACCAATGGCC
>DKBS01000063.1 GCA_002451275.1 Planctomycetaceae bacterium UBA6894 | reverse complement strand
GCGGTTTCCCGGTGCGGCAAAAAGGTTGGCAAGGGATTTATGGCTTTTCGCATGATTGCCTGGCGCCTTCCCCTGGTGGTCCCTTTAGCCCCACTTCTGTATCTTCCCGGGGTGGGCTGGATTGGCCAAAAGGTCTACCTGTGGATCGCGCGCAACCGCTTCAAGCTGATTCCCTGCAAGGATGGCGTGTGTGCCTTGCCTGAAAAACGGGCGGAATCAGTGCCGGGCAAGTGAATCGGGCGGGTAGGAAGTTTTCCGGTTGTAGTTTTTTTGGGAAGGCTTGGGAGGCGTAATGGTTCGCAAAAGTGTGGGGGTTTTGCGGGAAGGTGACCAACTGGAAGAGGTCTACCAGGCCCGCGACAAGCAATTGCGAGCCAACCGCCATGGCAACCTGTACCTCCAGTTGGACCTGGCGGACCGCACCGGCATGATCAATTGCCGGATGTGGAACGCCGGCCAATCGGTTTTCGCGGCCTTTGAGGACGGCGACCTGGTGAAGATCCGCGGGCGGGTCCAGGCGCATCAGGGCTCGCTGCAGGTGATCGCCACCTGCGTGGAAAAGGCTTCGGCCGAGGGGCTGGACCCCAACGAATTCCAGTCCGCTCCCGACCACGATGCCGACAAACTGCTCCAGCGCGCCAATGACCTGGTGCGCGGCATCTCCAGTTTCCCGTTGCGGGCGCTGGGCGAGACGATCTTGCTGGACCAGGCGGCGGTGGCCGGCTTCCGCACGACACCGGCCGGGGTTTCGGCCCACCACGCCTACCCTGGCGGGCTGCTGGAACACGTGGTGTGCATGATGGAGTTGGCCGATCGCGTTTGCCCGCTTTATCCGGGGGTCGACCGCGACCTGGTCCTGATCGGCTGTCTCATCCATGACATTGGCAAGATCCGTGAGCTCTCCAGCTCGAAAGGATTGAGCTACACCGACGAGGGGCAGTTGATCGGCCATCTGGCCCTGGGGCAGGAGATGCTGGCCGGATTCATCTCCCAGGCCGAAAAGCTGATGGGCCAGACCTTCCCAGCCGACCTGAGGCTGCGGGTGCTGCACATGCTGCTCAGCCACCACGGCAGCCTCGAATTCGGCAGCCCGCGCGTTCCCATGACCCCTGAGGCGATCGCGCTGCATCAGATTGACCTCCTCGATTCGCGCATGAACATGGCGCTGAGGCATTTGCGCGAAGACCGCGCCGGGGGTGCCTGGACGCCGGTTCACTCGAGCCTGCAGCGCCGACTTTACCGAGGCAGCCAGATCGGCTAGCCGGCGCGCGCGGCTTGTGGCCCTCCTCCATTCATCCGGAGAGAACGCATCATGTCTGATCCTGTTGCGAACGAGGGCCCGGAGGATTCCCCAGTTAATGACAGGGCGGCGCTGGAGGCAAGGGTCCTGGACCTGTTGTCAGCCACCGGGTACAAGCCGGCTCGGCCGCGCATCCTGGCCAAAAATCTGGATTTGTCGGAGGACGGGTACCGGACGCTCCGGCAGGTTTTGCGCGGGCTGGAACAGGCCGGGCGCGTGACGCAGGGCGCCAACAAGGGTTACGAGCTGGCCGCTCCCGGTACACGGTCGGGAATTCCCGCCGTGTTCGCCCGTGATGAGCGCGGCCGGGAGATCGTTCGCCTGGCCGCGCCGGACAGCAGGGTGCTGCGGGTGAAAAGCGGCGAGTCGATGGGCGCCAAGCCCGGCGACGAGGTGCTGGTGCGCGTGGTGCGCGCCCGGGTCCCGACGGACCGTGGCGCCCGCACCATCGAGACCGCCAAGGTGGTTGGCATGGCCCGCCGCCAGCAAACCAAATTTGTCGGCACCGTGTACCTGCGGGACGGCGAGCCGCGCGTCCGCCTGGACGGGGCCATGTTTTCCCACAGCGTGCGCGTGGGCGATCTGGGCGCGAAAGGCGCCAAGCCTGGCGACATGGTGGTGGTGGAGATCATCAACCTCCCAGGTCCAGGGGACCCCCACGGAAGCGGCGTGATTTTGGAGGTGCTGGGCGCCCGCGGCGAACTGGGTGTGGACCTGCTGGCCGTGATGCGCTCGCATGAGCTCCCGGTGGACTTTCCAGCCGACGCGGAGGAGGAAGCCCACCGGATCGCTCAGGCCTTCAGTGATCAGGCTCCCTATCTGGTGGGGCGTGATGATTTCACCAACGACGCCACGGTGACTATCGATCCGGCGGACGCCAAAGACTTTGATGATGCCGTGTGGGTCCGCCGGGACGAGAAAGGCCATTGGCTGCTCAAGGTGCACATCGCCGATGTGGGCGCCCTGGTGCCACCGGGCGGGCCGCTAGATCGCGAGGCCCGCAACCGCGCCACCAGCGTCTATCTGCCTGGCAAAGTCATTCCGATGTTCCCCGAGGCTATCAGCAATGCCGTGGCCAGCCTGCAGGAGGGGCAGGTGCGGCTGGTGCAGACTGTCCTGTTGGACATGGATCCCGAGGGCCGGGTGACCCGGCGCCGGTTTGTTTCCGGCGCCATCAAGGTGGCCAAGCGGCTTGCCTACGAGCAGGCCCAGATCCTGATCGACCAAAAGGAACCGGTATCCGACGCGGAGGAGGAAAAGCTTCGCCTTCACCTGCACGCCATGCGCGACCTAGCGGCCATCTTGAACAGACGCAGACACCGCCGCGGTTGCCTGGAACTGCAGATGCCCGAAGCGCGCCTCGATTTTGATGACGAGAACAAGGTGTCCGGGGCTCACTGGCGGCAGCATCTGGTGGCGCACTCGGTCATCGAGGAATTCATGCTGGCCGCGAACGAGGCGGTGGCCGAGGAGCTGGAGACCAGCCGGGTTCCGTTTCTCCACCGGGCCCACCCGGACCCCGATCCTTTCAAACTGCGTGGCTTTGGCCGCTTTGCCGGGCGGGTGGGTTACACGCTGGAACACCCGGAGGACCGGTTTGAGATCGGCCGGCTGCTGGAACGGACCAAGGCCAAGCCGGAGGGGCGGGCCATCCATTTCGCCCTGCTCCGAAGCATGAAGAAGGCTGTCTACAGCGCGGAGGCGGGCGGTCACTACGCGCTGGCGGCCAGGTATTATTGCCACTTCACCTCTCCCATCAGGCGTTACCCTGATCTGGTGGTGCATCGCCAGTTGACCCGCTGGCACAAGGAGGGCCGGGCGGGCTTCGACGCGCGCGAGCTGGTTTCCTTGGCGGAACATTGCAGCTACTGCGAGCGGAGGGCCGAGGCGGCCGAGCGCGAATTGGTGAAAAGGCGCATCTTGGCCTACCTGGCTGACAGGCAGGGTGAGGAATACGACGCGGTGATCACCGGCGTCGCGGATTACGGCATTTTCGCCCAGGGCGTCACCATGCCTTTTGAGGGTAGGGTGCACATCAGTGCCCTGGGTGAGGACTGGTTTTCACTCGACGAGGACGGCCATGAACTGACCGGTCGCCGGGGCAGGCGTTTCCGGTTGGGCGATGCGGTCCGCGTGGCGATCCTGCGGGTCGATCAGGAGCGCCTGCATCTGGATTTGAAGCTGGTCGGCCGCGAGGATCGCGGGGAACAGCCGGAGGTGAGGAGGGGCCCCCGGCCCAAATACCCTGTGAAAACAAAAAGACCGAAGGGATCGAGGGGCCGGGGCAAATCTGACGGCAAACGATAGGCCGGTCCTAGCGCAGCGGTTCCAGGCTGAGACGGCGGATGAGCAGTTCGGCACCCTCCGACTGGAACTGGATTTTGCCCTTTTGGATTTTGAGACCGCTGGCCTTGGTCATCAGCTTGCCGTTCAGGGTGACCGTCAGGGTATCGCCCTTGGCGACGACCACCATCAGGTTGAACTGGCCAGCTGGTTTTTCTGCATCCTTGGCGGAACGGAAACTAAGGGTGTTGGTCCAGTTGGGGTCCTTGTCGCCCCAGAGAAGCCGTTCGGCGGGGCCAAAGGTGTGGACGGGTGCGCCTTCCTTGAAATACCAGCCTTTTTTCCCAGAGGCTGGACGCTCCTCGGCGGGCGATTGGAAGGCATAGTCGGCGCTTTTGCCCAAAATCGAAAGGTCGCCGGTGCCACCCTCGATCATGTTGACTTGCAGACCGTACATCCAGCTATCAGCATGCGCCCCATCCTTCCCGGTGCAGTGGAGGACCAGGCCTGAGTCGCGGGCTGATTTCTCGCGGGGGGGCCACACCTTTCCACCCCACCCGTACTCCATGGTGAGGGTGTAGTTCCCGTATTCTTTCTCGGTTGCGATGGCTCCCCACTCCTCGCCCGAGATCCGCATCAGGCCTTCCTTGACGGAGAACACTTCCTTCGGATCAACCCCCTTGCCCCGGCCCTTCAGATAGGGATACCAGCCGTTCAGGTTTTGCCCGTTGAACAGTTCGATCGATTCGGGTTTTTGGGCAGTCACCCTGGACCCCGTGCCCATCAGGCATCCCAAAGCAAAAACCATCACCACCGGCAGGGCCACTTTTTGCCAATACATCTGAATGCTCCATCCATTCCAGAACCGAACGATTTCTCCTACCGCCAAGCTAGCAGATTGGGAGGGCCGGGTTTGGCAATTGCACAGGGTCGGCCTGGTTGCGGCGGTAAAATGGGAAGGAAGAGGGAAATGAGCCCGGCTGAAGGGATATTGCGGCCAGGGTGCCGTAGCTCTTTCCCCGGTTTACAGCTGGATATGGCCTGATTTCTTTGCCGGACAACGTTAGAATGAAGAGCTCGAGAGCAGCCAGAGGCTTGCGATCCTTCGGAGTGGGGCCTTGTCCACCGCCAGACCAATGCCGAATGAAAAAGCCGGGGTAGATCCGCTGGTTCCCGTGGAGGAGACCGGAGGAATTCGCCCGGTGGAACAGGTGCACGGGAGCCCCCACCTGGCGCCGGATGCGCGGGCCATCATGCCCCCCAATCGCCTGGGGGGACGCGTCAAAAACAAGATTGTTTCCCTGATAGGAAGCCCGTGGGATCGCCGGTTGGCCAAGGCGGCGCTGCAGATTGCCCATATCCGTCACTGGGAGAAAGAGTTCGACAGCCTGACGGATGTGGAGATCACGCAGAAGTGCCAACAGTTCAAGGGGCGTGTTCGCGGCGGTGAGTCGCTCTGGCGCATTCTGCCCGAGCAGTATGGCCTGGTCTGCGTGGCGGCCAAACGCACCCTGGGGCTGCGGCCTTTCGATGTCCAGCTCGCCGCCGGAACCGTGATGTTTGGGGGCGCGCTGGCTGAGGTTGCCACAGGCGAGGGCAAAACCCTCATCGCCTCGCTTCCCGGATGCCTGCACGGGCTTTCTGGCAAGGGCGTGCATGTCGCCACGGTGAATGACTACCTGGCCAAGCGCGACAAGGAGTGGCTGGACCCCCTTTTCAAGATATTGGGGCTCAGTGTGGGCGTGCTGCAGCAGCAGATGCCCGAGCAGGAGCGCAAGGCCGCCTACCGGATGGATATCACCTATGGCACCGCCAGCGAATTCGGTTTCGATTTTCTGCGCGACCGGCTGAAAGGGGCGGGCGGGGACCAGCAGGGCGGCAGCCAGCCCTTCTGGTCCGCCTGGGCGCGTGGTGGTTCGCGGGCCAAGGGAGCGGATGACCCGCGCGTGCAGCGGGGCCATCATTTCGCGCTGGTGGACGAGGCCGACAATATCTTCATCGACGAGGCCCGCACACCCCTCATCATTTCGGGCGAGACCCGTCCGGCCACGCCCGATGAATGCGTCGTGTACCTCTGGGCGGACGGTTTGGCCCGCCAGATGCAATACCAGCAGCACTTCATTTTCAACCCGCAGAAGCAGAAGCTGGAGCTCAACGAGGCTGGCAGGCAACTGGTGCGCTATTCCAACCCGCCGCGCGGCGAGCACGCCGAGGCGATGGACAAGCTCCATGATGCGATCGAGCAGGCGCTCCAGGCCCATTATCGCTTCCAGCGCGACCAGCACTACATGATCGAGAAGGAAAAGGTGGTCATCATCGATGAGAGCACCGGCCGCCGGATGCCCGATCGTAACTGGCGCGATGGCCTGCACCAGGCGGTGGAGGCCAAGGAGCGGGTGCCCATCAACAAGCAGGCTGACCACGCCGCGCAGGTCACCTTTCAGAGCTTTTTCCGCCTGTATACCCACCTGGCTGGCATGTCAGGTACTGCGGTGCAGAACCGCCTGGAGATACGCCGGGTATACAAGCTATGGGTGGTTTGCGTACCCACCAACCGGCCCATCCGCCGAAAACAAATGCAGGACCTGGTGTTCCCCAACGAGGAATCGAAATTCCGCGAGGTGTCGCGCAAGGTGAAGAAGCTGCGGGACGAGGGGCGTGCCGTGCTGATCGGCACCCGCACGGTGGACAAGAGCGAGCGGCTCAGCGAGATCATGTCGCTCGATGGAATCGAGCACCGCGTGCTGAACGCCCGCCAGCATGAGCGCGAGGCAGATATCGTGTCGGAGGCAGGCCAGGCCGGCCGGGTGACCATCGCCACCAACATGGCCGGTCGCGGTACCGATATCAAACCGGATGCCTCCGTGCTGGCCGCCGGCGGTCTGCATGTCATCGGCACCGAGCGCCACGAGTCGCTGCGTATCGACCGCCAGTTGGCGGGCCGCGCGGGGCGTCAGGGCGACCCGGGCAGCGCGCAGTTCATGGTGTGCCTGGAGGACAACCTGCTGGAGGGCCTTGGCCATTCCCGTTACCGGGCTCTCAGCGAAAAGGGGCGCCGGGCCGGAATCGTGGGATGGTCCAACTTCTGGCAAAAGTACCTCAGCCTGTTCAGGCACGCACAACGCCTTGTCGAAGCAAGACACTACAAGAGCCGTGTGGACCTGCTGGTGCATGAACGGCAGCGTCAGGAGATTTTGAAGGACATCGGCGCCGACCCATATGTCGATTAGGCCTTTTCGGGCATGAAGCTTGCGCAAGCCGGGTCAAGTTGCCCGGTCTTGCTATTTTAAAAACATCAGCAAATGGGCAGGAATTCCGGAGAAAAGAACTCATGGCAAACAGCGACTTGCGCACCGACCTGTTGATCGATGGGAAATGGGTCCGCTCGGATAGCGGCAAAACCGTGGCCGTGGAAAATCCAGCCACCGAGGAAACCATCACCGAGGTTGCCTTCGCCACCCGGGCCGAGACCAGACGCGCGCTGGAGGCGGCCGCCAAGGCGATGCCAGCCTGGCGCAAGGCCCTTCCCTATGAACGGGCCAAGGTTCTCAAGAAGACCGCCGATCTCATGCGCGAGCGCGCCGACCGCATCGCCCGCACCATGACCATGGAGCAAGGAAAACCCCTTGCCGAGGCCAAGGGCGAGGTGCTGCACTCCGCGGACACATTTGAGTGGTTTGCCGAGGAAGGCAAGCGGGCCTACGGGCAGGTCATTCCCCACGGTCAGCCGGGGCGTCGTCATCTCACCGTGAAGCACCCGGTGGGTGTGGTGGGCGCCATCAGCCCGTGGAACTTCCCCATCACGCTGCAATCCCGCAAGATAGCCCCGGCATTGGCCGCCGGATGCACTATTGTCAGCCGGCCCGCCACTCAGACCCCCCTGTGCCTCATCCAGGTTTTCGAGTGTCTGGTGGACGCGGGCCTGCCGGCGGGGGTGGCCAACCTGGTTATCGGGCCGGGCCGTGAGATGGCGCAGGAGTTCCTGGAGAACCCCATCTGCCGCAAAATCTCCTTCACCGGTTCCACCGAGGTGGGCAAAGAGCTGATGAGGGGCGCAGCCGACCAGGTGAAGCGTCTCAGTCTCGAGTTGGGCGGCCATGCGCCGTTCATTGTCTTCCCCGATGCCGACCCCGAGGCGGGTGCCAAGGTGGCCGTGATGGGCAAATTCCGCAACAACGGCCAGGTGTGCATTTCGCCCAGCCGGTTCTTTGTGCACGAGAAGGTGCGCAAGAACTTCACGGAGGCCGCAGTGGAATTCACCAAGGCGCTCAAGCAGGGCAACGGGCTGGATGCCGGGGTGGAAGTGGGCCCCATGTTCGAGGGTAAGGCGCTGGAGCAAACCAGCCGTTTGGTGGCCGACGCCACCGGTAAGGGGGCCCGCCTGTTGACGGGCGGCAAGCGCAGTAACCAATTTGCCAAGGGGTATTTCTTCGAACCCACCGTGCTCGATGGCATCACCCCCAATTGCTGCCTGCTGACCGAGGAGCCGTTCGCGCCCATCATGCCGGTGCTGGGTTTCGACCAGATCGACCAAGTCATCGAACAGGCAAATGCGACCAAGTATGGGCTGGCTGCCTACGTCTTCACCAACGACCTCTCCACTGCTTTCCGCATGGGGGACGGGCTGGAGGCGGGCATCATCGGCATCAATGACCCCGTGCCCGCCACTCCCCAATGCCCGTTTGGTGGCATGAAGGAGAGCGGCTTGGGCCGCGAACTGGCGCATGAGGGGCTGGATGCCTACCTCGAAACCAAGTACCTGGCCATCCGTATCAACGAGTGATCCATTCCCATGCGTGTTGTCTTGTTTGATATCGATGGAACCCTGCTCTCCTCATCCCGCGCGGGAAAAGCTGCGCTTGAAAAAGCGATGATGGACCTGCACGGCGTGCCCGACTCCATGGCTGGGATTTCCCTGGCCGGCCGAACCGACCGGTCCATTGTCCGTGACCTTGCCCAAGCCCACGGGTTGGGGCAGGGAAGGGAGGTGGAGGACGCGATCCTTGAGGGATACCTTTCCCATTTGCCCGACCAGTTGCGGCACAAGCAACAGTCCGGACAGGCGTCCCTGCTGCCCGGGATAGTGCCGATCCTCGATGCCCTGGCTGAGACGCCGGGAGTGGCTGTGGGCCTGCTCACAGGAAATATTCGCCGGGGAGCCGCGGTGAAACTGGGCTTTTTCGGCATCCATGACCGGTTTGGTTTTGGCGGGTTTGGCGATCACCACCAGGACCGGGACGAAGTCGCCCGCGAGGTATGGGGTGAGGTGACAGGCCGGTTCGGGGCCGATTTGCCTCCCGAGCAGGTGCTGGTGATCGGGGATACCCCGCTGGATGTGCAATGTGCCAGGGCAATTGGTGCCCGGGTTCTGGCGGTGGCGACGGGAGTCCACACCATCGACCAGCTGGCATCCTGCCAGCCGGATTACTGCATGACCGATTTGGGGGACCATTCCCGGGTTCTGGAGGCATGCCTGGGACGGGGCTGATGGGGTGCTCCCTCCTTGGCCAGGCCCCACCGCAGGGCATTGGTTTTGCGATTTGTGAAAAATTTCTGAAAATTCGCGTCAGGTTGCACTTTTTCGCATCTACCTTGTTAGGATCTTGTGGCAGTTGGACGGTTAGGGCTCCAGGGGTTTGGTGACCGCCCGTTCCACCACCGCAAAGTCTTCAATCATTGAGGGGAGAGCTATCATGCTTCGAATTGCCACTTTGGGCGTTGCCCTGATGGGTTTGGTGGTTGGCGGTATTTTCGCCGGCGAGTACAAGGGTAAGGTCAAGAGCGTTGACACCGACGCCAAGAAGATCACCATCGAAACCAAGGATGGTGAAAAGACTTTCAAGTACACAGGCGATAGCAAGATTGTCGGTGGTCGCGGCGAAATGACCTTTGAGAAACTTGGCGAGTTTATGGCCAAGGCCAAGGAACGCTCCAAGGACGGTGGCGACAAGGGCGGCAAAGGTGGCAAGGGTGGCGGCGGCGGTGTGACCGTAACCACCGAGGGTGAAGGCGACAAGGAGACCGTCAAGGAATTGAAGATGGGTGGCGGCGGCAAGAAGAAGAAAGACTCCAACTGAGAATGAGCGGATACCATTCGGTGTCCGGATTGGCCAAAAGCAGCCCCCGGTTCCAATGAACCGGGGGTTTTTTCTTGGGGAAGTGTTCGAACAGGGAGAACCAATCTATGCGCCATTTGTTCACGGCCGCCTGCGCGGTGATTTGCCTGGCCTTGGGAACCATCCCGGCAGGAGCCCAGGATTGGGCGAAAGCAGGACTGGAAAAATCGCCTCGTCATGGGGAGTGGGTGGAATTGAAGCATGGGGATCGCAAACTGAAGGCGTTTGTCGTGTTCCCCGAGGTGAGCAAAAAGGCCACCGCGGTGGTGGTGATTCATGAAATTTTCGGCCTGAGCGACTGGGTGCGTCTGATGACCGATGAACTGGCGGCGGCTGGCTATATCGCCATCGCGCCCGACTTGCTCAGCGGCGCGGCACCCGGTGGTGGGGGCACGGATGATTTCAAGGGTGGCGATGCGGTTCGCAAGGCCATCATGGCGCTGCCTCCCGACCAGATCACTGCTGACCTGAAAGCCAGCGTGGACCATGTGGTGGCCCTTCCGGCCTGCAACGGCAAGGTGGCTGTGGCCGGGTTCTGCTGGGGCGGCACCCAGGCGTTTCGTTTTGCCGCCAATTGCGACAAGTTGAAGGCCAGTTTCCCCTTTTACGGTTCCGCCCCTACTGACATCAAGGTGCTGGAGCGTATCCAATGCCCGGTGCATGGCTTTTACGGCGGCAATGACAATCGCATCAATGCGACGCTGGAAAAGACCGGCGAGCAGATGAAGGCGGCCGGGAAGAAATTCGAACCGGTCCTCTACGACCAGGCCGGCCATGGTTTCATGCGCGCGGGCCGGGCTCCTGATGCTGCGGAACCCAACAAGAAGGGCCGGCAGGAGGCCTTGAAGCGTTTGACCACCCTTCTGGAAGGGTTGTGACCGGATGCCCGATGAACGCCAGCCGGCCCCGGAGCCATCTTCCGGGGCCGGTTTATTACTGCCAAAAACAGGGAAAATATCCGTCCAAAGGCTTTGGTCTTTCACTAATATGAGAAAATACAGCCTGCGCTCAACCCGGTGACCTCCCGGCCTATCCGGAGCCCCGCTTTTCATGGCCACCGTCCCGACAGCCCCGTTTGCCAGCCAAACCACGGAAAGCCGCGGCAGGACCGACCTGCATATCTCACTGGGCCAGGCCGTACAGCGTGTGAATTTGGTTTACCTGGGCAAGCCCGAGATTGTCCGTCTGGCTTTTGTCTGTTTGTTGGCTGAGGGGCACTTGCTGCTGGAGGATGTTCCAGGTACCGGCAAAACCCTGCTGGCCCAGGCCCTTGCCAAGGTGGTGGGTGGAACGTTCCACCGGATCCAGTTCACACCCGACCTGTTGCCTTCCGACCTGCTTGGCACAAGCGTCCTGCTGGAGGGGACCAGCGAATTCATCTTCAAGCCCGGGCCCATCTTCGCCCAGTTCATCCTGGCGGATGAAATCAATCGGGCCAGCCCCCGAACCCAGTCCTCCCTGCTGGAAGCGATGGCGGACCGGCAGGTTTCGGTGGATGGAAAAACGCATCCGTTGGGCCAAACCTTCTGCGTGCTGGCGACCCAGAACCCCACCGAGTTTGAGGGTACCTACCCCCTGCCCGAGAGCCAGCTCGACCGGTTTCTGGTCCGCCTGCACATGGGGTATCCCGATCGCGATGCCGAGCGGGCGATCCTCGAGGGCCATCGCACGGGTGAGCCGGTGGAGGGTCTGGAGCCTGTTCTCAGCACCGAAATCCTGGCGCGGCTGCAAGCCGAAACCCGCGCGGTGCGTTTTGACAAGGCGCTGGTGGATTACCTGCTGGATGTTGTGGAAGCAACACGCAGGCATCCCGAGGTGCGGGTGGGAGCCAGCACCCGGGCGGCGCTGGCCTTGTACCGTGCCGCCCAGGCCAGTGCCCTGCTCGAAAACAGGAAATTTGTGATCCCAGATGATGTCAAAAGGCTGGCTGGCCCGGTGTTGTCGCACCGTCTCCTGCTGAGGAACTCCCACGGACCCGAGCACGGGATGCTGGCCGAGGCACTGCTTGCCCGCATGATGGAAAAGCTGCCTGTCCCGGGTTGAAGCCGGGTGCCGGACTGCTTGCTTTCGGAGGTGATCGGGTGCTGGCGCGCTGGCCGGAACGTGCGGGAGTGGTGTGGCTGCTGGTGGCCCTGTTCCTCATGGTTTTGGGTTTGGCCAAGGGGATCACACCCCTTTTGTTTCTTGCGGCCATCCTTGTTGCGGCCTTCCTGGCCAACACCCTGCTGACAGGCATCCCCCTCCACCGGCTGCAAGCGCGTTCCACTGAGGATAGTGACCTTGTGGCTGGTGAGCCTGGCTTGGTTGTGTTCCAAGTTTGGTCCGATCATCCGGGTTCCTCGGATATACAGTTTCATTTGCGCGGCCATGAGGAATGGGTGGGACTGCCGTCCAGGCTCACCAGCGGCCAGCCTTGCCAGTTGCGTTTGGAGGCGTTCCCAACGCGGCGTGGCTGGATAGAGTTGCCCCCTTTGGTCGCCGCAACCTCCTACCCGTTTGGTCTGGTTCGTTCCGCCAAGAACCTGTGCGGTGACCAGCGCGCCCTGGTGGTGCCTGCTGCCGGCAAGGTCCAGACAATTGGACTGCTGCGCTACCTGGAGCGCAGGCAGGCGCAGCAAGAGCTGGAAACCCGTGCCAACCGGGTCAGGCCCTCCAGCATGGGTGAGTTCCATGGTCTGAGGCCATGGCGTGCGGGCGATTCCAGGCGCCTGATCCATTGGCGAACCTCGGCCCGCCTCGGGCAACCTATGGTGCGTGAACACGAGGCTCCCGGGCGGCAGGCCTTGCTGGTGTTGGTGGATCCCGGAACCGTTTCGGGCGAATGGACTGCGACCCAACGTGATGACTTTGAGCGCATGCTGCGCTTGGCGGCTGGAATCGTCCGCACGTGGCTGCGCGGTGCGGACCGGTGGCTCGGTTTGGCGGTAGCCGGGAAGGAACCGGGTTTCTTCCAGTCCCAGGGTGGTGCGGGCGAAAATGAGCGGGCCATGCTGCGGGCCCTAGCGGTTTGCGAACCCGGCACCTCTTCTACGGGCTGGCCTGAGTCGCCCGCGAACCTGCCGGCAAACCTGCTCACTTTGCGCCTTTTCCGCTCGGGTGCCGCCGGGCCGTCAGGCCGTTGGGGACAGATGACCCGCCGGGAACTGGAAGCTGGCCAGGTGGGTACGCTTGCCTGGTTTGAGGATGTGGAGTGGGCCAATCGGGTTCCGCTGGAGGCAGCCAGGGCATGAACCAGGAAAGGCAAGGATTGGCGTGGCTGCACCTGGCCCTGCTGACTGCGGTGGCCGTGCTGTTGGTGGCCTCCCGCGACTTTGTCCAGTGGTATTGGCTGGTCGGATTTGGCGCTTTGGTCGCCGCCGGCTTGTGGTGGCAGCAAACCACGGCGGGCACACGCCCGCTGGGCGAATGGGCTGGCAACCTGTTGGGTGCCAGCATCGCTGTTTTCGGCGGAATTTGGGCGGTGAATCAGGCAAGCGAACTGCAAGGCTTGCCTCGCCCGGTGGCCCTGATCCCTTACCTGGGAATGCTGGTCCCGTTGTTGATGCTGATCAAGTTGCTGAAGCGGCAAATCCCCAGGGATTACTGGGTGCTGCAGGGCATGGGCGTGGTGATGGCGGCCATCGGCTGCATCCTGGGACTGGAACGATGGGAGTGGGCCCTCCTTCCCGCCTACGCTTTTTTCGCTCTGGGCAGTTTGCGTTACCGCCCGGGCCAGTCAACCTGGGATGCACGGGGCATGGGCTTGTCCGCCCCGGGTCGCCCGGTGTTGGTGACATTGGCCATCGCCAGTGCGATCTTTTTTCTCATCCCGCGGCCGGATGTTCCGCTGTGGAATCCGGCGGCGCATTTCGGCCAGGGTGGAAGGGCCTCCACGGGTGCCAGCAACGAGATGGATCTGACCGGCACCGGAACGCTCGACCTGGACTCGGAAATCGCCTTCGAGGTGGATGTGCGACAGGCCTCAGGTGCTCCGGGCACACTGGCCGCGGATTCCCGGTTTCGTCAGGTGGAACTCGAGCTGTACCGGGCTGGCCGCTGGCGCGGGACCACAGAGTCCACAGCCGGTCGAGGCGTGCCTATGGCCAGCACCCAATTGCCTCATTTGGGGCCCAACCAGATGTTGCTGACCTACCAGGTTTTTTCGAAGGACATCACCACGCCGGTGGTACTGGACCAGCAGACTTTGTTTTTGCCGGTGCCCTTGAGGGGGCAGGGCAGGCTGAACGATATCCTGCGCCGTGACACGGCCTATCAGCAGATAGTCAACCGGGGCCAGTCGCCCGAGCGCATGACGGTTCAGGATGAGGTGACCCGGATCATCCGCCGGGAAGATCTTTTGGGGTGCCCGCAGGAATTGCGGGAGTGGTCAAGGCAGTTGATGGTCCTCCTGGCCGACGATGAACGCGGAAAACAACCCCTGGTCGGCCCGTTGGCGATACGCCCCGGTCGCCCGGGATTATTGCCGCAGAGGGTGGTAGGCGGACCGGAGGGTCTTGCCGTTTCGCTTCCCCTCCCTTCGGTGGTCCATGAGGAGGCTGCAAGAAGGTTGTGTGACTACCTGGCCCTATCCGGGGAATACACCTACTCGCTCGAAAGGCGTCGAACCGACACCACGATCGACCCGGCCGTTGATTTCCTGCGCAATGTTCGCGAGGGCCACTGCGAGCGTTTTGCATCGGGTCTGGCCCTGACCCTGCGTAGCCTGGGCGTTCCCGCCCGGGTTGTGAAAGGCTTCCGGGGTCTGGAAGAAAAGGATGAGGGGATTTACGCGGTGCGCAACTACCATGCGCATAGCTGGGTGGAGGCCCTGGTGCCGCGACGGGACCCCGGGCTGGCGCCTGGCAATCCGCGCGGCATGGCATTGGAGTGGCTGGTTCTGGATCCCACTCCCCCCAACGCCGATCCGGAGTTGCTGGCACAGGGAGCTGGTGTGGCTGCTGCGGCTCGCTGGGTTGGATTGCTGCCGGTGATGGAAATCTTCGCCCAGTATTTCAGAGCCAGCTTGGGGGACACCCTTTACGGCCTTCCCCTGCTCGTTTGGATTGTTCTGGGGGTGTGCCTGGTGGCTCTGGCGGCAGGGGTGATCTGGAGTGGCCGCAGGGCAAGGCGACTGCGGGCCAACCGGGTGTGGCCGGAATGGTTGCGCCTTGCCCGCAAATGGGGGGTGAAACCGGAGGCTGGTTCCACCCCGCGCGAAATCGCCACCCTGGCGGTAAGTCGCGTCCCGGAATCAAGCCTTTCCATTCGGGAGGCGATGGTCGCGGCGGCGGAATTCGGCTACAGCCTTCGCTACGGGGGAATGGAGCCCACAGACCCCCAATGCCTGACCGAGGCGGATCGGCTGCTCGATTTGGCCAGGCAGGCGCGCCTGGCCCGCTGACTACTGACTTCCGCGGGGAACCCCCATTTGTCTCCGTGCTCTGTTTAACCCCGCAGGCCGGTGAGCGGACCATCGCCGCAAAAATTCGGATTGCCGAAGCTTTTCACCTCGTTGCCAAAGCCGTGGGCCAGGGCCATCATCAGGCGGTTGTGGGGGACCTTCTTGTACTTGAGGGCCCGGCCCATCTTGAAATCGAGCCCACCGCCCATAAGCACGAAGGGAATGTCATCCAGAGTGTGGCTGCTACCTTTGCCCAGCTCGTTGGTCCAAACCACCAGGGTGTTGTCGAGGAGCGATCCCGGACCTCCGGGTTCGGGCGTTTCTTTTAGCCGCTTCAGGAAGTAGGCGATCTCTCCGGAGAACCAGTTGTTGATTTTCACCAGTTTGTCCATGGCCCCGGTGTTGCTGTCCGGTTCGTGGGAGAGCTCGTGGTGCCCTTCGGTGATGCCCAGCCAGCGCATGCGGGCCATGCCCACGCTGTTGGTGTACTGGAAGGAGAAAACCCGTGCGAAGTCGGCCATCATGCTGGCCACCATCAGGTCGATCTGCATCCTGGACAGCTTGGGCATCTGGTCATTGTCGGCGCGGACGCCGGGTTCCAGTTGAGGGACCGGATGGCCGGCTTTGCCGCCCTCAACCGCCTGCTGCTCGCGGATTTCCTTCTCCATCTCGCGGACCAGTTCAGCGTGTTCCTGAAGCAGTCGGCGGTCTTCGCTGCCCAGCTTGCCGGAGAGGGTTTTCAAATCCTTGGATACCCCGTCCAGCACGCTGGCCACGGCGGCCCTGTCCTTGGCTTGGCCGTACAGTTTGTTGAACATCTGGTAGGGGTTGTCCACCGGGGCGACAGGCTTGTTGGCGCCAGTGTAGACCATGCGGGTCCATGTATCGGCGCGCTCAGGCACCATCACGCCGAATTCCAGCGACCCGAAGCGGGTGCGTGTGGAAGGATCCTTCTGGAGGTGATTCTTGATTTCCTGATCAATCGAGTGCCCCTTGGCCCAGCCGGCCGGGGTGTCGGAGCCGCCCTGGATATTGCCGGGGAAAAGCTCCACGCCGGTCAACAGGCAACCCATGCCGCGCATGTGGGCGTCCCCATCGCCGCGAACCTTGTCGCACACGCCATGCAGCGTGAGGATTTGATCCCTGAACGGGGTCAGCGGTTCAAGGCAGGCTTTCAGCTTGTCCAGCGGGCCCTCGGCATCGGGCCAGAAATCTTTGGGCACAATGCCGTTGGGGGTGAAGAAAATCACCATTCGGCGTTTGCGCCCGGCCGTGGCGGGACTGCCCGCTGCGCGTGCCACGCCGGGCAGGTTGGTGACAAAGGGGAGTGCCGCGGCGCTGACACCCAGGCGCACGAGCAGTTCCCGTCGGTTGAAGGCGTGGCGATGACGGCTCATGGGCTTTTCCTCTCGGAGTTGGCAGGGTTGGTCGCCACCTGACGGGTGGCCGGGGCGGTGCGGGTGGCAATGGCGGCCGCCAGCTTGCGGATATCAAAGAGGTCGGATTGAAAGGCCGTTCTCAATTCGTCCGGCACCGATCTACCGAAAGCCCGTTCCGGTTGCTGCACCAGGTGATGGAACAGATGCTGGATGAAGGCGTCGTGCGCCTCCGGGCTTTGGGCCAGAAACGATCCCAATTCTCTGGGGCCGGGGAAGGCGACCGCCTTGCCGTCGCGGGTGAGATACTCCCCTGCGGTGAAAATAGGCTTGCCTCGATCGGAGGTCCTGGGTTTGCCCACAGCGTCAAATCCTTCCAGGGCAAAACCAAGCGGGTTGATAATCGCGTGGCAGGTGCTGCAGGCGGTGGGCTGGGTTTGCAGGATCACCCTTTCCCGGTTGGAAAGGGAAGGGTGCAAATCCGGGGCGAGAGGAGCCACGGCCTCCGGTGGCCGCATCGCCACTCCCAACAGCGACTTGGCAATGAACACTCCCCGGTGGATGGGGGAAGTTTCCGCGTTGTATGCCAAAGCGGCAAGCATGTAGGGGTGGGTGAGGACGCCAGCCCTCTGGCCCGCATCGAGGGGGGCCGGATTGAAACCTTGGGCCGGGGGCAGGGCGGCACCGTAGAAGGCGGCCATGCGGTCATCCACCAGGATCAAGTCCTCGGTGAGCAACCGCCTGAAATCCGGCTTCGGCCCCAAAACAATCTCCTGGACCTGCAGTTCCAGCGATTGCCTCAGGCTGCTGGCCAATTCTGCGTTGAAATCGGGAAAGTGCTTGGTGTCCTTGGCAAGATCGGAGGCTTGGTCTAGGCGCAGCCAATGGCGGAAAAAGCCCATCAACTTGGCCTGGCCGCGCGGGTCGGCCAGCATGCGCTCCGCCTGCTTGCGAATCTGGTCCGGGGAGCCCAGGCGGTTTTCCGCAGCCGCCTTGACCAATTCGTTGTCCGGTATGGAATCCCACAGGGTCCAGGCCAGGCGCTCGGCCACGGCGCGGGGCCCTTCGGTGTTTCCCACGCACTGGTACAAGAAAGCGGGGGATTGCAGCGTTGCCAAAACCAGGCGCTGCACGCCCACCTCGGGGTCGGGCTGGGAACCATACACCGTATCCAGGAGGAATTTTTCCTCGGACGGTTCCAAAGGCCGTCTCCAGGCGCGCTCCGCGAAGGATTTACAAAACGCGCGCAGTTTGGCTTTGCGGTCACCGGCATCCGGCTTGGTGCCGGCCATCTCGTCCACCCGTTCGCGGACCCAGGCGGAAACTTCCACCGTTGACTGAATGACCGCCTGGTACCACGCCTTGCTGATCGAGGATCCACGCTCCCAACCCAGGCTGCGATCATCCGGTGGAAACGGGGTACCTAACGCCAGTTGTTCCGGTGAACCGTTCGTGGCCAGACAATGGTCCGGTACCACCTGCCGGGTGCCACGGGGGGGGACCCATTCCAGGTGCAGCATCGCGGGGGCGGCTGGCTTGGCCTTCTGTTCCTTCTTGTCGGAATCGTCCACGCCCTGTTTGGCTTTGCTCATCTCCAGCCGGATGGGGTAAATGCGTCCACCCACCAGAAAGACGGTGCCGGTGTATTCTGTGTCCGCTCCCGATTTCACCCAGGCGTCGATCACGGGTTTTTTGGTGTCATTGACAAACAGCCGGGTGGCATGCTCGGTGCGGACGACGAACTGATATTCCCCCGTCACGGGCGGGCGGATGGAGCCCCGGTGCCGCACGGCGAACTGCTTGGCATCAATGCCCTGGGCGGGGGGTGCGGTTCCCCAATCAAAATCGATGACCGGATCCACGCGCTCGAGAACCCTGTCTTCCTTCCGATAATTGCGGCTTTTGAAATACTCACCTTTCAGGCCGCGTTCCGAACTCCAACCGGGATAGCCGCGGAATCCGGCGACGATATCCGCAACGGCATTCCTGAACTGCGGAACAGTGAGGCGAACCACGTCCACCCGGGGTGGGGCATTGCGCTCACGCGCCAACGGGGAGTAGTACGAGTGATACACATGCTCGGAGACGGCTTGGGCTTCCCCAGCCGAAAGGGAACCGGGCTGTCCCTCGGGCATGGTCTCCTGAATCAGTTTGGTCAATTGTGCCAGGGAACGATCACCAGCCAAAGGCTTGGGGTGTCGTTTGGTTCCTTCTCCCCCTTTGCCGTGGCAACTGGCACATTGCTTCGCATAAAGGGCTTCGCCCGAAGGAAGGGGGGCCTGAGAGCGGACGAGGTTTGAAAAACAAGCTAGAGAAACAACTGTCAGCAACCAGGCAGCGCGCGAAGGGAGCATGGTTGTTAACCCTGAAGCGGGGAGGGTTGGTGGCGGGTTGGTAATTCGCTCAAACATTAATAATACAGTTAACCTATCTTACCACCCAGGCAAACTGCTTGCCAATCCAAGCCGGCAAGCTGCGCGAAGGGGATCACGGCTTCTGGTGACACCGGGTTATACTGCTCCCATGTTCCAATACGGTGGTCCCAGACAATTGATTTCAGGAGGCCAAACCGGTGCGGACCGGGCCGGTCTGCTAGCGGCCGAGCGACTAGGTATTCCCACCGGCGGTTGGATGCCCAAGGGCTTCCTGGCTGCAGATGGCAAGCATCCCCACTTTGCCGAGCGCTTCGGGATGCTGCAGCACAAAAGTCCCCTATACCCGCCCCGCACCAGGGAAAACATCCGCGCCGCATGCGCCACGGTCTGCCTCGAGGGTGCTGTGGAATCCCGAGGCGTGGTGCTCACCCGGGAATTGGCGGCCAGGGAGAAAAAACCGCTACTCAGAATCCGTTTTATCCGGGGCACCCATGGGGAATGGCAGCCGGATCACGCCCCCGCGGATGTGGCGGCGTGGATGATCCAGCTACAGGTCCAGGTACTCAATGTCGCGGGGAATGAAGAATCCAAAGCCCCCGGCTTGCAGCAAGCCGCCATGACATTCCTGTTGGCGGTGCTACAACCCTGGGCCAGGGCCTAGTCATTCCTGCGGCAGTTCACCGGAACCAGAGGCCGCGACAGCAGGCACCTGGCCTTTGGGGACTTTGGTAGCTGGCAGCACCCGTTCGGCAGCAAGGGTGTCATCCTCGGTGAGAAGATTCAGGAATCCCTTGCGCAACCTTTCGCAGCGGGTGTTGGCGATGTCGCGTTCATGCTCCAGCTTCGCCACATGTTCACGTAGTTGATCCCGTTCCCTTGTGACTGCGGTCAATGTGGCGACCTGTTCTTCCAGGGCGGTGATCCGTTCACGCGCTTGATCTCTGGCTTCCGCCACCACCTGAAAATCTGAAACAAGTTGTTCAATCCGTGATTCCATGGCCCGAATCCGTTCGGCTTGTCCCGACGAAGGCCCGCGGGAACATCCCCACAGTCCCCCCAGCACCAGAACAGCAACCCAGGCTGACAAGCGCCAGCCCCGCAAGAGACCCGTTGTTCCTGTGGCCATGTGACGATCTCCAGTTAACCCAAGTGGGCAACCCAGGTACCCAGTGGTTATCGTCCGCAGAAGCTGGCCAGCCGTCCTCATCTATGTCATTTGCCCATGCGGCCAGGGTTTGCCCGCATTCCCATCTCGCGTGATGGGAAAAAGAGGAATGATTGATACAGTCGGCAAATCAATGGCCGTTATCGGTCGGAAAGATGGGGCAGCCAATCCTTGGCATCACGGATCCAGGCCTCTGCCTGGTCCGCATCAATGGGCGCGGGTTGAAAGCGGATGGCATCCAACCGGCGGGCGAGGTCCAGCACCTGGTCCGGATGCGGCAATGCCTCTCCCTTCCAAAGCTGCTCGAAATCCACGGGCGTCGAGCCCGGATGGGCATGCACGCGTGTCCCTAGCCAGTGGCGGAACTCCGTGTGGATCTTTTCCCACCACATGAAATTGCCCGGATCCGGTCGATTCAAAAGCGTGGACAAGCTGGGTTTTGCCCGGAACGCCAAAACAGCCAGGAATGATGCGAGCAATGCCAGCCCCGTGAGCATCCAAAATCCAGGGGCGGGCGGGTAGATCCAATGCC
>DKBS01000188.1:3554-4390 GCA_002451275.1 Planctomycetaceae bacterium UBA6894 | reverse complement strand
GCCTCGGGGATGGAATCGAGCACCCGCCCGGTGGCCAATCCGGCCTCCAGGCGGTTGGGGGTCATGGTGGACATGCCCTGGTACTTGCCGTAATCCCCGCCCCGGGTCGGATCCACCAGGATGCGGATGCCCCGCTTGCGGCAGCCTTGTGTCAGCTTCCGCAGCAGGCCCGGAGTGCAGACGCCCTTGTCGTAATCGCTCACCAGCACGATGTCAGCCGTGGCCAGGGCGGAGTCCAGCGCCGCGGACAGGCGGTCTTCCATAGCCTTCTCGAGGGCGGCGCGCTTTTCAAAATCAACACGCAGGATCTGCTGGGGGTGTTTCTGCTGCGCGCGGCCGATGTAGCGTTCCTTCACCGTGGTGGGGCGGGAATCGTCCACCAGCACCGTCGAGTGGTCGATCTGGAGGCCGTCCAGGAGCCCCCGCACGCGGCGTGCGTCATCATCGGCGCCCACCACCCCGGCCAGGCTTACCCGCGCCCCCAGATGGCTCAGCATCATCGACACGCTGCTGGCCCCGCCCAGCCGCTCCTCGCGACGGTCGGCCCGGAGCAATATGACCGGAGCCTCCTGGCTGATGCGCTCGGCGTCGCCCCACACATACCGGTCCAGCATCAGGTCGCCAAGCACCAGCACTTCCGGCTCGCCCAGCTTGCCCACCAGGTCGGCCAGATCGGCACCCCAGGCGTTTGTTTCCACGCTCATGCTGCCTGCCTTTGCGCGCTGGGCGCTCCCGTGCTGTCGCTCCTGCCGGCGGCGGCCAAACCCTCGGCCACCGCCGCGTGCATCAGCGGCAGCAAAATCTCATGGTTGCCGGTCATCTCCAGACCCACCGCC
>DKBS01000188.1:2640-3249 GCA_002451275.1 Planctomycetaceae bacterium UBA6894 | reverse complement strand
TCCCGACAGGTCGTGCCCCATGTTTCGAACCACGGAGACCGCCTTCAGGAACACCTCGGGCATGATCACCGCGCTGCCGATGTTAAACCACACGCCGTGCGCCAGCCGGCTCACCACCGTGCACAGGCGGCGGAAGTCCACCATCGACGCCGCGCCCAGATTGGCCCCGGAAACCTGCGGGTGCATGTGCACCACATCGGTGCCCATGGCCACATGGATGGTGCAGGATGCCCCGGCCCGGTAGGCGGCCAGCACCAAACTGGCCTCGGGGTTGGCCAGTTGGCCCGCCTTGTCGAGCTTGTCGAGGTGTTCGCCCAGAGCCTGGCCGAAACCCGCCACAGCCCCGCGGGCGGAGGCCAGCGCCATGGCGTCGGCGGTCTCGCGGGCCATGCCGAAGTTGCCGTTCAGCAACACCGCGCCCACATCCTCGCTCGTGCGTCCGCGGTAGGCGAGTTCGAAGTCATGGATGGCGGCGGCGCCGTTCATGGCCACCGCGGTGACCACACCCTGGTTCAGCCAACTGTTCAGGTAGGGTGCACAACCCACCTTGATCACATGGCCCCCGATGGCGGCCACCACCTGGCGCCCCTCGCGTTTGGCGCGGACCAG
>DKBS01000188.1:0-2413 GCA_002451275.1 Planctomycetaceae bacterium UBA6894 | reverse complement strand
TCATCCCGCACCCTTCGCAGGGTGTTGGCAGCCAGTTGCTTGGGCAGGGAGTCCAGCCACTGCGAGACGGTCGCGCCCGCGCCGACCGGTTTGCCCAGATCGTCGGCAAACACCTTGCTGGGCCGGTCGGCCAGCGAATAGGTGCGGAGTCCGCTCAGGTCCATCGGTGCAGGGTATTCCGCGCCGCTCATGGTTGCTCCTCGATGATGGGGCCGGCGTAGCCCGAAGGCTCATCCAGCTCGCGTAGGTGGATCACGGAATCGTTGTCGCTCTGCTCGGCAGCCAGGGCCGCCTCGCACTGCTTTTCCAGCAGCGCCTCCAGGGTGTTTTGTCCCTCGAGGATTTCCAGTTCCACATGCGGCGCGTACAGGGGCCTGCCGCCCAGGTCGGGCATCCGCAGCTTGACCAGGTCCTTGCGGGTGCAGGCCATCACCGTGCCCTCGGGCAGACTCGAGGCCCAGTGGCGCAGGTCGCGCACGCTTTTGCGGTCGTAGGCGAAATGATCAGGGAAAACACGCTGCTCGATGACGCGCGCGCCGATCTGCTCCAGCGTCTTGCGGAAGGCTTCCGGCCGGCCGATACCCGAGAAAGCGGCCACATCCCTGCCCCGCAGGCCGTCCAGCGGCAGCAGATCGTCTTCACCCTCGCGGGCCAACCCCACCGCATGGTGCCGCGTGAGCACCACCGGCAGGTCCGGGAATTTGCGCTGCAGGAAGGCGCGCAGGTCAGCCAGCCGGGCCGCGTCCACCTGGTCGCAGCGCGTCAGCAGCACAGCGTGGGCCCGCCTCAATCCCCCCACCGGCTCGCGCAACAGGCCCCGTGGCAGCAGGTGGCCGTGGCCCCACGGACAGGTCGCGTCGATCAGCACCAGATCCAGGTCGCGAGCCATGCGGTGGTGCTGGAATCCGTCGTCCAGCAACAGCAATTGACTTTCCAGCTCATCAATGGCGGTTTTTCCGGTTTCCACACGGTCGGGCCCCTGCAGGTGGGGCACATCCGGCAGTAGCTCCTCCAGGAGAAGCGCCTCATCGTTCTGCCGGTTGTCGTCGGCGCCATACCCCCGACTCAGCAGGGTGACACGGATATCGCGGTCACGCAGCCAGCGGGCGATCCAGGCCACGGCGGGGGTCTTGCCCGTGCCACCCACAGTGAGATTGCCCACGCTGATCACGGGGCGCGCCAGTTGAATTGGTTTTTTGCGGAAGGCTTCTCGCAGCCACCAGCCAATGCCGTACAGGCCGCTGGCCAACCAGAGTCCCAGTCTCGCCAGGGACGCAAACGGACCGCGTGCCTCACCCGAGAGCAAGCGCTCCCAGTCGCGAGACCCACTGCCTTGGAGGGCAACGGCGGGTGCCTGAGCGATCAACAAGGGGATCCATCCCCAGACCACGCGCACCGTGACGGAAAAACAGCGTCCCTGCGGCCTCACCCCGGTGCCCCAGTCTTGTACCCCGCCCGTCAAATCCGAGTCAACCAAAGCGGATTGGGGTCACTAGATTGGCCGGAAATGTGCCCTTAGAATGCACCACAGGATGCTTTCGCCCTGACAAGACGGAAGGATAGTTAAAATGCAGGCTTTGAAAAGGATGGGAGCTATGCCCCGTTTAATCTGCTTTGCGGTCCTGGCAGGAACCTTGACCCTGGTTCCCGCCGGGTCTCTGATGGCTCAGGAAACCACCACCAAGATCATCCCCGCCACCAAGAAAACCCAAGACTTGCTGAAGACCAAAATCTCCGTCGATTTTGAGGACACCATCCTGAAGGAGGCGGTGCAGGAGTTGAAAGACCAAGTCAAGGGCCTGGTCATCCTCATCGACACCAAGGGCGGTGTCAGCCAAAACGGCAAGCTCACCTTCAAGGCCAAGGATGTCCCGGTGAGCGAGGTGCTCGAGGGCATGTTCACCAAAAATGGCCTGGGCTATGTGATTATCAACAACGCCAAGGATGCCTACCCCGGCGCAATCCTCATCAAGCAGGGGAAAGACCGCGGCAAGCTGGTCAATTCCCGCTGACCCATCCATTTTCCCGGGGGCACTTCCCGTTGGCACGCGCGCGCGGCAGTCGCCCCGACTTCACCTTCCTGGATCCGCTGGTGGCCCTGTCGCGCGACGGCCGGATTGCCATCGGCGGCCAGATCGATGCCGATACCCTGACCACCGCCTACAGCCGGGGGATTTTCCCGTGGGAGGATTCCCCGGCAGGCCCTGTCTGGCACGCCCATGCCCCGCGGTGCGTAATGTGCATGCACCCCGGCTGTGGCAACCGCAGCCTGCGCCGGGCCGCCAAACTGCCCTTCACCTTCACCACGGACCAGGCTTTCCCGGATGTGATGCAAGGTTGCGCCGACCGCGCGGAGGGCTCCTGGATCACCGAAGAGAAGCTGGCAGGCTACACCGAACTGCACCGCCGCGGC
>DKBS01000217.1 GCA_002451275.1 Planctomycetaceae bacterium UBA6894 | reverse complement strand
TGGCGACCACCGTTAAGCCGCCCTTCAAGATAAAACCCCTCGAGGCGGATGGCGGCCGGCGGGTGAACCGGGGGGCCACCCATCTGGCAGAACTGTCCATCGAACGAGACAAGGATTTTACGGGCGAGATCGTGCTGGACATGGCGGCACGGCAGCAACGCCACCGGCAGGGCATCCGGGGGCCGTCGCTGACCGTTGAACCGGGGGTGAAGCGGGTTCATTATCCCGTCTTTTTGCCGGAGGGGCTGGAGACCAGCCGCACCTCGCGGATCGGCCTGGTGGGGATGGCCCGGGTGAAGGACCCGGCCGGCACGGAACGCTGGGTGACCGGCGATGTGGAGGGGCAGATCACGATGTCGATCGAGGGGGCGCTGCTCAAGCTGACGGCGCCCGCCGAGATCGAGTTGGGGAAGGATGGGGCCGCGTCGGTGCCGGTCGAACTGCTTCGATCCGCCTCGCTGCGAGAGCCGGTGGTTTTGGAGCTGGTGGTTCCGGCCGAATGGGCCAGCACCCTTACCGCTGAGAAGAAAATTCTGCCCCCGGACAGGCAATGGAGCGTGGAATGGAAGCTGGCGGCGGGCGCAGGAGGGTTGAAGCCGGGAGTTTACAAGGTAACGGCCCGCGCCAGCACCACCCGTGATGGGCATCCGGTGGTTTCCGAAGCGGAGATCAAGATCGCGTGCGACGGGACCCGGTAACGTTTTGGCACGCGGGAGCTGGATGTACCAGGCCGGCTTGAAACCGTTTCAGCCCCTGGGGCGGAAGAGGCGGTACCACCAGACGAAGAAGCCCGTGACGATGATGAGGATGCTGAAAAAGAGGATGGTCATCTTGACCATGCTGGGATTCCCGGGAGTGTCTGGAAGCTCCTTTTATAGGGGAATGGATCTGATGATGCTCAGCGCCCGGGAGAAACTGCCTGAATGGATTCGATCTCGAGCCGGAAGGGGCCGGGTTTCTTGTCGGAGAGCATGAAGCCGACGCCGATGATCTCGGCGGGATCGACCGGGCCGGCGCTTGCGACCTCGCGGCCGAAGGAGGTAGCGACGAAGTTGGCTAGCGGGGCGCGGATTTCGAGCCATTCATCTTTTTTGGTGGCGAAGTTGGCCCGGTAGGAAAAAGCCATCAACGGGCGGTTGATGTAGAGGTTGAGCGAATAGTCGCGACCGTCGCCCTTCAGCTTGATGAGCAGGGTGTCATTGGATTTGAGGCCCAGGTTGGCTGGTTTGGAACGGACGGAGGCGAAGCCACCGTTGTTTTCGAGCGACAGAGTGCCGGTGAACTCGAGAATGCCAGCGGTGGTGAGACGGAACGCACCTTGGGAAACACCCCCCATGACGCCATCATTGACCGCCTGCCAGCGGGTGGCGGCTGCAGCCTGTTTGAAATCGAACAGTGGCCGGACGGGATCAGCGTGCATGCACAGGGTTCCCCACAGGGCCAACAGGCACGGAAACATTTCATTTCTCCAAGGTCTAATTCATTATTAGGCGGTTGGGCCGCTTCGGGTGGAGGAATGGGTATCCTGATGGCAATGGATGGAAACAGGTATTCGTTTTTTTTCGGGGAAAGTCATGAAGGTTGTTGCGGGTTGGCTGGTGGGTTTGCTGGCCGTTTTTGGGGTTGGGGTGGGTGCTGTTTCGGGCCAGGAGGTGCTGGAGCTTACCGGGGACACTACGCTGGACCCGGCGAAAACCTACGGTGCGATTGTCATCAAAAAATCGGGGGTGACGCTAGACGGCAACGGGGCCTGGCTGGTGGGAGCTAAGGGGGGCAGTCCAAAAGGGTTCAAGGGGAACGGGGTGACGCTGGACGGTGTGGACGGAGTGACGGTGAAGAACCTGAAGGCGAAGGGGTTTGAGACCGGGTTGGTGGCGCGGAACTGCAAGAACATCCGCGTGGAAGGGTGCGATTTTTCGGATAACTTCCATGATCCGGAATTCGGCTGGGGGGAAAGCGGTCGGCGTGGAGGAATCGTGCTGGACCGGGTGAGCGGGTCGATTTTGCGCAAGAACAAGGCGAACCGTGTGTGGGACGGGTGCGTCCTGCTGGACTCGGATGACAACACGCTGGAAGGCAATGATTTTTCGCGCACCTCGAACACCTGCCTGAAGCTGTGGACCGCCTGCCGGAACACGGTGCGGGGGAACACCCTGAGTTATGGCATCCGTATCAAGCCTGGGGAGGTGCACGCGCGGGATTCGACCAGCGTGCTGATCGAGAGCGGCTCAAACGGCAACCGTTTTTTCGACAACGACTGCACCCATGGGGGCGATGGCATCTTCATCCGCGTGCTGAACGGTTGGTGCAGCACCGGGAACCATTTCGAGGGGAATGACTGCTCCTTCGCCAACAACAACGCGGTGGAATGCTGGGCGCCGCGCAACACCTTCGTGCGCAACAAGGCGAACCATTCGAGCTACGGCTTCTGGATGGGCGGTTCGGACCAGTCGCGGCTGATCGACAACGAGGCATCGTTCAACGGGTTGCCGACTGGGCAGCACAATTCGCCACACCTGCCGGGCAAGGGGCATGCCGGGATTGTTTTCATGTTCGGCTCCTCGAGCCACACGCTGGTGCGGGGCAACCGGTGCGAGGGGAATAACGGCGCTGGGATCGCGCTGGTGGGTGACCTGGCCAGCCAGGGGAAGAAGTGGCGGGCGTACCACTGGGTGATCGAGAACAACACGCTGGTGGACAACCGGTGGCATGTCTATGGCAAGCATGCCGACTGGGTGGAACTGCGGGGCAACCTGTACCGGGGGAGCACGGAGCGGGATGTGCTGCTGGACGGGGATGTGAACCACTTTGGCGAACGGCGTGGGGCTGTGGATGGAAAAGTGCAGCCGCCGGTGGCGCGGTTGACGGGGCCCGGGGCGGTGCGGGTGGGTGAGCAGGCGGTGTGGACAGCGGAGGGGAGCAGTGATCCGGCCGGAAGGGCATTGCGGTTCACCTGGGAACAAGGGAATGGGAGGCCGAAGGAGGGCAAGGAACTGAAGGCGGTGTTTACCCAGCCGGGGTTCCAGCGCATCGGGCTGAATGTGGACAACGGCGTGTGGACCGAAGTGGCTTGGCGGGATGTGTATGTGGTGCGTGAGGTGGCGGAACTGGGTACGGAAGGGGCTTCGGCGGACTGGGGGATTGAGGATTTTCAGGATCGTCAGCGGAGTGGTGCGCAGACCTCGAAGGCGTGCTTTTTTGCCAGCGGGGAGCATTTAGTGGGGAAATCTGCCCTGGGGGTGGAGATCAAGCCCTATGCCGGGTTCCGGGCGGCGCTGACCTATCCCAAGACGCTTGATGGTCGCTGGGAGAGTGCCGGGAAAAAGAAGCTGAGTTTCTGGCTGAAAGCGATCAACGAGGATGTGACCGGGTGGCAGGGTGGGCCCTTTGTGGTGCTGCACGGGGCTGGCGGGAAGAAGTGCTTCATCGAGCCCAAAAAAGGTCGGGATTTGATGCGGGAGATGGACCACAGCGAGGCGCGGGAGGGGTGGCGGCTGTTTGAGATTCCGCTGGCGGGGGATGACCGCTGGCAGGTGGACGGGGAGGTACCCCACTCGGTGATTGGGATCTCGCTGTGCTTCGATTCGTGGGGGGCGCCGGCGCTGCGGTTGTGGGTGGACGGGCTGGCGCTGGAGTGAGGTTTTGCCGGCCAGGAAGGAATATGATGGAGTGGCTGTGGTGAGTTGGAAAGCCCCGGGTCCCTTGCAGGCGTGAGACATGCACCCTTCCCTGGAACAGGTTGACCATCGCCCCTGGCCGGTGCCGGAAGGGCGCTGGAACCTGCGTCAGCAGTGGCTGGATCTGTTGTTTGCCCATTGGCCCATCGATGCGACCGTGCTGAAGCCTCTGGTGCCGGAAGGTGTGGAGATTGAGGAATATGGTGGCACCTCGTGGGTGGGGGTGGTGCCGTTCCGCATGACGGGTGTGATGTTCCGCGGGTTGCCTGACCTGCCCTGGCTTTCGGCGTTTCCCGAACTGAACCTGCGGTTGTATGTGCGCCATGGGGGACGGTCGGGGGTGTGGTTCCTCAGTCTGGACGCGCCCAATCTGGTAGCCGTGCTGGCTGCCCGTTTCCGTTATGGCTTGCCCTACCACTGGTCGAAGGTGGAGCACCGGTCGCACGATGGGGCGGACGCGGACTATCCGTTCACGATGACCGCGGAGTGCGGGCGCGCCCATCCGCCGCTGCGTTTCCTGGCCAGCTATGGGCCCGCGGGGGCGGTTTTTCGGGCCAAGCCCGGCAGTCTGGAACATTTTTTGACGGAACGGTATTGCCTGTTCACGCGGGGGCGGGGCGGGAAGATCCTGCGGGTGGATGTGCACCATGAGCCTTGGCCCCTGCAGCCCGGCCGGGCGGAAGTGGATGCTGGGGATCTGTTGCGTCCGTTTGGCCTAGGTTTGCCGAAATGCGCGCAGCACCTGCTGTTCAGCTCGGGTGTGCGGGTGGTCAGTTGGCCCGCCTGTGTGGTGCGCCATGAGATGGAAATGGCTTCAACCGGTTCCGGGCTGCGGCCCGCGCTGGGGATGAATGTGTCGTCCGCGGCGAATCTGTCTCTGGCGAAAGCTCAGCAGCCCGGTCGCCATGCGCCGGCATAGGCGGCCAGGGATTTTTGCAGGGCCTGGTTCAACCTGCTTTGGAAACGGTAAGGATTGGTGACCGCGACAATCTTGCGTGTGGGCTTGGGGCCGGCCAGCGACCGGTAGACCCGGCGGGGTGAGTTGTCCAACGCCCTTCCCATGGCGGGTACCATACTGATGCCGTGGCCCAGGGCGACCAACTCCTGGATGGTGACAATCTGGCTGGTGCGCTCCACCGACACGGGGTGGAAGGATTTCTGGCGGCAGAAGGAGACGATGTTGTCCGTGAGGCAGTGGGCCTCGCCCAGCAGGACAAAAGGCAATCCGTGAATGTCCTCGGGTCGAAGCACTTTTTTGTCTGCCAGGGGATGACCGGCCTGAAGGACCACCAGCAGTTCCTCCTCAAACAGGTCGTTCAACTGCAGGTATTTCATGTCGATAGGGCGCGCCATGATGGCGATATCGATCTCCCCGTCGGACAGCATGTGCAACAGCTTGTCGGTGGTGTCTTCCCGCACCAGTACCGTGGCCTTTGGGCAGGCCTTGCGGAATTCCAGCAGCAGGCCGGGCAGGAAATAGGGGGCAATGGTGGGGATGGAGGCGATGCGGACCTGGCCGGTCTGGCCATCGTCGGTGATCTGGGCGCGGGTGTCGTCGGCCAGGGCGATGATCTGTTTGGCGCGGTCGGCCAGCAGCCTGCCGGCCTCGGTGAGCACCACCTGGCGGGTTTGGCGGTCCAGGACCGGTTGGCCCAGTTCCTCCTCCAGCCGCGCGATGGAGCGGCTGAGGGCGGGCTGGGACAGGCCGACAGCCTCGGCGGCCCGGGTGAAGTTGGCCATTTCGGCCACCTTCAGGAAGTGGCGCAGTTGATCCAGATCCATGTTGTTTCCCATCCGAAGGCTGATTTCTTGACGCCTTGGAAAACCGACATCAACCCGGCTTTTTGGTTTGGTAGGAAGGTACGGCCAGCGATAGTCGCACCTGTGTGCCAAGCTTGAACCGGTTTCCGGGTGGCGAAACGGCTTGGGGTGAATTTGTTCCACGGGGGACATGTCTTCCAGTGGTCAGCATGGTACCTTCTCCGGGGACGGTGTGCGACGATAACCAGCGGAATCACATCCGATCATTTTAGGGGAGACCGGGCAACATGCGATTATTCCTGGGATGGGTGACGGGGGCGTGCATGCTCGCAGCCCCGGTATTTGCCCAGCAGCCGGGCCGTCAGCGGCCGCCGGAATTTGAATCCGTTCAGGTGGGGGCTGACCGGAAGGTGACTTTCAAGGTGCTGGCTCCGAAGGCTGGCAGCGTGAAACTCTCGGGCGGCGACATTCCCGGCAACAACCAGGGTGCCGACCTGAAGAAGGATGACCGCGGCGTGTGGGAGGTGACGGTGGGGCCGGTTCCGCCCGGGGCCTACCGTTACACCTTCAACATCGACGGGGTGGCGGTGGTGGACCCGAAGAATCCGGCCACCAGCGAGTCGAACCAGAACACCTGGAGCCTGATGACGGTGCCGGGTGATTTTTCCGAGTGGAAGGATGTGCCGCACGGCGCGGTAGCGCAGATCACCTACGCCTCGAAGACCCTGGGCAAACCGCGCCGGGCGCATGTGTACACGCCGCCGGGTTATGAGAAAAGCGCTGAATCTTATCCGGTTTTCTATCTGCTGCATGGCGCATCGGACTGCGACAATTCATGGAGCACGGTGGGCCGGGCGGGGGTGATTTTGGATAACATGATCGCCGCGGGCAAGGCGAAGCCGATGGTGGTGGTGATGCCGGCCGGGCACACGGGTGTGTTCCAGTGGGGTGGGGGCGGCAAGCCGTTCGACAAGCAGATGGAGGAGTTTGGCGATGATTTCGCCAAGGACCTGAGGCCGCTGGTGGAAAAGACCTACCGGGTGAAAGGTGACCGGGGGAGCCGGGCGATCGCCGGGCTGTCGATGGGCGGGGCGCAGACGCTGAATGTGGCGTTCTCCAACCTGGGGGACTACGGGTATGTGGGGGTGTTCAGCTCGGGTGTGTTTGGGATTGCCGGGGGTGGTCCGGGAGGCAACGGCCAACCCAATAAGCAATGGGAGGAGAGCCGCACGGCGACCCTGGACAACGCGGAATTGAAGAAGGGCCTGAAGCTGGTGTGGTTCGGCTGCGGGGAGAAGGATTTCCTGATCGAGACCTCGCGCGGGACCGTGCAGATGCTGAAGGCGCACGGTTTCGACGTGGTGAACCACGAGACGGACGGCGGGCACACCTGGGACAAGTGGCGGGAATATTTGAACGACTTCGCGCCGCAACTGTTCAAGGAGTGAACCGATTTCCACTGCGTGGGTGGGGCGGTCTGGCGGGCCGCCCCCTTTATTTTGTTCATAGCATTTAGTTGACATGTCAATTAATTACATGTTATCCAATAAAGTATGTATGGATGGATGGGGGCAGCGGCATGGCTTCACGCTTGCAGGCAGAGCTGAAGAAAAAGAAGCCCTTTGACTCACCGGAGCAGGAGGCGGCACTGAGCCTGCTGCGCACAGCCGACCTGGTGCAGGTGCGCTTTGCCCGGTTGTTCCGGGGCCATGGGCTGACGCCTTCGCAGTACAACATCCTGAGGATCTTGCGCGGGGAGGGGAAACCGCTGCCCATTCTGGAGATCGCCAGCCGGACCATCACGGTGGTGCCTGGGATCACCGGATTGATCGACCGGTTGGAGCAGGCCGGATTTCTGGCGCGCAAGCGGTGCGAAAAGGACCGGCGGGTGGTGTACGTGGAGTTGACGACCAAGGGGATCCGGGTGCTGGGGGAGCTGGATCAGCCCCTTTTGGAACTGCACCGGAACATGCTGGGGCACCTGTCCGCGACGGAGCTGGGGACGCTGATCGGTTTGCTGGAAAAGGCGCGATCGGCGCTAGCGGAGGGCGCGGGAGATGCATGATGCCGCCATTCGCATCCGAAAAGCAGGCGACCGTGGCCATTTCGACCACGGATGGCTGGACACCTTCCACACTTTTTCTTTTGGCGAATACCACGATCCGCAGCAGACGGGTTTCCGGTCGCTGCGTGTGATCAACGAGGACCGGGTGGCTCCCGGCACCGGCTTCGGCATGCATCCCCACCGGGACATGGAGATCATCACCTATGTGCTGGAGGGGGCCCTGGAGCACCGCGACAGCATGGGGAATGGTTCGGTGATCCGCGCGGGGCAGTTGCAGCACATGACGGCCGGCACGGGCATTTTTCACAGCGAGAAAAACCCCTCCGCCACCGAGCGGGTGCACCTGTACCAAATTTGGATCCTGCCGAAAGCGCGCGGGCTGGAGCCCGGCTACGGGGAGCTTGCGCTGGGGAACGGGTATTCCCCGGGCAAGCTGCACCTGGTCGCGTCGCCCGAGCCGATGGCGGGCGCCCTGACCATCCAGCAGGATGTGCGGTTGTATCTGGGGTGGCTGGCGGCCGGACAGGGGATGTCGCTGCGGGTGCCGGCCGGGCGGGCCGGCTGGTTGCAGGTGACAGGCGGTGCGGTGCGGCTGAACGGACTGGAGCTGCACGCGGGAGACGGTGCCGCCGTGGAGACAGCCGGGGATTTTACCCTGGAGGGTGAGAGTTCCTCGGAAGTGTTGTGGTTTGATCTGGTTTAAGGACCGATTGGTTCCAGCTAGGAGTGGCCCAGTATGTCGCATCCCAAACACGGGCGTTCGGATCATCCGGTGCATCCGCTGATCACGCAGCGGTGGAGTCCGTATGCGTATTCGGACAAGCCGGTGTCGCGTGAGGACCTGCTGGCCGTGTTTGAGGCGGCGCGGTGGGCGGCGTCGTCCTACAACGAGCAGCCGTGGGTGTTTTTGGTGGCCATCAAAGAACAGCCTGAGGAATACGCGAAACTGCTCTCGTGCTTGGTGGAGCCGAACCAGGCCTGGGCGAAGCATGCGCCGGTGCTGGTACTGGCCTGCATCCGCACGACCTTCAGCCGGAACGGGGCGCCGAATCCGGTGGCTGCCCATGACCTGGGGTTGGCGGCGGGCAACCTGTGCCTGGAGGCCACGGCCCGGGGCCTGCAGGTGCACCAGATGGGAGGCATCGTGCCGGACAGGGCGAGGGTGCTGTTCGGGGTGCCCGAGGGGGTGCAGCCATTCACGGCGATCGCGATTGGGTATGCCGCCGACCCGGTAAGCCTTCCCGACCAGGTGCGGGTGCAGGAAACCACACCCCGCGGGCGGAAGCCATTGAGCGAGATCGTGCACGCGGGCGAGTTCGGGAAATCGTGGGTCTGACGGAATACTTGTGAAGGAAAAACACGGGGCCCCAACCGGATGGCTGGGGCCCCGTGTTTTGGTTGGGCTGAAGCCGCCTTACTTCGACAGGTCGAAGGCGGCGATTTCGGCGTCGTTACGGACATAGACGCGCTTGTTGGCGAAGGCGGGGGCGCACCACAGCACATCGCGGCCGAAGGCGTTGTTGGTGGGGGGCAGCAGCTTGGCGCGGCCGGTCTCGGTGAACCCCTTGGGGGTGAGGGTGCCGGTGACCAGGTGGCCGGTCTCGGTGAAGAAGAAGAACTTGTCCTCGTGGCGGACGATGAACGCGGTGCCGGAACCCAGGGGGCGCTTGCTGAGCGGCTCGGGGGTGGTCCAGAGGCGCTTGCCGCTGGGAATTTCAACGGCGGACATCTCGCCGCTTTGGTCAAAGCCGTACAGGACGCCATCGACCACGATGGGCTGGACA
>DKBS01000202.1:6428-15658 GCA_002451275.1 Planctomycetaceae bacterium UBA6894 | reverse complement strand
GTCTCGCGCAGGTCGATGATGTGGATGAGCTTGCGCTTGCCGTAGATGTAGGGGCGCATCTTGGGGTTCCACCGGCTTGCGCGGTGACCGAAATGCACACCAGCCTCAATCAACTCGTCCACTTTGATAATCGACACGCTCAAGACTCCTTGCGGTCAGAAAAAAAATTTTCCGCCACCGCATGCCCCACTCAGGGTCATCGGCACTTCGGCGGAAAGCTTCACGCCCTTCAAGAATACCCAAAAACACCCAAATCACGCAATGGCCAGCGTCCCCGGGACCAAAAGGATTTGGCCCGGACAGCGGCCTAGAATACTATCGTCCTCTCCCATTACCTCTCATTCGCTACCTTTCCCGGGAGGCTCCCTCATGAACAACACTACACAAGCCAAATCAAAAGAATCAAAAAGCAGCATAAAGATATCAAAAACAACTGTCACGAAATACCTTATCCGCCGCTTGGGCGAACTGGGTGTCACCGATATCTTCGGCATCCCGGGCGATTATGTGCTGGGATTCATGAAACAGGTGGAGGACAGCCCGATCCGGCTGGTCGGCACCACCAATGAACTCTGCGCTGGCTATGCGGCCGACGCCTACGCCCGCTTGCGCGGACTGGGGGTCCTGTGCCTCACCTATGCGGTGGGCACACTCAGTGCCGCCAACGCCATAGCCGGGGCCTTCGCGGAAAAGTCTCCCCTGGTGGTCATCAGCGGCGCCCCCGGCCTGCGGGAATTGCGCAAGCGCGGACTGCTCCACCACATGGTTGGCCCAGCTGATACCCAGTTGCGGTGCATGCAACCCATCACCGCCGCGCAATGCGTGCTCGATGACCCCCTCACCGCGCTGCGCGAGATCGATCGCGTGCTCGAGGTGTGCCTCCGCAAAAAACAACCGGTCTACATCGAGATTCCCCGCGACCGCGTTGATCTCGAATGCCTGGAGTTGCCCAAACTCGAGCAGACCCGTCCCACCAGCGACCCCGACGAGTTGCGCGAGGCGGTGGGCGAAGCCCTGGCCATGCTCCAGACCGCCCTCAAACCGGTCATCCTGGCCGGCATCGAGATCCACCGCATGGGCCTGGTCAACCAACTGACCGCCTTCGCGGAAAAGCACAATATCCCCGTTTGTTCCACCCTTCTAAGCAAATCGGTCATCTCGGAGAAACACCCGCTCTACGCCGGCACCTATGTCGGTGCCCTCAGCCGGCAGGACATTGTCGATTTCGTCGAGGAGTCCGATTGCGTCCTGTCCCTGGGCACCATGCCCACCGACATGGATACCGGCATTTTCACCGCGCACCTGGCGCCAAGCAGCACCATCTACGCCACAGCGGAAGGCATCCGCATCTGCCACCACTCCTTCGGTGATGTGCTGCTCGATGAGTTCCTCAACCGGCTCGCCGCCCAGGAATTGCCGGTTTTCACCCGCGGCGTCCCCCATCTCAAAAATCCGCTGGCCGCCCCGTGGAAGGCCGCCGCCGACAAGCCCATGACCACCGAACGGCTGTTTCAGAAGGTCAATTCCATCCTCACGCCGGATATGGCCGTCCTGGCGGATCCCGG
This sequence comes from Planctomycetaceae bacterium UBA6894, assembly GCA_002451275.1. Lineage (GTDB taxonomy): Bacteria > Planctomycetota > Planctomycetia > Gemmatales > Gemmataceae > UBA6894. Next base: position 14,093 of record DKBS01000202.1, on the reverse strand, counting down.
CGATGCCATGTTCGGCTCCATCGACCTTGCGGTTCACCAGGGTGCGAAATTTCTCTCCAGCTCCTTCTACGCCACGCTGGGTTGGGCAGTGCCGGCAGCCATCGGCGCCCAGGTGGCCATGCCCGGCCTGCGTCCCCTGGTGCTGGTTGGGGATGGCGCGTTCCACTTCACCGGAACAGAGCTCTCAACTGCCGTGCGCATGGGGCTCGATCCCATTGTGATCGTGCTGAACAACCACGGCTATCTGACGGAGCGATTCATCCTCGAGGGCAAGTTCAACGATGTCCAGGAATGGCGGTTTCACAAACTGCCGGAACTCTTCGCCAGCGGCGAGGGTTTCCTGGTGCGGACCGAGGGGGAACTCGATGCGGCCCTCGCCAAGGCGCTGGCCAATAAAGGAAAGTTCACGATCCTGAATGTCCTGCTCGACAAGATGGATTCCAGCCCGGCGCTCCGCCGTCTGGGCAAAAGCCTTTCCGACAGGGTCGGCTGAACCCTTAGCCGCCAATCTTGTGCAGCCACCGCTCCAGCCCCTCAAGGGCCCGCGTGCGGTGGCTGATCGCCTGCTTCACCACCAGGGGCAGTTGCCCAAAGGTGGCGTGGAATTCAGGCACCAGAAAAAGCGGGTCATAACCGAATCCGCCGCTCCCCTTCAGGCTGTCCACCAACACGCCGTGGCAGTGCCCCTCGGCCCTGGCCACCACGTTCCCCTCGGGATCTGCCACCACCGCGTGGCAAACATAGTGGGCCCTGCGGTCGGCCTTGCCTTCCAGCTCCGCCAAAAGCTTCCGGTTGTTGGCCGCGTCATCTCCGTGCTTGCCGGCATACCGGGCCGACTGCACCCCGGGAGCGCCCCCCAAAGCCGGCACCACCAAACCGCTGTCCTCCGCCAGAACCCATTGCTTCAGGGCCAAGGCTGTCTCACGCGCCTTCTTCTCCGCGTTGCCGCCAAAAGTGTCCTGGTCCTCCTCCACTTCGGGCGCGTCCGGAAAGCCCGACAGATCCACCAGGCTCCACCCCTTGGCCACCAGTTCCTTCCACCGGTCGGCAATCTCCTGAACCTTGTGCTTGTTGCGGGTGCCAATGACCAACTGCGGCATGTCAGACTCACCGTTTCAATCGGGGAAATGGAATGGGCCAGCGGGGACCCACCGGGGCGTTTCAGTCACTCTAACGGCTGGATCGATCAGGAAGGAGGCTGCGCGCCGGAAACAAGTTCTCGCAACAGCTTCGGCCCGACCGGCGGATCCACCGTCCAGGGGATGACGGCCAGCCGCCGGGCATGCCGCTCGGCGATTTCCCGCAGGAATCGCGCCTCATGGGCCCGCCGCGCCACCAGCACCGGATCGGTTGGCGCCAGGGGAGTGAGACTCTGGTTCACCACCCAGGCAAAGGGATGAATGCCGGCGCGGCCCAGGTCTTCCTGAAGCTTCGCGGCCTCGTGCACCGGCGTCGCTTCCGGCAAGGTGACGATCAGCACCCGGGTGTGCGCCGCATCGCGCAACCGAGGCAGCAGGTTTTCCACGGCCTCCGGCATGCCACTCGATTGCCGGGTCACCTCGCGGTGGTAGGCCAGGGCCGAATCCAAAAGCAGAAGCGTGTGGCCGGTGGGCGCCGTGTCCAGCACCACAAACCCGTCCTGTCCTTTGGCCACCGATGCAGCAAAGGCTCGAAAGACCGCGATTTCCTCCGTGCAGGGGGAACGCAGGTCTTCCTCCAGCATGGAGCGTCCCTGCGCGTCGAGATCCTTGCCGGCGGTGGCCAGCACCTCGGCCGAATACGCCTCGGTTTCCGCCTTGGGATCGATGCGGCCAATCGTCAGGTGGGGCACCGATCCATTGAGCGTCGCTGCCACATGCGCTGCCGGGTCGGTGGTGCTCAGGTGTACCGGAAACCCCAGGTCGGCCAGTGCGATGGCCACCGCGGTCGCCACGGTGGTTTTGCCAACACCACCCTTGCCCATGGTGAGAATCACACCGCGGCGGTGCCTGGCCAGATCCCCGATCAGCCCGCCCAAGGACTCAAAAGGCGGCACATCCCCCTCCGGGCTGGCTTCCCTCCGGATGGGGGCATCGCCGCCCATCGCACGGATCGCCTCAATCCCCACCAGCCCGTGGGGAGCCAACGGAATCACCGTGCGGGGCAAGGCTGCAAGTCCGGCGGGTATCTGAGCTAGGGCCTGGCTGGCGCGACGGGCCATCGCCATGGCGATCGGGTCACCCGGATCTGTCGCCTCGAACACCCCGTTGATCACCAGCCGCTGGTTGCGCACGCCCAGCTCCGCCAGCTCCCCCCGGGTGCGATCCGCCTCCCGCAGGGCGGAGAACTCCGGCCGGGCGACCAGCACCAGGGTGGTGGTCGCGCCATCTGCTAGCGCGCGCACCGTTTCGGCATACAGCTTTTGCTGGGCCTGCAAACCGGCAAGCGGCCCCAGGCACGAGGTGCCTGTGGTGTTCGATCCCAGAAATTCTTCCCAGGCGGACGGCAGGGACAACAGCCGCAGGGTGTGCCCGGTGGGCGCCGTGTCGAACAACACATGATCAAACGCCCCGAGCGTGGCAGTCCTACCCAGCAGCCGGGCGAACTCGTCAAACGCCGCGATCTCCAGCGTGCATGAGCCCGAAAACTGCTCCTCCATGCTGGCTATGGCCGCGTCCGGCAGCACCCCGCGGTAAGGCCCGACCATCTTGTCGCGGTAGGCTTTGGCCGCCGCCTCCGGGTCGATATTCAAGGCCTCCAGATTGGCCACACCCGGCACCGGACGCGGACTGTTCCCCAAACGGACACCCAGCACCTCATCCAGGTTCGATGCCGGATCCGTGCTGATCAACAGCACACGCTTGCCCGCATCCGCCAGCTTCACCGCGGTCGCGCAAGCGACCGAGGTTTTTCCAACCCCGCCTTTCCCGGTGAAAAACAGGTTGCGGGTAGGCCGGGAAAAGAATTCCATGGTTCCGTCTCGAGGGATTGCAAAGAAATCAGCAGCACCCTTTGGGCCCGCACCCGCAGGATCCGGAATCCGGTTGTTGGGACAGGGAATGTGCCTTCAACTGGCACCACACCGAAAGCTGGTCTCGGGTCGGGTAAATGCCCCGGCTGACGATGCGTCCGTTCACCCGCACCAAGGGAAGCGCCTCATCCGGTCCCTCGCGCAGGGCAGCCTGCACATCCGCATGCGCCACAAATTCCTGCGGCTGCTGGGCCAGGTTGAAGCGCTCCACCTCCACCCCCTGATCCTTCAACCAGGCAAGGTCGGCGGCAAACTGCGGAAGAACCGGATCCACCCTGGGCCCACAAATACCCGTGGAACAGCACATCGGTTTGTCAAACACCTGCACCTTGGATTGAACACTGGACATCATTCCCTCCTCCAAAAAACAACGGTTGGGTAAGTCATTGGGTTGGGTCACCACCGGTTCACAACCCGCCAACCAGCTCCTTCAAACGGGCCAGTCCGGCCGCGTTCACGCAGTAGCACACCTTGGGCCCGTCAATCTCACCCTGCACTACACCCGCATCCTTGAGAATCTTCAAATGCTGCGACACAGTCGATTGCGCCAGGGGCATCAGCCCCACCAGTTCGCCGCACACACAGGCCTTCCTGGAGATCAACAGGCGCAACAGGCGAACCCGGGCCGGGTGGGCGATTGCCCAGGCCAATTGGGCCAAAGCCTCATCCTGATCGGATGGGGGTGCCGCCCGGTCCAAGGCCCCTGCCTCGCACTCCTCCCCGCAATCCCCCATCGTTCCCCTCCAGAATGCCTTTCCCTCTAATTATCGTTCATCGACGATAACAAATCAACCAGCAGATTCCCCCCCCTCGGTTTTGCGTCCCGCCAGGCAAATAAAAACCTTTTTGGCTCAAGTCAAACCGCCGGCCTACAATCACCGCCTTGTGGCCAAAGTTTTTCCTGTCAGAACTGGCACTTTCTGAAAAACCCTCATGGGTGAATCCCCCTTGGTTCGATGAAATCCCTTGTCGCCTTTTAGGCCAACCCCACGGGTACCCCGCATGGTCCTGGGTCGAATGCTGCCACCGTCCCGCCGACTGGCCCTCACGGCCTTGGCGTTTGCCCTGACGGGAATACTTTCCCGTTCCGGGGCGCAGGAAGTGATTCAGGTTCTGGCCACCCTCCCCTCCCCGATGGAATGCGCCGAGGAAAGCCCGGAGGTCGAATTCCCCAAAAACGCCGCCCTGGAAGCCGGACTCGACAAACCCATCCCCTGGGAACGCATCCCCCCTCGGTACCGCGAGGCGATGCAGGGTGTTGTCGATAACCCAATGCTTTCCTGCCAGGGACCGGTGGAAACCTTTGTCGGCAAACCCAACTACTACGCCTGGCTTCTCGACCACCCCGATGCCACCACCGTGTTGTGGCAAAAGCTGGGGGCCAAATGCCTGCCCATCCAATCCGTGGGAGCAGATTCCTTTCGCTGGGCCGATCCTGACCACGGTCAAATTTCCTGGAACATGGTTTACCGCGATGGCGAGATGCGAGTCTGGCATGCCACTGGCCGCATGCGCGCCGGTAAACTGATGCCCTTTTCCAATATCGAGGCGGTGCTGGTGGCCCGATACCAAACTGGCAAAACAAGCCAGGATCGGCCCGCCATCCGCCACCAGTACCAACTGTTCCTACGGACAGATAGCCGCGCCACCGCCATGGCCGCGCGCTTTTTGGGAGCCTCGGTACCCAAACTGGCCCAGCAGTACATGGGCCAGTTGCAGTTGTTCTTCCATGGCATGGCATGGATCGATGAGGAGCAACCCCGTCGCTCCGCCCGTTTGGTCGAGGGCGTTGTGCCTCCCGAGGTGCTGCGCCCGGTCGTCTCCCAACCCGGTTCGCCCGAGGCTATCCGCACGGCGAAACCCATCTCCACCAGCGTCAGCCAAGAACCATGATCCCTGAATCATCCGGGAAGGCCCCGTCCAAACCCCTGTGGCGCATCGCTTTGGGCGTGGTCGCGGGTTTCGGCGCCATGGGCATGCTGCTGGCAGGCTCCCTCACCCTTGCCTACAACCTTATCGGCGAGGAAGGCACCTTCCAGCCCGGAACCTACCAGGTGACCACTGCCTGGCTGGCCACCCATGTCCTGGCCGAACTGGCGGCTGGCACTACTGCCGGTTTGGTCGCCTGTTGGCTGGGCGGCACCCGCGCGGTGCTGCTGATCGCTTCCCTCTTGTTCCTGCTAGGCACTTTGGGCGCCTACGGAAAAATCAGCGAGGGGAACCCGGGCCACCCGCGCATACCGGGCGAAACCGATTCCATGGAGGCCGCCAGCGTCGCCATCAGCCCCGGCTGGAAACATCTCCTGTCCCCTGTCAGCTTGGGCAGCATGGCCTTGGTGGCAGGGTTTGCCGTGGGTCGCAAAACACCCGCAGGCACCAATAAACTTTCCTGAGCACCCGTCACTTCCCGACGGCGGGCGCCTTGGGTGGAGATCCGGTCTGCTTGGCGGGTGGCTTCCCTTCGCGCGCCTTCCCGGCCAGTCCGGGTGGCGCCGGCACACGGCCCTCAACGATCAGTTTTTGCCAACTCGCCGACGCTGCGCGGCGCGAGGCGGGCAGCCCCCTGCAATCAAACCGCACCAGGCTATGCCCGACCGAAGGACTCTCCGCCAAATCTTCCAGAAACCGCTTGGCCGCCACCCGCACGATCAATTGCTCGTGCTGGAGCAGGCCTGCCACCTCCAGCAAGTGCCCTTTGTCCTGCATTTCGTCCGCACTGGGCGGATGCAGCAGGTCCACCAGAATACTGGCATCTCTGGCCGTCAGCCGGAACCTGTCCACCAAAATGCCCCCATCGCTTTGGGGGTTGTGCAGTTCCAGGCCGCGCTTTGCCTCCTCGCTCACCCAGTGCCTCAAGGCTCCTGCCGCCGCCTGGCGCCGGTCCTCGCTCAATGTTTCATCCGCCATGTCCATGAGCAGCCGGGTGTAATCGCCCATGCAACCCAGCGCGAAAAGGGCGGCATGCCTCAGCGACGGGGTTGCCGATTTGGCGTTCAGGGCCAGATCCATCCCCACGGCGGGAATGCGTTCCGCCACCAACTCCCGTTCCAGTTCAGCCAGCGATGCCCTGAAAACCCCCTGGACATCCTGGGGTCCCAGCCACTCCCGCCCCCACAAGGGCTCGGTGGCTTCCAGGGAAAACGGCCCTTGGGGAATGCCACGGGCGCTGTTCCACAGGGCGTACACCTGCTTGCATGGCGCAGCCTCCAGTTTCCACTCCACCCCCGGCTGCGGCTTGAGTGCCGCCTTGCCCTTCACCGCCGCGACCAGAGCCAGCGCGATGGGCTCCTCCCCCAGTCGCCAGGTGGCGCGCCCGGCGGGCATGGGCGTCATTTCAAACAGCACCTCCGATTGCCCGTCCACCACCACATCCCAGGTTTGTTCACGGAAACGAATCCTCCAGGTTGCCGGTCCCTGGTTGTCTCCACCCAGGTAAACCCGTCCCTCCAGCAATTCCAATTCCCCCGCCACCCCGGCCCCCGGCGGTAAAAGGACTATTTCCGATTCCTGAACAGTCTGGTTGTTGCTCGCTTCCGGCAAATTCCCCCAGAGGGTCAGGCCGGGCCCGCGGTTCAGCCGCACTTCCACAGCGTAGCCAGGCAACGCCATCAAATGGTCCTGGGAACGGACCATCCCGCGGTCGGTCACCCGACGCCAGCTCTTTGAATCCTGCTCCCGCCGCAACAGCACCTGCCGGTCGGAGACCACCTTGCCCAAATCCATCCGGGTCTGGCGGTCCGCTTCGGGATTCGCCGGCATCACCAGACCCGGAACGACCGGTTCCGGCCCTGGCAATGGCATCGGCACCGGCTGCATGGGCATGGGTTGGGGTATTGGCATCGGCGCGGGAACCGGCATCGGTTGGGGTACGGGAGGGGGCACAAATTTGGGCTCCGCCGCTTCGGGCGAAACAACCTCCGGCTGGCCGCTTCCTTCGCCTCCCTCTCTGCCTCCACCGGTGCCGATCAAAGCCACGCGGTCCACCTCGGGCACCCCATCCCTCTTCTGGCCCGGTCGCGGACGCAGGACCAAACCCGTCACCGAAGCCACCAGCAACAAAAGCGCACAGGCACCCACCAGCACATGATTCCGGTTGATCCGTAACCGGGCGCCCCGCCGGTCCGCCGTTCGATTCTCCACGGCGCCCTCCGCCGGGCGACGCTTGGGCCGATCCTTGCCGCCTTTCACCAGATTCCGCATCCGTTCCCAATCAATCCCCTCGGCCTCGGCCCACTCCCTGCCCTTCCTGGTCTGGGGCGCGGTGCTGTGGCAGTAATGACTGGCCGCCAGTTCATGTAAAAGCAGGTCATCCTGCAGGGTTTTTCGCTCCAAATCCGCCACGGCCTCCGGGCTCAACACGTTATCCAGGTAGGCCGCCACCAGTTGCGCGTCCGGCAATGCCTCGTCCGCGGGAACCGAACGGATCCGCAGGTGCTTTTCCACCCGGCGCAACAACCCCTGCGCCTCGGGATGCTGCTGCAAAAACAACGAGAATTCCTTCACCTCCGCCGGGGAAAGGCGGTCTTCCAGATACAGCAGGATTTTTTCCAGGGTCAGGTCCATGGGTCACCTCGCCACCATCCGAAGATTTCGCTCCACCCTAGTTAGTGGCGTCCCCGGGAAAATTTCGTGCGTTTTTTTCTCCTCCCCGCCCC
>DKBS01000202.1:0-6149 GCA_002451275.1 Planctomycetaceae bacterium UBA6894 | reverse complement strand
CCCCGCCCCAAAGGGGCGAGCCGGTTTGCCGCAAACCAAAAACCAGAAATAACTTATAAAAAAACATCCCTTTGCAGACCTTTTCGGAAAGGATGCGTTCTGACAAGATTGCGATCAGGGAAAGACAGGGTGGTTTCGCGTTCAGGTCCCGGCAGGCGGGCATCCGGTTCATGGTTCCTCTCGCGGGAGCAAACGCTTTGGCTGGTATTTGTCTGGTCACCGGAGCCACCGGCCTTCTCGGCAGCCATGTGGCGGAGCAGTTGGTCCGCAGGGGGGAGCGGGTGCGCGCCTTGGCCCGCCCCAACAGCGATCGCACCTTCCTGCAATCGCTGGGCGTGGAAATCGTCACCGGCGACTTGGAAACCAATCATGGTGTCGAGGCGGCCTGCCAGGGTGTGGACCGGGTTTTCCACTGTGCCGCAAGGGTGGGTGAATGGGGTGACCCCAGGCAGATCCGGTCGCAAATCGTCAACCTGGCCCAAAACCTCAAGTCCGCCTGCATCCGCGCAGCCAAACCCCGCGTCGTCCATGTCAGTTCCGTCACCGTCTACGGCAAACCATCAACCCCTGGCCCTTGGCTCGAGTCCGAACCGCTGGGTCAAAATGTCTACCGGTCCAATCATTACTGCCACGCCAAGATCGAGGCCGAAGGGTTATGGTCAGACTATCCCGGCCAGGTGGTGGTGGTCCGCCCAAGCTGGATCTTCGGCCCCCGCGACCGCGTCACACTCCCCCGCGTGGTGAAGGCGTTCCTCAGTGGCCGCCTGGCGTTCATCGGCGACGGAGCCAACCCGCTGAACATCGTCTTCGCCCCCGATGTGGCCGATGGCTGCATCCGCGCCATGGATCAGGCCCCCGACCGCCATATCTACAACTTTTCCAGTTCGGGCCAGGTTTCCGTGAAGGAGTTCATGGACACCGTGGCCGACGAGTTGGGTCTGCCCCGCGTGAAAAGGCACTACCCTCTGGCCTTCGCCAAGGGGCTCGCCCTTTTCAGTGAGTTTGTCGGCAAACTCATCCGCCTGAAGCGACCTCCACACCTCACCCGCTACAATCTGGGCCTATTGACCCGCCCCTGCCTCTATTCCACCGAAAGCGCCAGGCGTGAACTCGGCTGGGAGGAACGCACACCCATCCGTGAGGCCCTCGGCCAGACACTGGATTGGCACTGGCGTGATCTGCCCCCCACCGCCCCCATCCGCCAACGCAGGGAAGCCGAACAGGCCCCATCTGCACCAACCAAGTAGAAGGAGGCCTCACCATGGGATTTGGCCAGCGTTTGACCGAGGCGACACGCAAGTCGGGCACCCCGCTCTGCGTCGGTCTCGACCCCCGTTGGGAATCCCTCCCCATGGAACTGCGGGCCAACCGGGGTGGCGACACTCCGGACTCACTGCAGGCCGTGGCCGACGCCTATGAGGAATTCAGCCTTGCCGTTCTCGATCTCGTCTACGGGCAAACCGGGGTCGTGAAGCCGCAGATGGCTTTCTATGAGGCCGCTGGCACTCAGGGTCTGGCGGCGCTGGAGCGCGTCATGCGACGCGCCCGCGCCATGGGCTACTTCACTATTCTCGATGGCAAACGTGGCGATATCGCCAGCACGGCCGAGGCCTACGCCCAGGCCAGCTTGGGCGGTGCGCGCCACGCCCAGGCCACCTTCCCGGTCTGGCAGGCCGACTCGCTCACGGTCAACCCGTACCTGGGCGCGGACGCGGTCGAGCCGTTCATCAGCGAGGCCCGCAAGGTCTCAGGTGGCCTGTTCATCCTGGTTCGCACTAGCAATCCCGGCAGTGGACTGTTCCAGAATCTGGAGTGTCAGGGAGAGCCCCTCTGGCAACGGGTTGCCCGTCAGGTGGGCGCTTGGGGCCAAACACATGTCGATTCCAGCACCCTTGCCGATGTCGGCGCCGTGGTCGGGGCCACGCAGCCGGCCGAACTGGCATGGATGCGCCGGCAACTCCCCGCGGTGCCGCTTCTGGTCCCCGGGTACGGGGCCCAGGGGGGCGCGCTCGACGCCCTCAAACCGGCCTTTGGCCCCAAGGGAATCGGCGCGGTGGTGAACAGCTCCCGCGCGATCCTTTTCCCCTTCAAGCCAGAGGCGACCGACTGGCGTGACAAAATCCGCCAGGCCGCCAGCCACTCGGCCAGGGAACTGGCTGGCATCAGCGGCATGGCGGGCGCGTGATGGCCGTCAGGGCCCGGTCCCGTCGCAGGCCCGCCCCATGGTTGTCCCTTTTCCTGCTGATGGCACTGCTGGCCTGCCTCGGCTCGTTGCATCTGGCAACCCGCCCGCCAACCGGCCGGGTTTTCACCCCACAGGGCCCGGCCGCCGGCGCCCTCGTCTCTCCACCCATGCGCTCGGAAATCGCCGTGACAACCGGGCGGGATGGCACCTACCATCCCCCACCGTCCAACCAGCCGCCTTGGATCGTGGCCCTCCAGGGGCACTATCTGGCAGCCACCCGGGGCGGACCGGTCCATCTCGAGCCGGTGCCCGAGGACCACCCCGAAACACCGTGGATTAACCCCGCGCCGGGCACCTCACCAAGGGCCTGCGGCTCCTGCCACCCAGCCGCCTTGGACCAATGGCTCGGCTCCCCCCACCAGCGTTCCGCCGCGGGCCCGCTTTTTTCAGCGCTGCTCACGCCCGACATCCGCAAAATCCAAAAGCCATCCCCCTGGCGTTTGGCGAAAAACTATCCCGAGGCCTCCGCGGCGTGCGTTGCCTGCCATGCCCCGGGCGCGTCCTCACTGGAGGCCGAATTGCCCGCTGTGAGCATCCTCGGCGGCACCCACTGCGACCTCTGCCACAAAGTCAAGGATCTGGGCCCTGGAACACTGGGCCTCACCCACGGCCGAGATCTCTTCACCCTGGCCCGCCCGGCACCCGCTGGCCGCCCGGTGGTTCTGGGCCCTTTGCCCGATTCCACCCGTGAAAATGTCGCCTATTCCCCGCTGTACAAGCAGAGCCTTTTCTGCGCCCCCTGCCACGAGGGAACGGTGCTCGGCGCGCCGGTCTACACATCCTTTTCCGAGTGGCAGGCCTGGGGCGGAAACCAGTCCTGCCAGGATTGCCACATGCCGGCCGATGGTGCCAGGCACCATCACCATGGCATGACCGCGCAATTGGCAAGAAAGCAGGGCGGTTTGCGAACGGAGTGGTCGGTCCAAAGGACACCCACCGCCAACCGGGTGCGCCTGTCCCTCCGTTCCGAAAAGGTCGGCCACGCCTTGCCCACCGGCCAGGTCGACCGCCACATCTTCGGCTGGCTCGAGGCGCGCGATGCGGACGGAAAGCCTCTGGCACCGCTGGAGCGATCCGACATGCTCGAGCCCTGGTCCACCGGTATGGATCATTCCGTCCCGGGTTTTTTGCTGGCCCGTTGGCAGGAAAAAGAACGGCCGGGCCCCACGCCCTTCTGGTCGCCCGGAGGAACCTGGCGCGACACCAGGCTCCTGCCCGACCAGCCGCGCGAACTGGAATGGCTGTTTCCGCCCGAAGCGCGCAGCTTCCACCTGCGGGTGGAGCACCGCAAAGCCTGGCCGGCCATGTTGCAAAGCCTCGACCTCCCCCTCCAGGGGCAGGTGCTCGTCGATGAGAGAAAATGAATAGACGAAAGGGGATCGCTATTCGGCCGGCATCAGCGCCACAGCCTCCCGAATCCAACCCGTGGCCTCGGCCTCCACGGTGCTTTCGGCGATGATGCGGGCGATCGGCTCGGTGTTGCTGGCGCGTACCTGAATCCATCCGGCCGGGCACTCCAGCCGCAAACCGTCCCGCTCATCCACCGCCCAGCCGGGCCAGTGTTTTTTTAGCGCCGCCAGCCAGGCTGGCAATTTCTCCCGCACCAATGCTGTTTTATCCTTCACGATGAACTGCGGGGGCAGGGCCCCGATGGCCTCGTGCAATTTCCTTCCCGAAAGCGCCAGGCTGCCCAAAACCAGGGTCATCCCCACAAACGGGTCCCGTACCCAACCCACCCTTGGATCCATCACGCCACCATTGCCCTCACCCCCCAGCACCGCATGGTGGGCGATCATTCCGTCCACCACATGCGCCTCCCCAACCGGCGTGCGAATGCATGCACACCCCCGGGCCTTGGCGGCCATCTCCGAAAGCCGGCTGGTCGAAAGGTTGATGACCAGCGGCCCCGGCCTTCGCGCCAAAATCCCGTCCGCCGCTATTGCCAGCGTGTACTCCTCGCTGGGAAAGTTGCCACCAGAGTCCAGCAGCGCCAATCGGTCCGCGTCGGGATCCAGCACAAACGCCAAATCCACACCGGCCTGCCGAACAATCGGTCCCAGCGAGGCCAGGTTGCCACCGGTCGGCTCGGGCGGATGCACAAAGTTCCCGTCCGGTTCACAGTGCCAGGCAACCGCCTCCACACCCAGCTCGCCCAACAGAAGCAGGGCCAGGGGGCCGCCCGCCCCACCGTTGCCATCGACCAAAACTTTGAAACCAGCCCGGCGGATGGGCTCCAGAATCCCGTCCTGCCTGGCTGCGTCCAAAACCGCATCGGCATGCCACCGCACCGCTTCCTCGCAGCTTCGCACAGACCCGCAGCCGTCCCATCGGGCGGGCTGGAATTTCTCCGTGCCCAGGTAAGCGTCGCGAATGCGTCCAGCCGGTCCGTTTGGAAGCACCCGCCCATCCGGGCCGAACAGTTTCAACCCGTTGTAGGGAGCCGGATTGTGGCTGGCGGTCACATGCAGTCCACCGGCCGCCCGCAACCGGCGCACCGCCACACCCACCGTCGGGGTGGGAATGATTCCCAACTCAATCACCTCGCGCCCGGCCGACTCCAACACCGCTGAAGCCACACGTCGGATCCAGCGCCCCGATGGACGGCTGTCGGCGCTCAGGGTCACCGGCCCCGGGGCCAGATTGGCGGCCAGGGCCTGGGAGAAACGCAGGGCGACACTCGCGTCGAGGCTTTCCCCGACAATGCCGCGCACCCCCGAGATGCTGACAATCAACGGTTCAGCCATGGGTTACAAGCTCCGAAGGATGGCGACTGGAATGGGGAGATGACGAGTTAATGAGATGCCAGGCAAAGGGAATTTCCCTGGCCGATGATCAGCGCAGCTCCTTGGCGCGGGATTGGGCCTGGGCTACCCGCTCGGCCACCTCCCGGCCATGATCGGCGGAGGGGATGCGCCTGAATGCCTCGTTCTTGTCCTCCTCGGCCAGGGCATCCTTCCCCAGGAAGGCCCGGACAAACGCCCGGTTGGCCCAGGGATCATACGAGGCCCCCAGCATGGGGTTGGCCTTGAACAGGTCAATCGCCCGGGTGAAATCCTTCTCCGCCTGCACAAACGAATCCCGCTTCAGGTTCTTCTCGCCATCCACCAGATGGCACAGGCCGCGCAAAAGAAAAACGGTCGGGTTATTCGGTTCCGCATCCACCAGAAACCCGAATTCCCCCAACCACGGCCCCGGATCTGCCCGCAAGCGCGATTCAAGGGATCCGTCCAGGCCCCGCCAGTTGAGATAAAGCTCCAGCATCACGTCCTGCGACATCGCCTGCCGCAGATCATTCCTCGACCGTTCCTTGTCACCGGTTTTTGCAGCCACCATGCCGCGTTCGTAAAGCGCCTCGGTCCATTGCGGGCGCAAAGCCACCGCCCGGTCCAGATCCGCCAAGGCTGGCTGGTTTTTCCCAAGCGCCAGGTGGCATCGTGCCCGCTCCAGCAAACCTTCGGGCAAGTCCGGCTGGTTTGAAAGGATGCGGTTCAGGCTTTGCAGGGCCTGCTCCGTTTTTCCCTGGGCCAACTCCAGGCGGGCCGCTTCCAGGGGCGAAATCGCGGAGCCCGCAGCCTGCTGCGAACGCGGCGTCCGCTTGGCACACCCTGCGATTGCAAAGACCAGAACCACATACACAAACAGGCCAAGCCTAGGGGTAGCAGGCGAAAACACGGGACTCCTCCAAACCGGAATCATCTGGTCATCAGATGTCGACAGCCCAGCACCCTGAACGCCCCAAACCCCCGCGGCCGTCCATCATGGCCAAACCAAGAAGGGCTTACCTAATCTATCGGATTCAGCTGCATTCTAAGAACAAGGAACCCCACCTTTTGGCCAAGAAAGAGCCATCTCGGCAAATATAATAGGACAAAATAATCCAGTTTTATCCCGCAGCAAAAGCCCT
>DKBS01000130.1 GCA_002451275.1 Planctomycetaceae bacterium UBA6894 | reverse complement strand
AAAAAACGGTCAAAAAGCGTTAAAAAGGATGATGATAGGGATTTATTTAGGCGGTTTCTTGCCTTTGAGCCGCCACCACTGCAAAATGCGTGGGATGTCCCTTTTTGGCGCGTTTTTTATCGCGCCAGCTTGCATACCCACGGGAGCACCAAGTGACCGAAGCCCCCGACGGAATTGTGGCCTGGAGGGTCCCAAGACCTGCCGTAGACCAGCTGATTCGCTGGTTTTCGTGCCCGGTGCGATTGGCGCCACCTGACCGTTTTCCCGAACCGGCAAAGTCTGTCCTGTTTGCCGGGCCTGACTGTGATGCCGCTGAAATCCGGGCAGTTTTTGCCGCCTGGGCGGAAGCCGAACCTGAGATGCCCCGATTATGCGCCGCCAACTGCGTAGAGGAACCGGGGAAAGATGGCCAATCGCCCCTATCCAATGAGTGGCTCGATTTGGTTTGGATACCCGTTCCATGGCCATTCGATTCCCTGTCCCGTTGGATCCTTTTTCGGGCCTTGCATGGCGATCTTCACCATTTTGACCATCTTCCCACGGATATGGCGCTCACCCGTCGCCTGGAAATGCTGAAAAGACGGAATATTGACCTGGCCCGTGAAACCGTTCGCTTGCGGCAGCAGGCTCTGACCTGTGCCCTAACGCTATTGCCGAACCGGCGCGCGATGGACAGGGTGCTGGCCCGGGAATTTTCCCAAGGGCCTCTCCGCCAACCCATGGCCCTGGGTCTCGTTGATATCGATCACTTCAAAAATTGGAACGAAAGGGTCCTGCACACCGGCGGGGACCTGCTGCTGAAGGCCCTGGCTGACAGGTTGCGCGAATCCTTGCGGGAAACAGACCTGCTGGCCCGGATTGGCGGGGAGGAATTCCAGGTCCTTGCCAGGAATACGGATGACGCCGGGGCGGCTGCCTTGGGCGAGCGTCTCCGGTTCAAGATCGCCTCCCAGCCTTTTGACTGCGACGGCCAATCGGTCCACATGACCGTCAGTGTGGGGATGGCGACCGCCCCCGCTGGGTGTTTGGCCTCCTCGCATGATTTGGCCCAATTGGCCGCCACGGCACTTTTGGTTGCCAAGCAGGGTGGCAGGGACCTTGTGGTTACCCGGTCCTGGCCCGGCTAAGCGGTTTGTCCGCGGATCCAGTTTTCCACAGAACCAGCCATGGCCTTTCCAGCCAGCCGATCCCTTTTGCCCCACCCGGGCACGCGCCACCACCACCCCGGGGACAGGGCAAGGTCCCAAGCCAACGCCAATGTGTTTTGATTGCCCCGCGAATCGCACCAGCGCAGCATCTTTGGATGCAGCGGGTCATGGACTGAATCAAATACGCACCGAATGATCCCCCAGGGGATTCCGAAACGGTTGCAGAGGCTGGCAAAGACCATGCTCTCCATGTCCACTGCCAGGGCTTTCGTTTCCATTCCCAGCCGGGCCTTTTCGGCGGGATGGCAAACCAGGCTTTCGCTGCTGTAAACCATTCCTCTGTGTCGGCGGTGCACTCCGGTGCCTTGCGGGCTAACGGAAAGCGGGCTGTTTAGGACCGCGTCTGCCGAATCCCGAACGCTGGTGGCGTGAACGATGTCACCCGGGCAAACCGAAGCATCCAGGGAGCCGGAATATCCGGCCAGCAAGGCCCAGGCCGGCTTCTCGGCTGCTTGTTCCAGGTGCATGGAAAAAGCCCCGGCGAAATGCCCGCCGGGGCCCATGACGACTGTTGAATGGGGAAGGGCCGTGGTGCGGATTTTGGAGGCTTCCCGCGCCAAAGCGCAGACCACCAGCCCATTTCCCTCGGCCATGGTGAATCAGGCAACCTGCCAAGCGATCATGCGCAGGGTGTCACCCAGCTTGGCGTTCACCCCCAGCGCCGCCGAAATCTCGAAGCCGCAGTGCATAAGACAATTCTCGCAGCGGGCGTCCTTGCCATGGCCATAGGCGTCCCAGTTGGTTTCGTTGATCAGGCCCTGGAAGCTTTCGTGGTGCTTGTCAGTGATCAGGTAGCACGGGCCCTTCCAGCCCTTCACGTTGCGGGTGGGGTTGGCATAGGCAGCGCAGGAGAGATCACGCTTGCCGGCAAGGAAATCGAGGTAGATCGGCGAACTCATCATCCGGTGCTTGGCGAACAGCTTTTGCGCGGCTGAGAACTTCTCGTGGATATCGTTGCGGGTCATGAAGATTTCCTGCGCCCCATCCGGGTTGGTGTCATGCACCGCGGCGTAACCGTAGGCGGGGCTCACCATGAATCCATCCACGCCGATGGATGACAGGAAGCCAAACAGTTCATCAATCTCGGCGAGGTCGGTCTCCTTGTAGATGGTGGTGTTGGTGCACACCAGGTGACCGCGGGCCTTGGCTGCCTTGATCCCGGCAACCGCCTTTTGGAAGACGCCTTCCCGCTCCACCATGATGTCGTGGGTCTTTTCCAGACCATCGATATGCACATTGAAGAAGAAGCGCGAGGTGGGCTTGAACTCGTCGAGTTTCTTTTCAAGGAACACGCCGTTGGTGCACAGGTAAATGTGCTTCTTGCGCTTGAGAATGCCGCTGACCAGCTCGCCGATTTCAGGGTAGATCAGCGGTTCCCCGCCGCAGATGCTCACGATGGGTGCGCCCGCCTCGTCCACACTGGCCAGGCATTCTTCAACCGTCAGCTTTTCCTTGATGGTGGGCGCGTATTCCCGGATGCGGCCGCAACCCGTGCAGGTGAGGTTGCAGGCGTGCAGGGGCTCCAGCATGAGCACCAGCGGGAACTTCTTCCGGCCGGTGATCTTGTTCTTGGCAATGTAGCCGGCCATCGAGGTGGTCAGTGAAAGGGGGAAACGCATGTCCTTAGCTCCTTGGGGATTCCTGTCCAATCCGTGAATCTTTGCCGGAAAAACACCCTTCAATCATTGGTCCGCTTGCACGGCCTTCAACCAGCGGCCAAGCGCCATCAACGGGAAATAATGGCGGTAATAGTGGTATTTCAAATAAAAGACCTTGGGGAACCCGGTTCCGGTGAACGGTTCCTCGTTCCAGGTGCCGCTCACCTGGGTTTCGGCCAGCCAACGCGCGCCGGCGCGGGCGGCCTCACTCTTGGCGCGTCCGGCGAACACCAGTCCCAGCAGGGCCCAGGCAGTTTGCGAGGCCGTGGCTGTTCCAACACCCGCCCGGGTTTTGTCCTCGTAACTTTCGCAGCCTTCGCCCCAGGCGCCGGATTCCTGCTGGACGGATTCCAGCCAGTCGGCGGCCCGACGGACCATCGGATCTTTGGGAGACACCCCGCAGGCGTGCAGCCCGGCAAGGACTTGCCAGGTGCCGTAGATGTAGTTCACGCCCCAGCGGCCAATCCAGGCGCCAAAGCTTTCCTGGTGCGAACGCAGGAACGCGATCGCCTTGTCGGCCAGGGGGTCACCCTGGACCATGCCGTGCGGGGCCAGCGCCTCCAGCACCCGGGCGGTGATGTCAGGGCAGCAGGGATCGAGCATCGCGTTGTGGTCGGCGAACGGGACCTTTTCGAGGAACTCGCGGTTGATGCCGCGGTCGAAGGCGGCCCAGCCGCCGTTGTCGTCCTGCATGGAAACCAGCCAGTCCAGCGCGCGCCGGACGGCGGGACGGTAGTGCGGTTTTGCTGCCAACCCCGTCCGGGTGAGGGCCATCAACACCATGGCTGTGTCGTCTGTGTCGGGATAAAAGGCGTTGTTGTACTCGAACACCCAGCCACCCGGCTCGCAGCCCTCCACGCGGTCGGCCCAGTCGCCTTTGCGTCGCACCTCGCGACCCAGCAGCCATTCCCCCGCAGCCTCTACCGCCTGGTCACGGGCACCCAGGCCCGCCTCGGCCAGTGCATTCAAGGACAGGGCGGTATCCCACACCGGGGAAACGCATGGTTGCAGCCAAGTGCATTCCCCATCGCGCACCTTAAGATCTTCCAATTGCTTGTGGGCCCAGGCCACCTCGTCCGAATCACGGGGAACGCCCAGACAGTCGAGCGCGAGGATGGTGTAGATCATGGGCGGGAAAATGGCGCCCAACCCGTCCGACTCCTGGAAGCGCTCACGCATCCAAGCCAGGCTGCTTTCCAAGCCCTTCCGGCGGACACCGGTTGCCTTCAGGACCGGGTCCAGCCGTTTGTAGGAGGCATCAACACCCAAAAAGAAATTGGTCCAGCTCAGCCACCGTTTGGTGGGAGGGGCCGGCCAGCGGGGCTTGAGCGGGTCTTCCAGGAACAGCTCGCGAATCCCTTTTTCTTTGGGGAGTTGCTTCACCGGGCGGCAGGCGGAGACGATGGCCAAGGGAACCACGATGGTTCGGGTCCAGCTGGACATTTCCCCCAAATGCACCGGAAACCATTTGGGGAGCAGCAAGATTTCAGGGGGAACGCTCGGGCATGAGTCGTAGGAAAGCTGGCCCAACAGGGCCAGGTAGAACCGGGTGAAGCTGTTGCAGGCATGGGCCCCACCCAGTTCCAGGATCACTTTCCTGCTGGCGACCATGAAAGGTTCGGCCGTACTGGTTCCCGTCAATTTCAGCGCGAAATATGCTTTGACGGAGGCGCTGATGTCCGGTTTGCCGCCCGGATGGATCGCCCACCCGCCTCTGGGAAGCACCTGGCCGGCCATGGAGGCGGCGGCGCGCAGGCAATCAGGCTCATATTCGCGGCCCAAATAGGCCATCAATAAAATGTATTCCGACTCCAAAATGGTGTCGCCTTCCAATTCGGCGACCCAATGGCCATCGGGCTTTTGGGCATACAGCAACCAATCAGCCGCCCGGTCCCTGGCCTTGGTTGCTTGCTGAATCAGGTCGTTTGTCTGGTCTAGAGCGGACTTGGCGCGCTCAGCGACAAAAGCAGGTCGGATCACCGACACGGGCATCCCTTCCCTAAGAGCCAACGGTCCTTGAGGGGACCATCCATCCCTGGATTACTCCTGCGCCTAACCTAGGTAATTGTGAGCACTTATAACAAGGTGAAACCGGCAATCACGCCCTGTTTTGGCCTGATTCGGCCTCTCACGCGTGAAAACTGGCAGTTTGGGCTGTCTTTGCGGGCATAGGGATCAGGCCCTTGCCGGCTAGCCACAGAACGGCATCTCGCAGGGATTCTTCCGCAGGGCGGATGCTGGCACCCAGGGCCTGAAGGCTTGGCCCCGCCTCAAAACTCATGCGCCTGCGCGCCAAAATCACACCGGTCAAGGTGGCAGCGGGTTCGTGGCGGGTGAAAACATCCGCGGCGGTCTCCTCCACCCAGGCGGCCAGCAGGGCCACCGGCCAGGGGACTGTGAAGCGCGGGCCGGGCAACCCGGTGATTGCGGCCAGTTTTTCGAACAGTTGGCGGATGGTGAAATTCTCGCCCCCGAGCAGGTAGCGTCTGCCTGGCTGGCCCCCTTCGAGGGCGAGACGCATGGCGGTGGCGGCGTCACGCACATCCACCAGGTTGACTTCCGCCTGAATCACCTCGCGGCGTTTGCCCAGGCAAAAGTCGAGGATGAGCCTTCCGGGGGGTGTGGAGCCCGGATCGCCGGGGCCCACCGGCAGAGTCGGGTTCACCACCACCACCGGGTGGCCCTTACTGCCCAGGGCCAGGGCGAAAAACTCGGCGCGATGCTTGCTTTTGCAGTATGGGCCGACCACCTCGTCGGGCGGAACCACCTGGTCGGCGCCGATGGCGCCGGCCTGTTTCGCCCGGGTCAGGATACTTTCGGTGCTGCAGTGCAGCACGCGTCGGGCACCCAGACGGAGCGCGCCCTCGAGCACATGGCGGGAGCCGTGGTAATTCACCCGCAGGAATTCTCCCTTGGGGTAGGTCCATAGTCGTGGATTGGCGGCGAGGTGGTATACCTTTTTGCAACCTGCCAAGGCGTTGAGGGTTTCAGCCCGGTTGCGGATGTCGGCTGGGCGGATCTCGACACGGTGGCATTCCACAAGGTCCGCCAACCGGCCCAGGTTCGCCCCCGGTTTTTCCAGCACCGCAACCGTCTGGTCTTTGGCCAGTTGCCGGACCAGGTGGCTTCCGACAAAGCCAGCTCCTCCAGTGACCAGCACCTCGGGCCTTGGATGCATGGTCAGGCCGCCAGCCGCTTGGTGATTTCCTGCAGGCGGACGCGCAGGATTTCCGCCATGGCCTGGCGAACCTGACGGTAGCCGGTGCGCACCTCAAAACCCGAGGCGCGACCGTAGGACTTGGAGCCCAGCACGTACCAGCCGGGTTCCTCGGTGGCGGGGCCGGGGTTCAGTTCCTGTTCCCTGGAATCGATCCCGGTGGGGGGCAGGTCCAGCGTGGTTTCCCACGGCATACGCAATTCCCGGTTCAGCAGCCGCGAGGGCTGGTAACCGCACAGCGAGAGGATGCGGTCCACCTCCCACGCGATCTCTTTTCCCCCGATGGTGGCGAACACCTTCACCGGCTTGTCGTTGCCTTGGTTTTCCATGCGGTCAATCCAGGCTCCGGAGTGGAATTCGATATGTCCCTCGGCTCGGCAGGCGATGTGGTTGGCGGCGGCTGCGATCGCGTCGCGTCCCTTCAGCGGGTCTTGCGGGATGCGTCTGACCGGCAGTGTGGAGGGCCTTCGGGTCAGCCAGACCACCCAGGTGGCCTCGTGCTCCTTGGCCATTTCCGCCAGTTGGGTGATCGCGGTGGCTGCGCTGATGCCCGCTCCCACCACCATCACCGTCCGATCGGCGAATTTCTTGAGGTCGGCCCCCAGGATGTCCTCAACAAAGTAGGAGATGCGGTCGCGGCAGGCATTTTCCCCCGGAGCCGGGAGTCCGGCCTTTCCCAGCGGGCGGGGGGTGGCGAGCACCCCGGTGCAATCAATGACCGCGTCGGCGAGGATGTGCTCTTCCTTGTTGTTCGGGCCGCGCACGAAAAGGCGGAAAGGGCCGATCGGGTCACGGGGGCCGCGGGGGTCCTCGCGGAGACGGTTGTCCCGTCCGGCGGCGACGGCCTCGACCCCGGCCTCGAGTTTGCCCGAGAGCTGCAGGGTTTCCAGAAGTAGGGAAATGTAACCGTCACGGAAGGCTTTGCCGGTGGCGGGCTCGTCAAGGTTGACGAGGAATTCATCCATGTTGTTCTTGCGGATTTCCTCGAGGCCGATTTCCGAGACCAGGGTCTTCATCGGGGCATGGGTGGCGAGGTGCCCCCAGCGGTTGAGATGTTCGCCTACCTGGGCCTTTTCAAACCACAAAAAATCGAGTTTCAGCCGCGAGGCTACGAGAGCGGCCTCCACCCCAACGGGGCCGGCGCCGAGGATGACCAGCGATGCCCGGCGTTCTTCCCTGGGCTGGGTTTTGGGGACCTCGGGCTCGGCGGCTGGCTGGGGTGCCGGTTTTTGCGCCTGCTGGGGGGCCTGCTGCTGAGGTGGCCGGTTTTGGCCCTTCGGATTGTTGCCGTTCGACATCACTCCCCTCCATGGGAATCGCCGGGCCTTAAAGGTCGGTCACGGTCACGCCGGGCACAGTATTTCACCCTTGCCCAGTGTGACGAGATCCCCGCTGTGGCGCACCAGTGCGGGCCAGGGCTTCAAGTTTAAGGCCTGCCCCAGATTGTGTCTTTTCGCCAATTCCTGCACATGACGGAAATACAAAGATGGGAAAACCGAGTCCAGAGGACCAGCACCGCGGAAGGTGGGCAAGAGTTCGGGGCGGTGGTGGGGAAACAGCAGGCTTCCCCGGCGCATGGCTGCGCCCGGCCTGATTCCCGGTTTGCCAAGCACCACCACGGTGCCAGCCAGCAGATTGATGCCGGGAAACACGCCGGTGTCCCCGCCGACCACGATCAGTCCCCGGCGCATGGTGGAAGCCAACTCGTCGCCGGTGGAGCCAGCGATGATGATTTCTCCGCCACGCATGCCCCGGAGCGCGCCGCGGTAGGCGGCGCCCACATGGTGGCCGGTGTTTCCGGTGACGACGATGGTGCCACCGTGCATCTCGGCGCCCAGCCAGTCATCAGCATCGCCCTCCACGCGGATTGTGCCGCCACGCATGCTTGTGCCGGTGTGCATGCCGATGGGGCCCTCGATGCGCAGGGTACCGGCTGTCATTCCTGAACCGACCAGTTTCACCCGGGAGCAATCACCCTTGAGGACGATTGTGCCATCGCTTGCGGAGCCATGAACCGAGAACAACTCGCCCAGTTCGGCCTTCTGCTTGCCATGCCAAACGGTCAATTTGGCGATGGTGTTGGTATCGAGGGCCGAAAGGGTGTCCGGTCGGAGGCATTCCGCCTCCAGGGGAACGGGATCTGATTCGAGACGGGTGAGGGTCAGCAAGGGTCAGCCCTCCGCCGTAATCAATTGCTTGAGATGGATCAGGAATGATCCGAGTTTGCCACCATAATTGCCAGCGCCAATGCGGACGATTCCGGGCATTGCCGCCGCATCCAAGCCCAGCCGCATCGATTCGCTGACCGAAGGCAGGTCGAGGCCGTCCACCACCATTTCATAGGCAACGGCGGCTTCCGGGTGGAGTTCGCTCTGGACCTGACCGCGCAGCGAGGGGCAGAAGCCCTGGTTGGTGCTGGCCTTCAGTTTGGGGTAGCGGCTGCCCACCTTGCTGCCAGCGCGGACGATCCCGTGGGCAAAGGGGAGGATCACGCCAGGGACAGAGGCCATGGCGTCTGCGGCCTTTTCGGCAGCTTGCAGGGTGATTTCCCGGGTGGTTCCCTGGATGATGAGGTTGCCACCTGCCACGCCCTTGCCCGCGCCGAATGCCTCCTCGACCACGAATTCGCCATCCATCACGGGGATGCGCCAGTACCGGCGGTTTTCCAGCAGCTTGCTCCCCTGCCAGCCATCGCCGAAGAACCGGATTTTGCCGCCCACCTGTAGGCATTTCGCGGGTTCGATCGGCAGGCCGTTGTAGGCGGCGGTGGTGGGGCAGGGGAGGATGCCCTGGCCGATGCGAGAAATCAAGGATTGTTCCAAGGCCGGGCGGGAATATCCGAAAAAGAGCAGGCTGGCACCCGGCCGGCCGTCTGGAGTGTCGGACGGGTCCAGATAACAGTCCACCCCCGCCTCAGCGTCGCAGCCGATGACCGAGCTGGCGTTGCCGGTGGCGGCGGTCGCGGCCGAGCGCACCAGACGCGGATGCTCGGCGGTCACGATGACCCGCGCGCAGGCCAGCGGGAAGGCCTCCGCGTAGGTGTCTTCAATTTCAATACCACGAATGCTAAGCATGCCTGCGAAAATGTCCTGTTGATTGCCCCGTTTTGGCCGGCCAAAGGCGCATTCTAATGGCGCCGGACTGTCCAAGGCAGCGGTTCTTTTGCGTCGGGGGTGGGGGGGGCAGCCTGCGGAAAGGAAAACCGGCCGGGTGGATTGGCACCCGGCCGGCCTGTTGGATCCGGAGGTTCAGACCCGGGTCCGGATCATACGAAGGGCGTCTTTCCGGGCAGGGCCACCGGCGGGGTGGGGAGTTTCTGGTCGTTGAGCGCCAAGTCGGCCGGCGCCAGCACCTCCTTGGAATTGAGTGCCTGCTCCCAGGTGATGCGCTTGCCGGTGTAGGTCGCCATGCGGCCCTGAATGGCCATCAGGGAACTGTTGGTCATCCACTCGCCATCGTTGATGGGCTTGCCGGCGCGGATGCTGGCGAACAACTCGTTGTGCTCGCTTTGGTACATGTCGATCTCGGATCCGTCGCGACGGTAGGTCCAGGCGTCGGGCCCGGTGATGGTGTGCTTCATGACATTGCAGAAGCCCTTGCTGCCTTGGAAGTAATCGTTGACATCGCTGTAGCAGCCGTCCTGCTGGCGGGTGTAGCTGAACACCTTGGCGCCGCTCTTGAACTCGTACACGACAGCATGGTGGTCAAAGATGTGGCCAAAGTCGGGGCTGGTGCGCACCTGACGGCCACCCAGGCCGTACGCGGCGATGGGGTTCTCGTCCTTCAGGGCCCAACGGCATTTGTCGAGGCTGTGGATGTGTTGCTCGACATTGTGGTCGCCTGAGAGCCAGGCATAGTAGTACCAGTTGCGCAGTTGGTACTCCATGTCGGTCCAGTTGGGCTGGCGCTTGCGCATCCACAGGCTGCCCACATTGTAATTGGTGTGCAGGGTGTGGAGCTCGCCCAGCGCGCCGTCGTGGATGCGCTTCATGACCTCGCGCTTGGGTTTGTCGTAGCGCCAGCAGAGGCCAGAGACCACGGCCAGGTTCTTTTCCTTGGCCTGGCGGCAAGCTTCCAGAACACGACGGCAGCCGGGGCCGTCCACGGCCACGGGTTTTTCAGCGAAGATGTGTTTGCCGGCGGCGACGGCGGCCTCGATGTGCATCGGGCGGAAGCCGGGAGGGCTGGCGAGCAGGACCACATCGACGCCGCTATCGATGACCTTCTTGTAAGCGTCGAAGCCGGTGAAGCACTTCTCGGGGGAGACCTTGACGCGGGAGCCGATTTCGCCATCGCCCTTCAACTGGGCCAGGCTGCCCTGCAGACGGTCATCGAACATGTCGCCCACAGCGACCAACTCGGTTTCCTTGTCGGCGCGGAGGGCCTGGCTGGCAGCACCGGTGCCGCGGCCGCCGCAACCCACCAAACCCACCTTCAGCACGGATGCGCTGCTGGCGTGCACGCCTGAGGCCAGGATGGAAAGGGCTCCCAATCCTGCGGAAGTTTTGAGGAAATCGCGGCGGGGCTGGGTGAGGTTGATGCGGCGGGAGGCCATGGATGAAACCCTTGGAAGGTGGTGTTGGAATGTCCGAAGCCAAGGCGGGTAACCGGTTTTTGGCCGATTGTGAGGAGGATTATAACCGCTTCCAAAGCCATTTCCCAGCATCTTTTGCCTGGCGGGCCAATTGGCTCAAACCCGGCTTGCCGGCATCGCGGATCCAGTGGTGCCAAGCCCGGGCGCGGGCCCGTTCCGCCTTTTCGGCAAGCAGATTGCCCAGCGAATCAAGGTTCCAGGGGGTGGGGTCGATCAACGCCACCGGGACGAGTTGTTCCTGCGGGATGGGCAGGCCCTGGAGTTTTTCGTTTTCAAGGGTGCGGGCCACCAGATCAACCGCGCGGCGGATGGAAAATTCCTTGGTTTTCAAGCCACTTCGCCAATCGTAGGGCGGGGCCCATTCCCCTTCGGGATCGAGGCGGTTGGTGTCTGTCAGGGCCACCACCACCTCGGGCGGGTGGGGGGCCGGGCGCTCCTGTGAGCAGGTTTCCAGCTCCCTCAGAAAATCCAGTTCCATGGGCCAGGGGGCGGATTCGGCGGGTAGGACCAGCACGGTCAGGTCGGCCCGAGCGGCGGCTTGGGCGGCATCGCGCGCGCGGGTTTTGCGGTGCGCCGCATCCATGCCTTGCAGGGAGGCGGAAATCCAGGCGCAGGGGCGGCCCCTGTCGGCCAGGGAATTGTTCAGTTCCCTTTGCAACCAGGCCAACTCCTGATCGGATCGGCCAACGAGGGTGATGGTGGTTTGGGGGTCGGCCCCGTTCAGGGAGGTTGTCGCAGGGGTACTTTCGGGCTGATCAGGGATGGCCAGGAAGGCGTGGGCATGGAGGCTGGCCAAACCCTCGCTGGCGTGCCTGGCGATGGTGACGCCGGCGAGGTTTTCCACTCGGCGTTTTATGCCTTCGACCAGCCCACCCACCTTGTCCTTAAGGTTGCGCCACAGTAATCCGAACCCGGTGGAGGGGGGTGGCGTGGGCTGTGGCGGTTGAGGCTCCGGGGTGGGGGTGGACTGGATGCCGGCCCATTCGGCAGCCCGCATCCAGTCGCCCAGCCGCAGGTGCATGCTGCCGGGGATGCGGTCCCGCAGCACCGAATCGAGGCCACGCGCCTGGTCGTGGGCCCAGGAAAGGATCTCCCGGGGGGTGAGGTGGTCCCAGCCGCGCGAATCTGTCTGGACCACCGCGTGGCGGATGGTGCGATCCAGATCCACCAGGCATTCCAGCCAGGAATTGGCGTCGGCCACCGGGAGTGTGCCCTCGGCCGTTTTGTTCTGCAGCCAGGTTTCACCCGCTTCCCGGCCGGCCATCAGTCGCTTTTCCACGCCCTCGTCCGGCGCCTTGGCGGGGCCCGGCCAGAAATCCCTGAAATGAAAACCTGCCAAGGCGGCCCCTGCCACCAGGCATGACAAAGCCAGGAGCAGCAGGATCGGGTGTGTGCCCCCGAGGTAGCCGACACCCAGCAGGCAAATGGTCAGCCATGGCACCACCGCGACCACGCCTGCCAGAAAAAGCGAAAGCCACGGGAAGCCGCCCTTCACGAGGCGAGCGCTTTCGTGGGGCTTGGGGTGCGTGGAAAGCCAGACATCCGCACCGGCCCGGAGCCGCCTGGAGCGCAATTCCAGCAGAGATTCGGCGGCCACCAGGAGCATATGGCGGGCGATGTCTTCCCGCAGGCGACCGGTGACGCCCTGATTGATCTGTTCGGGGCCGACCCTTGTCAGGGTCCACCGGGCGATGGCTTCCCACGGGGCGAGCAGGATGCCCGGAAGCCAGGCCAGCGGGGCCAGGCGCCAGTACCAGTTCAGCGCCTTCCAGCCCTGCTTCCAGTCGCCGAGGGGGATGTCGAGGATGGGGCCAGCCAGTCGTCTGGCATCCAAATCCAGCCGCACTTGGGTCAGGCGGATGGCGGCGGCGCATTCGGTGAGGGTGAGGTCTTTCCAGGTGGGGGAGCCCGGCGGGGCCTGAGGAGGGTAGAGGATTTCCTCCAGTTCATTCAAACGCCTGCCTCGCTCCGCAGATTCCGCCAGGGCTTCGGGCTTGATGGAGCGTGTCCATTGGCGCAGGTGTTCCCACAGGGTGATTTCTTCGCCTTCCAGGTGGGGTGGCGGTTTGTCGGGAAGGGAGAGCCCGGTGCGGCGGGACCGGAGGACCCAGGCCAAAGCCAGGCTGCTGGCGAAGACCGCCGCCAGATTCACCCAACCGACCCAGGTGAGGTAGCCCCATTTGGTCAAGGCGGTGACGCCACTGATGGCCAGCGCCACGATGGTGAGGAACACCAGCACCAGGCCCCCCGCCATTTTCCAGGCGGCCCAAATCCTTTGGCTGTTTTGGGTGAGAGGTTCCACGGTCGGCACGCTGTTCCAAGCAGGTCTGGACTTCACCCATTATGGGTGGTTTCACCATTTTCATCGACCGGGAGGAGGCATTCCGGCGGGGCATCCCGGAAAAATCTCCGGAATTGGACAAGGCCAAGCCGCGTTTTGGTGAATCCACCCGGTCTGGAGGTCAAAAAGAGGTGGGAGGCTGGTGGGGGTTACTTTTTGGGCAAATTGCGACGCCCCAAGAATTTAGGTGGACCCTAGCTGTCCTTGACGCGCCGGTCCGTGCAAGTTATCAACCACATTGTCCTTCAAGGACTCGGGGCGTGGCGCAGCCTGGCTAGCGCGCTTGCTTGGGGTGCAAGAGGTCGCAGGTTCAAATCCTGTCGCCCCGATTTTAAAAACAGTGGCCGCAAGTTCTTGTGAAACAAGGGCTTGCGGCTTTTCTGTTTGACTTCTCTCGCTAAGCCCAAATAATGCCACCAGATAGGTATGTAGTACATGTACTACATTTGCTCCTCTGGAGGCCCCATGGACCTTCCTTCCGAAAAGCGCGGACCTGCCAAAAAGCCACCTGCCTATCGGCATTTCAAGCCCCGTAACCAAGGGGTGGTTAGGATTGCTGGCAAAGACTATTACCTTGGCGAGTATCAATCGCAGGAGAGTTGGAGAAGATATAACCAGCTTCTTGCTGACCTTTTTTATTCCGAACCTGGAGTAGTGAATTCAACGGGGTTTTCTCCCGCCAGTTCAGTGCCAACCAACGGACAAATCCAGCTTCCAGCGATTCTGACCATTGGCGAACTGACCATGCGTTACCAGGTGCATGCCAATGGGTACTACCAAAAAGACGGTCAGCCAACCTCAGAGGCTGAGACGATCAAGCGTAGTTTGGTTTTTCTGAATAGGAAGTATTGCGAGGAGCCAGCCAACTCCTTCACCAGCAAAAAGCTGGAGGTGGTTCGGGAATCGATTGCCGCTGATCCGGTTGTAAAGGTTCGCAAGGTAAAAAAGAAAAACGGTAAAACCGAAACCTCTCAATTTGTGGTCCAAAAAAACAAGGCGCGGTCCACAGCGATCAGCTACACGGCAAAGATCAAGCAGATGTTCAAATGGGCCGTGCATGAGGAACTGGTGGAGCCAGGGGTCTATGAACGGCTTCGGGCGCTGCCTCCCCTGAAGAAGGGGCGGACCAAGGCCAGGGAGACCCAAAAAGTAAGGCCGGTGTCGGAAGAGCACATCCAGGCCGTCCTCAGGATCTTGCCACCTGTTGTGGCCGACATGGTTCGGGTGCAGCGCCTGGTCGGGTGCAGGCCCCAGGATGTGGTCAACATGTGTCCAGCCGACATCACCAAGGGCGAACCTGGCGAGCCCTGGCTGTACAGGCCTGAAAGTCACAAGACTGACCACCATGACCAGGAACTTGTGTTGCCCATCGGGCCCAAGGCCCAGGCCATCCTGGAGAAGTATTGGCCAGCCAAGCCAACCGATGTGTTTTTCAGTCCCAAGGTCACTGTTCAGATGCGCAACGACGCGAGGCGTGGTACAGG
>DKBS01000099.1:6624-7303 GCA_002451275.1 Planctomycetaceae bacterium UBA6894 | reverse complement strand
CGCTTGATCCGGGGGTTTTCATGCCTGTCGCCACATCCGCACGCGTGCATCCCACTGCCGTGATCTCACCACAGGCTTATGTTGGTGAAGATTGTGAAATTGGGCCGTTTGTGGTGATTGAGGGTCGGGTGAATTTGGGTGCGCATTGCGTGGTTAGACCGCATGCGACGCTGATCGGCCCCATGGACATCGGTGAAGGGAACACCATCTTCGGTGGCGCCATTCTGGGTGAATTGCCCCAACACCTGAAATTCAACGGTGAAGAAACCCGGGTGATCATTGGGGACAACAACGTTTTCCGTGAAAACGTGACCGTGCACCGCGGCACGACTGGCCGCTACGAGACCCGGATCGGCAACAATAATTTTCTGATGGCTGGCAGTCACATCGCGCACGACGCCATCGTGGGCAATCACTGCATTCTGGCGAACAACGCGCTGGTGGCTGGCCACTGCGTGCTGGAAGACTATGTCTACATGTCGGGCAACTCGGCTTTGCATCAGTTCTGCCGCATGGGCAGGCTATCGCTGCTCAGCGGTTGCTCGGCCAGCACCAAGGATGTACCGCCCTTCACCATCCAGCAGCACATCAACCATGTCTGCGGCGTGAATGTGGTGGGCA
The DNA here is from genome assembly GCA_002451275.1 of Planctomycetaceae bacterium UBA6894. GTDB lineage: Bacteria > Planctomycetota > Planctomycetia > Gemmatales > Gemmataceae > UBA6894. The sequence goes on along the minus strand of DKBS01000099.1, from coordinate 6,682 downwards.
TGCGCCGGGCCGGCATCCCTGCCGCGGGCATCGACGCCATCCGCAAGGCCTACCAGGT
>DKBS01000099.1:0-6286 GCA_002451275.1 Planctomycetaceae bacterium UBA6894 | reverse complement strand
ACCCACCACGGCTTGAGCGGCAACCGGAACGCCGCCTGAGCCCGGACCGGAATCTCAGTCACTGTCATACGCAACCGCCAGCAATGGCGGTTGTTTGCTTTCCAGGCGGCGGAAATTCACGAAGGCGACCACATCATTCAGGGTCTGCACCTGGGCCATCACCTTGGCGGCGTTCTTGCCGGTCTCGTCCAGGTGGCTGAGCGCCAGCAGGGCGGTTTGGCCGGGGAACACATGGACCTTCGTCATGCCGGTCGCGGGCTTGTCGAGGTCGGACAGGCAGTCGATCAGGGCATCGAGATTCTTGCCGTAGGTGGCCGGGAAACCGAGGGCCTCGGTCAGGGAGGCGTGCAATCCGGCGGCATCCGTCAACTTGCGGGCATCAATGTGGATGATCATGGGGGCTGTTCCTGGTTAGCGGATTTTCTTGAAGGTGTCGTAGTGGTCCAGCGTGTAATGTGCGCTGCCATCCGACCCGGTGATGAGCCGTTCAGCGCCGCGGTTCACGCCGGGCCGCAGGGGATTCACATCCCATTCCCGGTACCGTATCCGCTTGCCGGAGCGGTCGGTCTGGGGCAAACGACGCTCGAAGTTGCCGAAGTTGCGGCCACCCTCGTAGCCCGGCATGGGTTGGCCGTTTTTATCCACATAGTCGAGCACCTTCAGGAATTTTTCGGGGGCGTTGCGGTTGGTGGCCGGTGAATTGGATGGCGGCGTGGCCGGGCGGGGAGTGGCCGTGGGCGGGCTGGTCGGACGGGTGGCGGGAGCCGACGGCTTTGAATTGTCGCCGGGAGCGGTCGCCAGGAGGAGGCAATCCGCCAGAAAAGCCTTGATGGCGTCGAAGGACCGCTGGTCGGCGTCGGCATCGTAGGCGCGGCCTGACTTCAGGTCGCTTCCCGCCTGGGGATTGGTGAAGTCGCCCGCCACCCCGCCCATGCGCAGGATCTGCCAATCCACACCGCCCTCGCGCATCTCATCCTCGAACGAGGCGATCTGGGCCAGAGGCACCAGAGGGTCATCCGAACCGGTGACCACCAACACCGATGCGCCAATGTTCTTGCCGTCGCTGCCGGTGGGAGTGAGGTCACCATGCACGCAGGCCACCGCCTGCAGGTCCGCCTTGGACCGGGCCAGTTCAAGCAGTGCGGTACCGCCGGTGCCATAGCCCACTGCCACCACGCGGTCCATGTCGGCCTGACCCAGTTTTTCAACGGCGGCCAGGGCGGCCCTCCCTCGGTTGCGGACCAGCTTGCGGTCACGGCGGGTCAGGTCCAACCGCTCAGCCGCCTCGCGGGTATTGGCCGGGCTGACATCCTTGCCGTAGAGATCAGCTGAAAAAACCAGATAGCCCAAGGCGGCAAACTTGCTGGCCGCCAGTTTGGCCAGTGGGCTGGCCGGACCCTGTTCATGGGCCAGAATCAGCACGGGACGCTTGCCCTGCAGGGCGGGGTCCTGCACCACCTGGGCCTCCAGTTTGGTGTCGCCATCCATGTAGGCCAGAGGCTTGTAAACAGGCGGGGCGGCGACTACGGCCGAGGCCCACAGGGTGGCGATCAGACTCCCCAGCATCAGAAAGGGGGTGTGACAGGTATTCTGTTTCATGAAGCGCGCTTCTCTTCTTGCAGGCGTTGTGGCGGTGTCAGGATGATTTCAGGCGGAGGAAGACCAGCACCTGCCTAGATCCCTCTTTGCTTTCCTCGCGATTGGAATTGACCTGGAACACCTTGCCCGGGCTGAGGTTGGCCGTGGTCTCGGCGGTGAATTGGAGCACGCTATCGGGCTTGAATTCCTCGACGGCCTTTTCCTTTTCTTTGTCCTTCTCCTTCGGTGCCTCGGGCTGCGGCTTGGCGGCGAGGATGCGGGAATCCTCAAGTTTCAAATCCACGCGGTATTCGCCGGCCTTGACGGGGCGGAGGGTCAGCGTGGCCATTGAACCGACATTGCGGTAGGTGAAATTGCGCGAGGCAATGCCCCGGGCGGAGGTCATCGCCCCGGTGGCGATGGGCTTATCCTCACCCACTTGGATACGGGCCTGCTGGTTTTCCGCCACTTTGACTTCAAGGGTCCGGAACAAGGTGATTTTCCCCTCGGTTTGCAGTCTTTTCACCAGGGTGCGCCAGGCCTCGTCAGATACCGGTCCGGATGCGGTAGCTTCGCGGATCTGCCCGCCCACCTCATCGGTGTTGCCGGCTGACTCCACCACCGTCAGCTCCACGCTCGCGGTGGCGGCAGGCTTGTCCAGCTTCTCGATCAGCTCCCTGGCCTCCTGGACCGATTTCTCGGTTCCCGCAAGGAGAATGGCTGAGACGGGGGTTCCTGCGGCCACTTCGACGGTCATCGTTTCGCCAAAAGTCCTTTGCAACGACTTGGCAAGGATGTCGGCTTTCGCCTGTTTCACTTCCACCAGCAGGGTCTTGTCGCGGGGATGCTTGAGCGCCGGCTGGTCACGGGTGGCAGGGCCCATGTCGGCGCCAGGCTCGGTGCGGCTGAACCTGCCAGACCGTGGCGTAGGCTGATTTTCGGGGGGCTGCGCCGGAAATCCGCCGGGATTCACCTGGGGGGCGGAACCAAGCGGCTGGGTTTGGCCAAACCTGCCAGCCTTGGGAGCTGGTTGGTTTTCCTGGGAGCCGGGAGCCGTCCCTGGCGTGGGAAGGCTAATTTGGCCGGGCAGGCTTAGACCGGCGGAAATCGCCAGCAGCACGCACGAATAAACCATGAGAACTCCTCTAACCCAATTGCCTAAAAGGCAGGTCAAAACTCGCTGGTATTGGTTATTCCACTACGCCCCGCTCGCCCAATTGTTTGGGCAGCGTGTTGCGCCATGCCATGGCGAGGTCGCCCAGAGGAGTCCATACGGCCCAATCCCCTTCCGGGCCGGCAAAACGGACCCGGGGCTCCTTCACTACCTTGCCGATGGAACGACAGGGAACCGATGCCATGGCCTTCTCGAAGGCGACCGCGTTCTGGGGTGTGATCTCCACGACGAACCGGCTGGGAGACTCGGAGAAGAAGGCGACTGCGGCGGGCAAGGCGGCGCCCTTTGCAAACACCCCGTCCACATCGCATCCCAGATTGCCGGCCAGAGCCATCTCGGCCAAGCAGGCGGCCAAGCCACCCTCGCTGACATCGTGGGCCGAGCGAACCAGCCCGGTGGCAATCGCCTGGTGCAGGTTTTTGAAAATAGCCAGGGCTTTGGGGACATCGACTTGCGGGGCCTGGCCACCCTCCACCCCATGCAGGGCGTGGTATTGCGATCCGGCCATTGCAGCCTGCGTTTCCCCAACCAGGTAGAGGAGGTTCCCCGCCGCCTTCAGGTCCATCGACAACGACTTGCGCACATCGTGCACGATGCCGATGGCACTGATCAGCAGCGTGGGCGGGATGACAATCCGCCGGTCGGCGCCCTTGTACTCGTTCTTCAGGCTGTCCTTGCCGCTGATGAAGGGCATGGTCCAGGCAATGGCCAGGTCGTGGCAGGCCTCGGCGGCGCGCACCAGCAGGCCCAGTTCCTCGGGCCGGTCGGTGTCTCCCCAGCAGAAGTTGTCGAGCAGGGCGATGCGTGCCGGATCGGTTCCCACCGCCACCAGGTTGCGGACAGCCTCGTCGATGGCGCAGGCCGCCATGCTGTAGGGGTCGATGCGGCCCATGCGGTGGGCCAAGCCGCAGGCCACTGCGAAACCCAGATGCTGGCCGAGGATGGGGGCCTGGACCGCCGCATCGGACGGGCCGGCCTCCTCCACGCCCACGAGCGGCTTGATGACACTGCCGCCCTGCACCTCATGGTCGTACTGGCGGATGATCCATTCCTTGCTGGCCACATCGGGCAGCGCGAGGATGCCGGTGAGGGTTTTCCCCAGGTCTTCCTTGTCCGGGTACACCGGGGTGCTTGCGGCAGGGGGAATCCAGCGCGCCTGGCGGGTGACCGGAGGCCTGCCACCATGCAGGAACTCCATGTCGAGTTCGCCCACCTGCTGGCCGTGCCAGAACAGGCCGAGTTTGCCGGTGGCCTGGAACACGCCCAGGGAGGTGGCCTCCACCCCTTCCGCCTCGCACTCGGCCTTCAGCGCCGCGAAGTTTTCGGGGGGAACGGCCAGCACCATCCGCTCCTGCGATTCACTGATCCAGATTTCCACGGGGGAAAGCCCCTGATACTTCAGGGGGGCGTTTTCTAGGTCCACCCGGGCGCCCAGGTCGGCACCCATCTCGCCCACCGCGGAGCTGAAACCGCCGGCGCCGCAATCGGTGATGGCGCGGTAGAGGCCCTTGTCGCGGCAGCGCATCACCGCCTCGAGCACCTTCTTCTCCTCGATGGCGTTGCCGATCTGCACAGCGCCACCGCTGGTGACGGTGCTGGAGGCGTGCAGGCCCTCGCTGGAGAAGGTGGCGCCGTGGATGCCGTCGCGGCCGGTGCGGCCACCCACCGAGACGATGAGATCGCCCGGGGCGACGGACTTCTCCGCCTTGTTGACGGGAAGCAGGCCGACGGTGCCGCAGAAGACGAGTGGGTTGGTCAGGTAGTCCTCATGGAACACCACGGCGCCGTTCACCGTGGGGATGCCCATGCGGTTGCCGTAGTCACGCACACCGGCCACCACGCCATGCAGGATCTTTTGGGGATGCAGCACACCCGGCGGAAGGTCCTTCGCGGGATAGTCCAGCGGGCCGAAGCAGAAGACATCGGTGTTGCAGATGGGGCGGGCACCCAGACCGGTGCCCATCGGGTCGCGCACCACTCCGCCGATGCCGGTGCTGGCGCCGCCGTAGGGCTCGATGGCGCTGGGACGGTTGTGCGTCTCCACCTTGAACACCAGGTGCTCGGTGTCGTTGAACCGGATCACCCCGGCGTTGTCCTCGAACACCGAGACGCACCAGTCGTCCTGGCCCAGGGTTTTGCGCACCTGGACGGTGGCCTGGAAGATGGTTTCCTTGAGAAGGTTCTTGAAGGTGCGGTCGGGGGTCTCCACGCGGCCCTTCAGGGTCTTGTGCGAGCAGTGCTCACTCCAGGTCTGGGCGATCGTCTCCAGTTCGATGTCGGCGATGTCGCGGCCCAGCCGGCGCGCGTGTTCCTGGATGACCCGCATCTCGGCCACCGACAGGGCCAAACCCATGCGCTTGCTCACCGCGAGCAGGGCATCGTCGTCCAGGCCCTCCAGCTTGACAAACTCCTGTTTCCAACGCGAAACGCCGTCCACGGACAAACCATCCAGGCGTTTGCCGCCGGGCAACACCTGCTCGATGGCACCGTTGGCGATGATGCGATTGAACAGGATGTCCTGGGTGGCCTCGGCCAGGATGGGACCGTAGTAACGCCGGAAGGTGCGGGCCTCGTGGACCGGGATACCGAGTTCGCGGGCCAGCTTGCCCACGCTGAGCGCGGCGGGATCCATCACCCCCGGGCGGGGCAACACGGTGGCGATGGGCAGAGGGTCGGTCAGCACTTCGCCGGGGCGCACATGAGCCCGTTCCACCAGGGGGTCGAGGAGGACGCCGCAGACCAGGGAATCGACCTGGCTTTGGGTCAGGTCGCCCTCCAGCAGGAAACCGCGGCTGGTCCGTTCGATGAAAGCTTGCGGCGGTTCCTGGTTGGTGAGCAGGCGGTACTCGTGGCGGACGCGGGTCCCCTCGCGGTCGGCGGTGAGGGGTGTGATTTCAACTTCCCACAACATGAGCCATCCATCCCCGCGCCCAGCGGCGCAATGCGCGAAATGTGTCCGGGAAAAAGGCCGGCAAACCCGGCAAAAGCATCAGTTGCCATTGTACGACCTGAGGCCCGACCGCGTGGGACGGGACCGGTTGGAGCCGGATTGGTACAACAGTCAGCAGTGATGAAAACACGATTTGGTCCGGTTGGAGCCGGTCGCGGGGCTTTTTCGGGTTTCTGATTTCAGGGAGGTTGGGCATGCCAGTTCAGGCGCGGCAGGTGGTGGTGACGGAACCCTTCAAGGTTGCGGTGCGCGAGGTCACCCTGCCGGATCCGGGCCCGCGGCAAATTCTGGTAGCGGCCGATGCCTCCGCGATCAGCGCAGGCACGGAATTGGCCGTCTACACCGGCACCCACCAGTGGTTGAAGGATCCCAACCTGCCCGACTGGAAATTCCCTTTCAAATCGGGCTATTCGGCGGCTGGCAAGGTGGTGGCCATCGGCTCGGAAGCCTCGGAAATCACCGGTTTCAAGGCCGGCGACGCGGTCAGCTACCCCGGCAACCACGCCTCGCACGAGTTGCTTACCCTGGGTCATGAGCGCGGTCGGCTGTGGCGGTTGCCCCGGGGAATTTGCCCGAAAAAGGCA
>DKBS01000027.1 GCA_002451275.1 Planctomycetaceae bacterium UBA6894 | reverse complement strand
AACTAGTGATGTGTAATTTAAATTAAATATCTACAATCACTTATGGCTAAATAAAAAACCACCCGCCATCCTGCGGGTGGTTTTTGGAAAGATTGAAGGGTTTGATCCACGAAATGGGGGGACGATCAGAGCCCAGCACCGCCATTGAAACCAAAACCTTTGTTTCCGCCAAAGCCGCCTCCCAAGGCACCCACGCCTCCCTGCCCCCATTGATTGCCACCGAAGGCCCCTATTTGGCCGCCACCGAACCCGAAAGGGGAGCCTGAAAACCCGCCACCTTGCCCGAACTGGCCGCCGCTATAGCCACCATTTTGGCCGCCGCCCATTTGGCCACCACCCAATCCACCCACCCCGCCGAGTTGGCCGAATTGGCCGCCGCCCATTTGGCCACCGCCAAACCCACCCTGGAAAGAGCCCCCGGAGGATCCCAGCATGTACCCGGGCTGAATGGGAATGACCGTGTAGGGACCGCCTGACCCGTTGGGGCGGACAACGGTTCCAGGAATGTAGGCACCGAAGGGATTATTCACGCCCGAGGCGTTACCGCCCTGCTGCCCGCCGCCCATTCCGTTTTGGCCGGCCATTTGGCCGCCAAAACCTGACATTCCCCCAAAGCCCATTTGGCCACCGCCGAATTGGCCCATCTGGCCAAACTGCCCACCGCCCATCTGACCACCACCCGGCATGCCGCCATTGCCGAACTGGCCACCACCCATTTGCCCACCCTGGCCGTAGCCAGGTGGATAAACAGGCTGGCGTGGAGGTGTGCCGGGCCGGGTCTGGGCCAACAGACTGGTGAGGGCGGCACAGAGAAAGCCACCCGCCAGAAGGAATTGCATCCGGTTTTTCATGGGTTCACCCCGCAAGGTTGGCGAGTCATGCCGAAGGGAGATGCCTTACATCATTGTAACGGCACAGTCTGGACAACTTGCATGGTGGAGCAGCTCGAAACGGACCGGCAGATGAAAACCATAGTCATTTTTGCCCGATGGCGTAGAGGTGTTTCTCGCCCCGGAGGATCAGCAAGGAACCGCTGAAAACGGGGGAGGCGTCGAAGGAGTCTTGAAGGGTGTTCACCGAAACCACTTCGGGCTTGTCACCCTCGCGCAACACGACCGTGGTCCCTTCGCGGTCCACCAGATAAACATGTCCCGCCGCCGAGGCGGGAGACGCGTAGAAACTTTTCACCCGGGGTAAACGGTACTCCTCCACCAAGGGCTTGCCGGTTTTGGCATCCAGCACGGTCAGGACCTGCGTATTGGCCTTGGTCATATAAAGCCGTCCATTCACCAGCAACGGCGAGGGAACATAGGGAGTGCCTTTTCCATATTTCCAAGCCAACCTGGCAGCATCGTCGCCCAGATCACCCCGGGACCCCAGCGGAACAGCCACTAAAGCCGCCCCCCGGTAACCGCTGGCCACATAGGCAACGCCCTCATGGGCCAGGGGAGAGGGGATCGCGTTGACTGTCATGCCCCCCACTTCCCAAAGCAACGCACCATCCTTGAGGTTGTAGGCGCGTACGCGGTTGGTCCCATTCACAATCACTTGCGCGACACCCTCATGCTCAACAATCCGCGGGGTGTTCCACGATGTCTTTTCCTCGCGTTTGACTTCCCAACGGGTTTCTCCGGTGGCCGCATCCAGCGCCACGAGCCGGGAACCGGTCTCCTGGTCCAGATTGAGCACCACCACACCGTTTTGCACCACGGGAGTCACCGCCTCGCCCCAGCCCAGGCGGGTACGCAGGCGACCGAAGTCGCGCTTCCACAGCAGGTTTCCCTTCAAGTCGTAGGCATAGGTACCGAAAGAACCGAAGGAGACATACAGGCGCTGTCCATCGGTGGCGGGTGAACCGCCGGCGTAGGAATGCGTGGGGTGGTGGCCTTCATGCGGGACCGCCTCGTTGGCCAATTGACGCCAACGCTCCTTGCCGGTTTCCCGGTCGAAAGCGAGCACTTCAAATCGATAAAAGGATTGGGGAGGGCTGGTTTTGGTTTCAAACCGCGGATCACGGGCCGGCAACTCCTCCGGTTTGGCCATGCGGTCGGTCGGTGTGGCCGTGAGCACGAACACCTGCCCATCCCACACCACCGGCGTGGCACTGCCCTTCCCCGGCAATTCAATTTTCCACCGGATGTTGGTTTTCTCATCCCACTTCAGGGGAGGACGGGTTTCAGACGGGGCGACGCCATCCCGCGAACCCCGCCAGGCGGGCCAGTTTCCGCTATCCTCGGCAGCAACCAAAAGGACCACCAGACAAATGAATGCCAGCAGGCGTTTGCACATTTTCATCAGCCACCACTCTCCCCACCTCTAAAGGACCGCCGGCGACACCAAGCCCCAACTCATCAAAACCGTGTTTGGCACCATCCCAAATGGCGAACCCCGAAAACCGGAAGTGGATGATCCACCATTTCATGGAATTCCGCAAAAAAATGATGCTTTGGGTGCAGGGAGCCGAACAAGACTGCTACTGCCAATGAGCATAAAGTCTGGGAGGCTGACCGCCTCTTATCACAAATCGGCCGGTTCATCCGGGGAGGAGTCGCCATCCTCTTCTCCCTTGTCCGGCTTTCCTAACGCCTGTATCGCCTTCTTCAGTTCGCGCTGGGTGCGGAGGTGGAGTTTGCGCCACGGGCACTCCTTGTTGCCGCTGATAGCTTTGCGCTCCTCCAGACGGGCTTTGCGCAATTCCTTCAGCAGATCCGCCTTTTCAAGGCGGAGGCGGTACAACTCATGCCGCCCCAGATCTTCCAGGCATGCGGCGTAGGGTTCACCCAGAGCCGCCTTCAGCACCGGCCACCCGAACTCGTCGAACGGCTGGAACTTGCCGGTGGCCACCAGCATCTGGCGCAAACGCCCGTCGAGACAGTAGCTGCACCCGGAGGCGGTGAACCGGCAATTGCGGCACCCCTGACCCGCCCCGGCAGTGAGCACCGCGGACACGAGACATTCCATGGGGTGCACCGTGAGCGGGTCGGTCACCAGGCTGTGGCAGCGAATATCCTCGCCCGAGGGGCCCACAAAATGATGGCTCTGCACCCGCATGTTGCGGATGGGCATGCCGTCGAGGGTTTCGGTGCGGTCAAAACGCAGGCCCTTTTCCTTCAAGGCGAGAATGAGGTAGCGCTCGACCACCAGGGTGAAGGCGTCCTCCACCTCCATGCGATGGTGGTTGTCGGCTCCCAGCATGCTGATTTTGCGCTTGAACCAATCCGGCATGGAGTGAGTCTGCCACAACAGGCCTGCGGATTCCGCAATAGCCCGGCGCACAAACAGATTCCAAAGCATCACATGCGGCAGCATCAATTTTCCTTGCCCGACAGGAATGGTGACTTGATTCTTCCCTTTCTGCATTCGCCCGGGGAAGGGCGGAATTTCCAGGAGGTTCGCATCTGGACCATCCAAAGGTTATAGTAGAACCACCCTACCCTCTAGGCCCATACCGGGCTGCCCGCCGAATCGCCCAACGGGCTGGAACATGTCACAGCACAAAGGTTTGCGTTCAAACGGCACCTCTCTGCCCCACCGCCGCGAACTGCTGCGGGCCGGTCTGGGCGGGTTTGCCTCCCTGTCTTTGCCCGGCTTGATGCGGCTCAAGGCCGGGAACCCGGAATCGCCCCCTGCCAACACCGCCGTGATCCTGGTTTGGCTGCGGGGCGGGGCCAGTCACCTGGAAACCTATGACCCGAAGCCGGATGCCCCGACCGAATACCGGGGCCCCTACAAGACCATCGCGACCCGCACACCCGGGATGCAGATGGGCGAACTGCTGCCACTGCAGGCGGCCCTGTCAGACAAATTCGCCATCATCCGCTCGCTGGCGCACACCGGCCCGGGGCATCCCTCCGGCTCATTGCAGATGCTGGGTGGAGACAAGGACGCGAACGACAAACTGAAACCGATCCTCCCCGACTTCATGACAGTGGCCCACCGCCTTCGGTTTGACCCCCACCGGGACATGCCCAATTACGTGGGTGTGAACCCGGTGGTGCGTTACGACAACTTCACCATCGCGGGTCCTGGATTCCTAGGAGAGACCTACGCCCCTTTTTCGGTGCTGGGCGACCCCAGCGCGCCCACCTTCCAAGTGCCCAATATCGGCCTGGGGGACCCCGGCCGCCGCAGTGTGCTGGACAAGCGACTGGGTCTGCAAAAACAATTCGACTCGATCAACCGGGCAGTGGACCGCGGCGGCCTTCTGGACACACTGGACCAGTTCCAGGGGCAGGCCCTGAACCTGCTGACCAGCAAGCGGGCGGCGGAAGCCTTTGACCTGAAACGGGAGAGCCCGAAAACGCGCGAACGGTATGGCATGAACGCCTGGGGCCAGCAACTGCTGATGGCCCGCAGGCTGGTGGAAGCCGGGGTGGAGATAGTGACCAGCACCCTGGACGGTCCCCTGTGCGGCCGCGTGGCCAACTGGGACGACCACGCGGTGAACCACCATGTGTTCGACGCGCTGAAATACCGCGCGCCGTTTTTCGACCAGGCGGTGAGCGCCCTGATCGAGGATGTTTTCCAGCGCGGCCTGGACAAACGCGTGATGGTGGTGGTGACGGGAGAATTCGGGCGCACGCCCAAGATCTCGCATGTGGCCAGCAGCGGCGGAGGCGTGGCCAGCGGCGCGGCCGGCGTGGTGCAGCCGGGGCGCGACCACTGGCAGCACGCGGGCTCGATGCTGTTCGCCGGCGGGGGCATCCGCGGCGGGCAGGTGATCGGCGCCACCGACAAACGGGGGGAGTTTGTCACCCAGCGCAAGGTGGGACCGCACGATTTCCTGGCGACGATCTACCATCACCTGGGAATCGACAGTTCCACCGTGACGGTGCCGGACCTGACCGGACGCCCGACCGCCATCGCACCAGACGGCAAACCGATCCGGGAATTGTGGGTGTAGGCCACCCCTTCATTTCATCGGGTGCTTCTGGAAAAAGTCCCAGATCATGTCGTTGGCCGAAACCTTGGCCGATTTGCCAAACACCTTCAGCGGTGGCGGCATGCCGGGCCAGGTGTGCCCGCCCTCCTCCACCTCGACCAGTATCACCTCGGAACCATTCTTCCCGTTGTTGTGGCGCTTGCGGACCACCTTGAGGTCGTCCGGTTTGGAAACCTGCTCCACCTCGGGCTGCTCGGTGCAGCCATTCAGTTTCACCCACAACTTGATGGAATCCTGCACCGTCTTCACCTTCATGAAGGGGGGCATGTTTTTCTCTGTCATCTGGAAAGGGACGATATTGTCGGCAGTGCCATGGATGTGCAGGACCGGGACCGGTCGTTTGGGCTTGCAGTCTTCCAGAGCCACTGTCCCCGCAACAATGGCGATGGAGGCGATGCGGTCGGAAAGTTCCGAGGCCAGGCGGTAGCTCATCATGCCGCCGTTGCTGAGCCCGCAGGCATGGATGCGGTTTTGGTCGATCCACAAGTCCTTCGCCAACTCATCCACGATCTGCTTCATGAAAGCGACATCATCGGCCTTGCTTCCGACGCCCTTTTGGAAGCCGCCAGCGTTCCAGGTGAGCAACTGGCCGAAACCGGTGCCGCTGGGGAAGACCACGATGAAATTCGCCTCATCGGCCTTTTTGGACATGCCCGAGACATTCTGCATCATCTTGCCGGTCATGCCGGCGCCATGCAGGCAAAGCACCAGCGGGGTAGGATTGCCCCGCAAATACCCCGTGGGGATGTGCACGATGTAGCTGCGGTCAACACCACCCACCTTGGTGGTGCGGGGGTGGTCGCCCGGCTGGTGGATGTCCCCCGAAACGGCCACCACCCAGGTCATAATCAGCGTGTGCAAAACCGACATGGGCACCTTCCTGATGCTGCCTTTTTCCAGACCCCCTTGGCGCGCCAACTGGCGAATGGCCCGGATCACCGATGTTCGCATCGCATGGACCCGGCCAGCAAGGCTGAATTGCGTTCATGGGGTCCTTTACCCGGATCCTTTCGCCCCTTTTCCATCCTACCTCCGCCTAACCATTTTCAGGCAAGGCCTTGGGGATGGAGCTGGGTGGTTTGGGCAGGCCGAGGGAAAGCCCCATAATTGCCCAGATTTACCCAGTAACAGGCTTGCCTGAATGCAAAGTAGCCGCGGCTGGATGGGTTGGATAACCCGTGGATTGGGATCTTGGGGTGCCTGTTATGATAAACCCATCAACCAATAGCGTTTCAACCTATCAGGTCATCGCATGCAGCCTGCCGCCCAAACGATCCAATCTCCCCGCGCCGAGGAACCCCTGCTGCTCTGGCTGGTGAAAGTTCTGGCCCCGATGAAGCGGACACGCGTGAAGCAACTGTTGCAGCACGGGCGGGTGCTGGTGAACGGCACGATTGTCACCCGCCACGACCACCCGGTCACACCAGCCGACACCCTGTCGATGCTGCCGGAGGGGGTACTGCCGCCCACGGAATTCATAGCCCAGGCGGCCGGCAAAATCGCCAAGCCGCCTTTCCCGGTTTTGTACAGCGATGAGCACCTGCTGGTGGTGGAGAAACCTAGCGGTCTGCTTTCGGTCGCCAACGGCCCGCACAAGACCAACACCGCTTTTGCCAAACTGTTCGACTGGCTCAACACACAAAAAGCCGGGCGCCCCCAAGTGGTGCACCGTCTGGACCGGGAAACCTCCGGCCTGATGCTGTTTGCGCGCACCCGCGAGGTGGCCGATACCCTGCAGGCCAATTGGGACACCGTGCGCAAGACCTACCTGGCGATTTGCGAGGGATGCCCCAGGCCCCCCGAGGGTGTGGTGGACAACCTGATCGAGGAGGGGCGCGACCTGAAGGTGCGGGTGGTGGAACGCCCGGGCCCCGACGCCCGCCGTTCGATCACCACCTACAAGGTGGTTTCGCGCCACCAGCAGTTTTCCCTGGTGGAACTTGGTCTGGAAACCGGGCGCAAGCACCAGATCCGCGTGCATCTGGCGCACCTGGGCTGCCCGGTTACCGGCGACGGTTTGTATGGCGCCCTGCTGAACCCGTGCGGGCGGATTGCCCTGCACGCATGCAAGCTGGACTTCCCGCACCCCATAACGGGTGAACCGTTGCACCTGGAGTCGGCCCTGCCGGATGCCCTCAAGAAACTGCTGACCTGAACCTGAGAGGACTTTGCCATGGACCTGATGGCCCTTCCCAAGGCCGAGTTGCATGTGCACCTGGAAGGCACCCTGGAACCGGACTTGCTGCTGGCCCTGGCCCGCAAGAATCAGGTGGAAGTCCCCTACTCCTCACGCGACGCGGTGCTTGCCGCCTACCAATTCGGTTCGCTGGACGCTTTTTTGAAGCTCTATTACGCAGGCATGGCCGTGCTGCGAACACCGGCGGATTTCACCGCGCTAGCCGAGGCATATTTCGACAAGGTGGCCAGCCAGGGGGTGCGGCACGCGGAGTTGTTTTTCGACCCGCAGGCCCATCAGGACAAAGGTCTCGCCTTTGTGGACATCCTGCAGGGCATCGAGGAGGGGTGCAGAAGAGCCCGTGCCAAGCACGGCATCTCCAGTTTGCTGATCCCGTGCATCCTGCGGCACCTCGATGAGGCATCCGCCCTGCGGCTGGTGGATGAGATGCTGCCCCACAAGGACCGATTTGTGGCCGTGGGTCTGGACTCCAGCGAAAAGGGGAGACCGCCCAGCCTGTTTGTGAAAGCCTTTCAGCGCATCCGCGACGCCGGGATCAAGACTGTGGCCCATGCGGGGGAAGAGGGACCAGCCGACTACATGCGGCAGGCGATTGACCTATTGGGTGTGAGCCGGATCGATCACGGGGTGCGCATTTTGGAGGATGCGGCCCTGACCAGGGAGGTGGCCCGGGCCGGCATTCCGCTGACAGTTTGCCCGGTCTGCAATGTGCGGCTGGGAGTTTTTGGCTCGCTTGAGCAGCACCATTTGCCCAGGCTCATCGAGGCTGGCCTGGCGGTGACAATCCACTCGGATGACCCGGCTTACATCCAGTCCTACATCGGGGACAATTATGTCGCCTGCGCGAATACCTTGGGCATCGCGGACAGCACCCTGAAGACAATCGCCAGGCGTTCCTTCCAAGCCAGCTTTTTGCCGGAACCGGAAAGGGCACGCCTGGCGGCATTGGTTCCCTGAAACCGTTTCCGGCCCTTACCGCCGCCCCCTGTGTCAGATGGATCGTTCTGCCACCTGATTGGGGAACAACTTCAGCAACTTGCGCAATTTGGGGTCGATCACCACCTGACAATACGGCTGGAAACCGTGGGTGTTGTAATAGTCCTGGTGATGGTCCTCGGCAGGCCAGAAGGTGGGTGCGGGAGGGGGCACCACCTGGGTCACAACCGGGGCGGAATATACGCCTGAAGCCTCCACCGCCTCGATCACTCCGCGGGCGATCCTGGCCTGCTCGTCATCCTGGCAGAAGATCACGGAGCGGTACTGGGTGCCCACATCCGCCCCCTGGCGGTTGGGGGTGGTGGGGTCGTGCAGCAGGAGGAACACCTCGAGCAACTTGTCGAAAGGTAGAACCGCGGGATCGAATTGCACACGAACCACCTCGGCATGGTTGGTGGTACCGGTGCAGACCTGTTGGTAGGTGGGCCGGTCCGGCTGGCCCCCCGCGTACCCGGAGGTGACCACTGAGACGCCCTGGAGGCGCTGGAAAACCGCTTCCAGACACCAAAAACAGCCTCCACCCAGCACTGCCGCCGCTTGCCGCATGGTGAATCTCCCCCTGTTGGACGCTTATCTGCCTTCAGACCGCCGGAAAAAACTGGTTAAATTGAGTGTAGGAAGGTGTTGGCTATCGAAACGGGGCGGTGGTCGCCCAAAAACCGATCCGCCCAAGCCCCCCAGACGGTGACCTGCCCGATGAGCCGGCAACCCCTCGACAACGAACACCGAGTGACCGTGCCCGATTTAGTGGCCGCCAAGCATGCGGGTAGGCGCATCACCATGCTGACCGCCTACGACCACCCCACAGCCTTGCTGTTGGACGAGGCAGGAGTGGATTGCCTGCTGGTGGGCGACTCGCTGGGCATGGTGGTGCAGGGCCAGCCCGACGCGCTGGGTGTGACAGTGGACCAGATGATCTACCACGGGCGCATGGTGGCCCGCGCGGCCAAGCGGGCCCTGGTGATCGTGGATATGCCGTTTCTCAGCTACCAGGTGAACGACGACGAGGCGGTGCGCAACGCCGGGCGCATCTTGCAGGAAACGGGGGCCCATGCGGTGAAGCTGGAGGGCGGTCGGCGCAACGTGCCCGCCATCCGCCGGATGGTCGACGCCGGGATTCCGGTGATGGGCCATGTGGGGCTGACCCCGCAATCGGTGCGTCGGCTGGGCGGCTTCAAGGTGCAACGCGACGCGGATGGCCTGCTGGCGGACGCCAAGGCGGTGGAGGAAGCGGGTGTCTTCGGTGTGGTGGTGGAATGCGTTCCCGCAGAACTGGGCAAGCGGGTGACCCAGGCTGTGGGTGTGCCCACCATCGGCATCGGTGCCGGGGCGGCGTGCGACGGCCAGGTGCTTGTGATCAACGACCTGCTGGGGCTGGAACAAACCGTCAAACCGCGTTTTGTGAAGCAACAAGCCGACCTGGCCGGCATCATCCGCTCCGCAGCCCAGCGCTACGTCGAGGAGGTGCGCGACGGCAGGTACCCGGGCCCCGACCATGTTTTCCATTGACCGGGCGACACCCGCACGGGGAGACCGGGCATGACTGACCTGCCAAGGGGCGAGCATTTCATACCCTTGCGTAAGGCGGAACTGGCCGGCCTTTTGGTGAACCAGTCCCCAGCCGCCGACCAACTGGAATGGCTGCGTTTTTTTGGCATATGCAGCGCGCTGTTCCACCACTATTTCCAGGTGCAACTCGACCACCTGAAGGACTTGTACGCCCCCTTTGATCCCGACGCCGACACCCGCCCCGTGACGGATCTGGACGAGTCCGCCGAATTGGAGCAGGAGACCGCTTTTTTCGAATCCCTGGACCGGTTGCTGCAGCAGGGCAATTTCCGCCAGATCGCCTGGGAGCAGGTGACCGCCGGTCGGGTCAAAAGATCGGGACTGGGATTGCACATGCGCATGGACCCCAGCGTCTTTGAGCGGCTGGAAATCCATGTGCGCGGCGAAAGCGAGATCGAGCGGAGACGGGAGCATTGGTGGAGGATCTGGGAACCGAAAAAGCAGCGCGTCCCCATCCACCACCGCATGCTGCTGGCCCTGCGCCTGCGCACCCGCCCGGACATCAACACCGACCTGCCCCGCGAGGGGATCCACCTCAAACTTTTTCGCCGCGTCCCCAAGGAAGACCTGGAGGCGCTGCTGCCGGGCAGTCGCTTGCGGCTTTCGGGCCTGGACAAGGGGCTAATCGGTTTCCCCCTGATCACCGGCATGATCATGCTGATGGGCAACGCTCTTTTGACGATTTTGTCTGCCGGATTCGGAGTGCTGGGCGGGCTGCTGAGCTGGTCGGCCGCCATCGCCGTGGGGGGATATGGTTTTCGGTCGTATGCCGCCTGGAAATCGAAAAGGGCCCACTACAGCCTGCGGGTCAACAAGCACCTGTATTTCCAAAAACTGGACAGCAACCTGGGAGCCGTGCTGCGTCTGATCGACGAGGCGGAGGAACAGGAATGCCGGGAGATGTGGCTGGCGTACCACGCCCTGGTGTGCCACGCCCCCGAGCAGGGATGGACCGCCGGCGAACTGGACGCCCACTGCGAGAAGTGGCTGGGGGAAGTCCTGGACACACGGGTGGATTTTGAGGAAGTTGACGCCTTGGTGAAACTGCGCCGACTGGGCGTGGTAACCGAAAACGAGGGGCGCTACCGGCCGTTGCCACTGAAGGACGCTGTGCTCAAGCTGGACGCCATTTGGGACGGCCTTTTCCCTGAGAAAGCCCACACCATGAACGAGGGCGCCCTGCGCCTGGCGAAGCAACTGGGAGACGACGCGGTCACCAAAGCGCACACATTGAGGTTTTGAACCATGCGACACGACTGGAAACGGAAAAACCCCCAGGACTGGATCGCCCAGGCCATGGGCAGCTTCGAATCGTCGGGCATCCGGAAGGTGTTTGACCTGGCGCGCAAACTGAAGGACCCGGTGAACCTGAGCATCGGGCAGCCTGATTTCCCGGTGCCTGAACCGATCCGCAGGGCAGCGATCCAGGCCATCGACAGCGGTCACAACAGCTACACCGTGACCCAGGGCCTGCCTGAATTGCGCGAAGGCATCCTGGCCCGGGCACGGGAGACCCTGCCACCCGCTGCCTGCGAGGACCGGTCCATCCTGATGACCTCCGGCACCACGGGCGCACTTGTGCTGGCGCTCACCTGTGTGCTGAACCCGGGCGACGAGGTGATCGGCTTTGACCCGTGGTTTGTGATGTATCCCAACCTCACCGGCTTGAGCGGGGCCAAATTCATCGCGGTGGACACCGCGCCCGACTTTGTGCCCGACCCGGACCGGGTGCGCTCACTCATCACACCCAAATCCAAGGCAATGATCATCAACACCCCGGCCAACCCCACCGGCGCCCTGTGGCCGGAGGAAGTCATCCGGGCCCTGGCCGAAATGTGCTTGGAACACGGAATACTTCTTATTTCGGATGAAATTTACAGCATTTTTTCCTACGACGGACCTTTCATCAGCCCTGCGCGTTTCAATCCCCAGGCCCTGGTGATTGACGGCTTCAGCAAAAGCCACGCGATGACCGGCTGGCGCGTGGGCTACGCCCACGGTCCCACGCGGCTGATCGAAGAGATGATCAAGCTGCAGCAGTTCACCTTTGTCTGCGCGCCCAGCATGGCCCAGCATGGGGCGATTGCCGCACTGAATGTGGACATGTCCGCCGAAGTGGCGAGTTACCGGGAGCGGCGCGACTTCATCCGACGGGAACTGGCGCACGATTACGACATCGGCAGGCCGGGAGGCGCCTTCTACCTGTATGTGCGCGCCCCGCACGGCAGGAATGGCTCGGAATTCGTGGCCGAGGCAATCAACCGCAACCTGCTGATCATTCCCGGGCAGGTTTTCAGCCACCACGACACACATTTCCGCATCAGCTACGCGGCCACCATGCGAACCCTGGAACGGGGGGTGGAAATCCTGAAGGAAATGGCCAAGGTCTGATTCAATCCGGCTGGACCGCAACCACAAAACCCCCGCCCTTGCGCACCGGCAGGGGCGGGCAAACGGTCACCCATCCCCCCTCGCCCACCACGCACCGGGTCAGTTCGGGCCCCGACTGGTTTGGCGCATCCGCTTGCCAACGGAATACTGTCACCTTTTTTCCGGCCCAGACATCCGCGAGGTGAAAACGATCGATCAGGCGATCCTCCACGAACCGGAAGGTGAAAACGGGATCCTGGTAGAGGGGGATCACTGTTTTGGCTTCCGCTTGCGGGGTTTTGCAGGGGGGATGAGTTTCTCCTTTTCGGACCTGGGCATTTTCTTGATGGCCACCTCGCGGCGCAGGGCATCGCCATGCCCGGCCTGCTCCTCGCGCCAGAGCATCGCCACCGGCAGCCGCGCGCGAGTGTAGCGGGAGGCTGTGCCGGCGTTGTGCTGGGTCAACCGGCGGTCAGGATCAGTGCTGATACCGGTGTAGAGCGTGCCATCGGCGCAGCGCAGCAGGTACACCCACCAGCGTGCCGGTTCACTCATGGGGCGGGAGCCAAAGGCTTCAATTTGATGTTTTTGTACCAACAGTTGGAACCGTGATCCTGCAGGCCGATGTGGCCGGAACGGGGGTGAGTCCGGAGGGCGCTTCCAAACTTGTGACCGGTGCCATCAGGCCGGAGGCCCACCTTGTCGAACTGGTCGAGGTCGATGGTGTTCACCACCTCCCCGTTGATTTCCACGGTGACCTTGGAGCCCTGGCATGTGAGCACCATTTGGTTCCATTCACCGACCGGTTTCATGGCGTTGCGGGATGGCTTGGCCAAGTCATACAGGGCGCCTGTGTCGTGGTAACCGGCGGTGGCGGTGTCATCAATGGCCACCTCCAGGCCGTTGAAGCCGACATCCTTGCCGGGCCGGGCTTCAAGGGGGCTGGTGCGGATGAACACTCCCGAATTGCACTTGGCGCTGATTTTGAATTCGAGCGCCAGGACAAAGTCACCCCATGGGGTCTCATTGGTGAGCATGTAATCGGTGGGGTGGGGATTCAGGGCGCCATTTTGCACATGGCTTTGGGGCAGGGGCTTCTGCTTGGGGGTCATCCAGCCCTTGGTGGTGGTTCCATCGAACAGAAGCACCCAACCCTCGGCCTTTTCCTGAGAAGAAAGCCGGTTGTCCTGCCCTTGCCCGTTCAGAACCCAAAAGGCAGCCAGAACTGGGGCAAGGAACCACGGGGAAGTCAATCTGCACCCTGCCTTTCCCTAAAGATTCGCAAATTCAAATGAATCACTACAGTTTGCCCAACCTAACAGACGAAGCAAGGGTATAGGATTCCGTCCGTCCGCATCGAGGCCAGCAGGCATGAAAATCCTCAACCCGATACTCCAAGGGGAACTGGATGCCGGCAGGCCGGTGAAGCTGAACCTGGGTGGGGGCCTTCGGCCGCTGCAGGGCCATTTTTTGCTGGACCTGGTGGACCTGCCCGGTGTGGATGTGCAGGCCGACCTGAACGAGCCACTCGACAAACTGCCGACAGGTTCTGTGGAGGCGGTGCATTGCAGGCACTTGCTGGAGCACATCGACAACCTGCTGCCACTGCTGGAAGAATTGCACCGGGTGGTGCGTCCGGGCGGGGAAATCGACATCCGCGTGCCGCATTTCTCCAATCCGTACGGGTATTCCGACCCGACGCATGTACGATTCTTCGGCCTGTATTCCTTCTATTATTTCGCCGATCACGACGAGCAACCACGGCGCAAGGTGCCGGCCTTCTACAGCCGGTGTCGGTTTCAGGTGAAGCAGATCCACATTCGCCTGATGCACGCCACTTGGTTCGACAAAGTTGTGCGCACGGTGCTGCAACCGCTGATCAACCGCTCGAGCGGCTGGCAGGACTGGTACGAACGACGGCTTTGCCGGCTGTTCCCCGCCAATGAGATCCAGTACCGGATCACCCCGGTGGCCCCTGCGCAGGAAAAAGCCAAGGCCCGGGCAGCCTGATTCTAGAATTCCCACCCCTTCCTTGGTTCGGGCCGGATCAGCCGGTCCAGTTCTGGCATGCCCTTCACCTTCAGGCTGGCACTGTCCCATTCCAGCCGGGTGCCCGGGGCGCGCAGCGATAGCACGCCCAGCAGAACGGTTTCAGTCATGGGTCCGGAATAATCGAAGTTGGCCACCGGCTTGGGGCCGCCCTTGCAGGCGCGGATGAACTCCTCGTAATGGCCGGGGGATCGTGCCATGGTCTTGGGCACCTTCAAGGCCTGGTCGCGCAGTTCGCCGGGCAGCACCTGGGGCATCCCGCCGTGGGAAGAGTGGAACAGCTTGCCCTTGCTGCCGATGTAGAGCACACCGTTGTCTGGCAAACGCTGTCCGGCAGGCAATTCGGGTGGGGCAGGCGGCATCAAGCCACCGTCGTACCAGGTGAGGTGGACGGGTGGCCGGCCGTTCCTTCCCGGAAAAGTGTAATAGATCACTGAAGCGATCGGAAACGAGTCGTTGTTGGGTTTGCCATCCACCACGCTGCCATCGAGCGTGACGCGTGATTCCACCACTGTGGGCGCACCCAGTTCCAGCGCCCAAATCGGGTGGTCGAGGATGTGGCACCCCATGTCGCCCAAAGCGCCGGTGCCGAAATCGAGCCAGCCACGCCAGCTATGCGGCGCATAAGCCGGGTTGTAGGGGCGATAAGCGCGGGGCCCCAGCCACAGGTCCCAATCCAGGGTTTTCGGGGTGGGTGGGGTGTCCTTGGGCCGACCGATTCCCTGTTTCCACAGTTTGCCTGCCCGGTCGCTCCAGGCGTGGACTTCCAGCACCTCGCCTATCAAACCCGAGCGGATCCACTCATTGGTGAGGCGGGCCCCCTCGGTGGCGTGGCCCTGATTGCCCATAGAGGTCATCACCCCCGACTTTCTGGCCGTTTCATATACAGCCCGGCATTCTGCCAGTGTCTGGGTGAGAGGCTTTTGGCAGTAGACATGTTTTCCCAACTTCAAAGCTGCCAGCGTGGCCACCGCATGCGTGTGGTCGGGCGTTCCCACCGAAACGGCATCAATCCCCTTGGCTTCCTTGTCGAGCATTTCCCGAAAATCTCGGTATTTGCGGGCATTTTTGTGGCCACCCCATGTGCCGGCGGCCCGCTGCTCATCAACATCGCAGAGGGCGACATATTCAGCACCGAGGCGGGTGAGTGTGCCCACATCGCCGCCCCCCATCCCACCCACACCAATGCCAGCCATTCGCACCCGCTCACTGGGGGCGATGAACCCAGGGCCACCCAGCACATGGCGGGGAACAACGGTCACGGCCAATGTTCCCGCCGTCAGATGGGACAAAAACTGCCTGCGGCTAGCACGATCGAATCCGAAGGGTTTACGGGCCATGGGGACACTCCAAAGGGTTGCGCGTCCAACAGGTTGAGGGAGTCAGCAGTTTGCCCCGTTCATTCGAGTCCTGCAACCACTGGGGCGATCGGTAGGCCCCGATCCTCCCCAAACATTGGGTTTTTATCATTCCCTGGTTCCGGATTTTCCAACTTTCTTCAGGGTTTCCCAGGTTTGCCTGAACTTCCGTTGGGTTAGAAGCGGAGGTAAGATAGGAGAACCTACCCGGGCTGATGCTGGCCCCAACACCCCGCCTTAAGGCGTTGCGGAAACCCAAGGCATGATTGCTTTTATGTACTTTTCACTGGTGGCAGCCACCGGCGTTTCCGCCGGCCCGGATACCGCTTTTTTTGAGAACAAGGTCCGCCCGGTGTTGGTGGAGCACTGCCAAAAATGCCACGGCCCCAGCAAGCAACAGGCTGGGCTGCGGCTGGATGGCGCAAGCTGGCTGAAAAAGGGCGCCGACACCGGCCCGGTGGTGGTTCCCGGCAAACCGGAAAAGAGCCCGCTTTTCACGACCCTTTCGCACGAGACGGACATGAAGATGCCCCCCAAGGGCAAGCTTCCCCAGCAGACGATCGATGACATCGGACGATGGATCCGTGATGGCGCCGTGTGGCCCGATGACGGCAAGGCCGCCACCGCCAGCATCCCTTCCGCGGAAATGGCCCGCAAAACCCACTGGGCCTTCCAGAAAGTGCGGGAACCCGCTTTGCCCGAAGTGCGCAACCCGGGTTGGGTGCGGGATCCGCTGGACCGCTTTGTGCTGGCCGGGCTGGAAGCCGCCAACCTCTCCCCCGCACCGGAAGTGGACCGCGAAAAGTTCATTCGCCGGGTGAGCTATGACTTGGTCGGGCTGCCCCCGACCCCGGCGGAAATTGACGCGTTTTTGGCCGACAAAAAAGAGGGCGCCCACGAGCGGGTGGTGGATCGGCTGCTGGCGGACCCGCGGCACGGTGAACGCTGGGCCCGCCACTGGATGGATCTTGCCCGCTACGCGGACACCAAGGGTTACGTTTTCCAGGAGGATCGCAATTACGCGTTCGCCTGGACCTATCGCGACTGGCTGGTGAATTCCCTGAACGCCGACATGCCCTACGACCGGTTCGTGTCCCTGCAGATCGCCGCGGACGCGATACCCAAGGTGGACCGAAAAGATCTGGCGGCCCTGGGATATCTCACCCTGGGCAGGCGCTTTCTGAACAACATCAACGACATCATCGACGACCGGATAGATGTGACCATGCGCGGCCTGCAGGGATTGACCATGGCATGCGCCCGCTGCCATGACCACAAGTTCGACCCGCTGAGCATGAAGGACTATTACGCGCTGTATGGCGTGTACGCAGGCAGCACGGAAGACCAACCCGAGCTGGAAGACCCGATGGGCCCAAAGGCCGAGGCATTCAAAAAGGAACTGGCAGAGCACAAGGCCCGGGTGGAGGGCAAGCTGGAAGAGTTCCGCAAAACGGTGCCGGACAAGTTGCGCAAACAGGCTCACCTGTACCTGGTGGCGGTACGGGACCTGGGGGCTGGCGAGGGGGACAAGGCTTTGTCCATGAACCTGCCAGGCCTCATCCGCAAACCGATGGTGGACCGCTGGAAGGCTTACCTGGAACTGGCAACCAAGGAGGATGACGAGATCTTCGCGACCTGGCGGGCCTTTGCCGCGGTGAAAGTGAACCGCTGGAAAGAGGAAGCGCCCGCCGTCCTGACAAAAATGCAGGAGCGGGCCGAGGCGAAAAAGTGGCCCGCCCCGCTGAAGGCGCTGGTGGCCGACCTGCCGCAACACCACATGGCCTTGGCTGAACGGTACAAGAACCTGTTTGAGCAAGCCTTGAAGGAACCACAGGCCGCGGACCTGGCCGGGGTGCGAAAAGCCTTGGTGGGTGACAAGGCCCCGCCGCAGGTTCCGCGTGGCGAAATTGAAAAATTCATCGACCGCGCGGAGCGTACCGCCCTGCAGGAGGTGAAAAAGAAACTGGATGAATTTGTCGCGAAGAACGCGGACAAACAACCGCGCGCTATGGGCCTGAAGGAACGTGGGCCACACAACCCGCGCATTTTCCTGCGGGGCAATCCCGGCAACCCCGGCCCCGAGGTGAAACGGGGTTTCCCGGAAGTGGTGTCGGATGGAAAACCCTTCACGCAAGGGACCGGGCGGATGGAACTGGCCCAGGCTATGACTTCCAAGGACAACCCGCTGACAGCCCGAGTCGCCGCGAACCGGATGTGGTTGCTGCATGTCGGTCAGGCTATCGTGCGCACGCCGGGAGACTTCGGGCTTCGGGGGGATGCCCCGACCAACCAGGGTTTGCTCGACCATCTGGCACACAGTTTCATGCGCGATGGCTGGTCGATGAAAAAACTGCACCGCAAGATCGTGCTTTCCGCCACCTACCGGCAGGCGTGCGAGAATCCGGTGGCCGTGGTGCAGGACCCGGACAATCGGCTTTTTGGCCGCATGGGTCGGCGACGGCTAGAGTTTGAGGCCCTGCGGGACGGAATGCTGGCAGCCGCCGGCAGACTGGACGAAAAGAAAGGCGGCCCCGCGGTGGACCTGTTCGCGCAACCATTTTCCGGGAGGCGCAGCGTTTACGGTTTCATCGACCGCCAAAACCTTCCCGGTACCTTCCGCACTTTTGACCTGGCAAGTCCCGACTTGGCCACCCCGCAGCGGCACAGCACCACCGTGCCCCAGCAGGCCCTCTATCTGCTGAACAGCCCGTTCTCGCTGGAGATGGCCCGGTCCATGGCGGCTCGGGCGGACCTGGTCAACCTGGAACCCACCGCCCGCATGGATGCCATGGCGCGGCTGGCCTGGGGCCGTCATGCCACCGACGAGGAAAAGAAGCGGGCCCTGGCCATCGCGCAAGACGGCGATGGCTGGACCGCCTTGGCCCAGGTGCTCCTGTGCTCCAACGAATTCGCGTTCGCCGACTGAGCCGCTGGACAAGAGACAAGGATTTACCCCATGACCACCCCCTTTTTACCCCCGTACACCCTAGACCGGCGCGGACTGTTGCAGCGCTCCGCCCTGGGCATGGGCGGGCTGGCCCTGTCCGCCCTGCTGGGCACCGAAGCGCGTTCGGAAGCGGACCGTTCGATCGCGCCCCTGGCGCCGCGCGGGCCCCATTTTCAACCCAAGGCCAAACGGGTCATTCACCTGTTCATGAACGGCGGACCGTCTCACCTGGACACCTTTGATCCCAAGCCGCTGCTTACCAAGAACCACGGCAAGACCCTGCCCCGGCCCAACCTGCCCACCGAACGCAAGACGGGCAACGCCTTCGGGTCGCCGTTCAAATTCGCGAAGCATGGCCAGTCCGGCATCGAGATCAGCGAGTTGTTTCCCTACACCGCCCGCATGGCCGACCATTTGTGCGTGGTGCGGTCGATGCATGCGGATGTGCCCAATCATGAGCCCTCGCTGCTGCTGTTGAATTGCGGGGACAGCCGGCAGGTGCGCCCCAGCATGGGTAGCTGGGTCACCTATGGCCTGGGAAGCGAAAACCAGAACCTGCCGGGATTCATCTCCATGTGCCCGGGCGGGTACCCGATCCAGGAAACGCAGAACTGGCAAAGCGCCTTCCTGCCGGGGGTGTACCAGGGCACCTACGTGGACACCAACAACTCGCAACTGGAAAAGCTGATCGAGAATGTGCGCGCCGCGTCGCCCAGGGAAAAGCAGCGCCGGCAACTCGACCTGCTGGCCACCTTCAACAAGCAGCACCAACAAGCGCGCCCCGCTGATCCTCGGCTGGAATCTCGGATTCAATCGTTTGAACTTGCCTACCGCATGCAGTCTGACGCGGAGGACGCATTCGACATCAACCGGGAGCCCAAGCACATCCGCGACCTGTACGGCCCCGGGGTGCAGGGAAGGCAGATGCTGATCGCCCGAAGGCTGGTGGAACGCGGTGTGCGGTTTGTGCAGGTGTGGCACGGGGCCGGGCAGCCCTGGGATAACCACGACGACATTGAGGTGAACCACCGCCGTCTGGCCAAGGAATGCGACCAGGCGATCGGCGGGCTGCTGCTGGACCTGAAGCAGCGCGGCATGCTGGAAGACACCCTGGTGTTGTGGGGCGGCGAGTTCGGGCGGACACCCACCGTGGAACTCCCCACCGCGGGGGCGAACGCAGGCAAGATCAACGGGCGCGATCACAACCACCATGGCTACTCGATTTGGATGGCGGGCGGCGGTGTCAAGGGTGGCATGACCTACGGCGCCACCGATGACTTCGGCTTCCAGGCGGTGGACAAGAAGGTGCATGTGCACGACCTGCAGGCCACCATCCTGCATCTCCTGGGTTTCGACCACGAAAGGCTGACCTACCGTCACGCCGGCCGTGATTACCGGCTGACCGACATCCATGGGCATGTGGTGAAAGACCTGCTGGCCTGAGGCCACGAGGGGGCTCCATGGTAGAATGCTGGTGTCCATGGGGTCTCCGGCATGTCTTCGTCCAATCGATTCCAGCTGTTGCCGGTGGCATTTCTCTTTGCCACCTTATCTCTCCCCGCCCAGGAAAAGACGGCAATCCCCCCTGACCTTCCCGTGGATCGGGTGGTTATGGATGGGGGTGAATTGCGCGGGTTGGTGTTTGGGGTGGGGCCCAAGGGCGAGGCCTGGTTCGCGTGCCGGCGGGCTTGGCTGCGCAAAAACCATCCGGAACTGGCAGCCCTGTTGGAGAAGGAACAGGATGACCGGGAATGGAACCTGCGCAGTGATTATGCCCGCAGACTCGCGGCCTGGGACAAATCGATGGAGGCCAGCCCGGGCAACAAGGGCCTGAAAGAATACATCGACCAGGAACTTTCCCGCATGGACCCCGGGCTGGGAGCCGAAGGGCCGGCCGGGCGGGGCCCCTTCGTGCTGGCGCGGCTTGACCCGGCCCGGGCACGCATGATCGTCCGTGCGCGCCCGGAATGGATGAAGTTGGCGCTTGTCGGTTGGCGCGAGGAAGTGGATGAGCTGGAAAACCAATCCGCCGCCCAAACCGTGGCCGAACTGAAAAAAGACAACATTGGATGGGACAAGGAAACACCTGATTTCACGGAGAAAATGCCCGGGCTGCCTGTTGAAAGCGAGGCCGATTGGGAGTTGCGCAAGGCCTTCCTGAGTTATGCGCGAGGAAGCCGGCTGAACTTCCAGGGAACCGGTGAAACCATCTTTGAGACTGCTGAAGGGGCTGGCGCGTTGGCGGGCAAGGAACTGGAGCAAATCCTGGGCAAGCTGGGGCCGGGAATACTGAACGGAGCACTGGGTGACCTACTCGGCGAGGGGGGAACGGGTGGCCAGGCGGACCAGAAGGTGGTCACCCAGGCATGCCGAACCGCTGAGGGGAAAAATATCAGCCAATTCCGGCTGACCCGGGTGCGACCAGACTTGGCCAACAAGCGGGTAACGGTGGAAGACCGTCTGTACGCGAAATTGCCGGGCCCCTCGGGCCCCGAGTGGCGCCTGATCCACTCCAGCGACCTGCAGGCGGACGCGACGATCGCTCGGCCCCAGGTCGAGGCGCAGATCAACAAGGATCCCAAGGCGGGGCCGCTGCTGGCCCAATTGAGACAATTGGGGTTGGGGGACAAACTGACCGAGGCCATCCGTTTCGGGGCTGCCACCCTGGAAGCCAAGGAACAGGCTGACACGGCATTCAACACGGTTTTGCGGCAATACACCCGGCGTGTGGATGGCCCACCCCTTCGCTGGCTGGTTCCCCGATCCGGAAACGGGTCACCATCGCGGGGCACATTGCCCTGAACAGCGCGGAGGGTTCCTGTGCCCGAGCCCCGGAGTTCCCTGCTGGCAACTTGCCGTTCCCCCTCTTATAATCGGACTGGCCAGTCTGAATACCGGGAGGTCGGATGTTTTCCCAAACTGTCGAATATTCTTTGCGCGCAGTGGCCCATCTGGCCAAGGTGGCACCAGCCGTTGTCAGCGTGCGGGAAATGGCCTCGGCAATCCGTGTGCCGGAGGCATATCTGGCCAAGGTGCTGCAACATTTGGCGGATTCCAACATCGTGGTGACACGGCGCGGCAAGGGGGGAGGCGCCTCGCTCGCCCGGCGCACCACCGACCTGACCCTGCTGGAAGTGGTGCAGGCAGTGGACCCGATCCAGCGGATCAAGACCTGCCCGATGGGTTTATCGTCCCATGGGGCAAAACTGTGCCCCCTGCACCGTCATCTGGATTCGGCCTTGGCCGCCATGATCGAGGCATTTGGAAACACCACCCTGCATCAGATCATGAACGACCCCGACCCGGTCAAGCCGCTGTGCGAGGTTGAAACCGAACGCCTGGTGGAACTGGGTATGCCAAGCTTGCCCTCTTCGGCAGCCAAAGGTCCCTGATTCGCTAGAATGACACCAAGACGGCCGGCTTTCGTGCCTGTCGCTGGAGTGGCGGAATGGCAGACGCAGCGGACTTAAAATCCGCCGATGGGAAACCATTGTGGGGGTTCGAGTCCCCTCTCCAGCAATTTGCAAGCAACCCAACCGCCCAGGACAATCTCCGGGCACCATGAAAGGTTTGGCCATGCCCCTGGAAAAGCAAGGCTCCCTCCGGTTCAACCGTCCCGAAGGCTGGGAGGTGGAACGCGAAGCCGATTCCGAGACCGGTGGGTGGCGATTGACCCTGCAAAGCCCGGGGACGGCCTTTCTGCTGCTGACAAGCCTGGGCAACGAGATGGATGCGAAACAAGCCGCCGAGGCCACGCTGGAATCGCTGAAGGCCGATTACCCCGGGCTGGAAGCTGAGGAAATCGATGACACCCTGGCCGGTGTCCCCGCGACGGGCTTTGAGGTCCAGTTCGGATACCTGGACGATTATCACACCTGCCAGATACGCTGTTTTGAGACCGCCAATGACGGGACCCTGCTGGCCCTGTGGCAGTTCAGTGACATCGACGCCGAAGACCACGAGGAATTGCTGCTGGAAGTGGTTCGCGGCATGAAGCAAAGCTGATCAGCGTGGCCTTCAGGCATATCTCTCGTTCAGGAAATCCCCCAGCGGATGAATCCGCAGGATCTCCTCGGGCGTGAAAGGACGCCGGGCGCCATCGTCCTGCGCGAGCACCACCTGCCGGAAGGTCACTTCCTCCACCACGCCCAGGGCCACCCGCCCCACCGCTTCCAGCCGCACCGGTGTTCCCACCAAACCCAGCCCCTCACGCCACTCGCCTTCAAGCTCCCGGGTTTCCCCCCTCTGGATCGCGGGAAGGTAGTGATCCATCGAATCCAGCAAACCCTCTAACACCTCCGCATGCGAGGGCATAAGGCCCCGATTGAACATGGCCAGCGACCCGCCCAGTTCCAGGCCGGCTGCAAGGAAGTCCTGCTCAGTCTGGGAAATGTTCAGCCCGACCCCCACCACAGTTCCCCGGCCCTTTTCAACCAGGATGCCGGCGATCTTGCGATCGGACAGGTAGATGTCGTTGGGCCACTTTATCCGGGGCTTCAGGGGCAGCCACCGCGCTGCCGCCGCCCGGGTGGCCACCGCAGCCCAAGCGGTGAGCAATGCCGGCCGGCTGGCCTCCGGATCCAGATCCAGCAAGACGCTGACCAGGACGCTGGAAAGGGGAGGCGCCATCCACACCCGGCCATGCTGGCCGCGGCCATGGCGCTGACTGCCGGCGGTGATCGCCACACCGTGCAGGGATGGTTCCTCGGCAAGGCTGGCAGCCAGACGAAGGGCCTGCTCATTGGTGCTGTCGAGCGAGTCGTGCCAGTGGACGCGGTGCCCCACCTGCCTGCCGGGGCGGAGCCGCACCTGGTCGGGAACCGGAAAGCCGGAAGGCCTGCCGGTCATTTCACATCCGGAATGAAGTCGATAGCCATGTCCAGAGCGGTGGCCTGGTGAGTCATGGCCCCCACGCTGATGCGGTCCGCCCCGGCAAGCGCATACTCGCGCAGGTTTTCCAGCCGGATGCCCCCGGATGCTTCCAGCTTCACTCCGGGCGCCATCTGGTTGCGCAACGCCACGGCCTCGCGCACGAGGGCGGGTGTCATGTTGTCGAGCAACACCACATTGGGGGACTCGGGAAGGACCACCCGCAACTGGTCGAGCGTTTCCACCTCGACCTCGACCGACAGGGGCGGGTGCGCCTTGGCGTATTCCTTGGCCTTCTGGGCCGCTTTTTGGGCCGTGGCGGGATCAGCACGCATCTTGCCAGCCAAGCAGGCCAGGTGGTTGTCCTTGACCAGGATGCCATCCGCCAGTCCCATGCGGTGGTTCGCGGCTCCGCCCCTGCGCACGGCATATTTCTCAAGCACCCGCCAGCCGGGGGTTGTCTTCCGGGTGTCGAGAACCACACAAGGCAGGTCGGCGATTTGCTCCGCATAGCGCTTGGCCAGTGTGGCCACACCGCTGAGGCGCTGGAGCAGGTTCAATGCGGTGCGTTCCCCCTCGAGCAGCGCCCGCATGGGGCCACGCAACCGGGCGATCGGCATGCCTTGGGCGAGGGCGGCACCTTCCTGAATGAGGGGCTCCACTTTCACCAAAGGGTTGAGCTGGGCAAAGACCAAGGAAACCACGGGCAAGCCTGCCAAAACCCCTGGAGCCCTGGCAACCAACGCGGCCTGCCCCCCCAATTTTTCGGGGACAAGGGCCTTGCAGGTGACATCCCCCCTGCGGCCATCCGGCGCGGTGAGATCCTCGGCCAGGGCCAATGTGATCAAACGGCGGGCGGCTGCCTCTTCAACGGGCCCCCATGTGGTCGCAGCGTTGGCGGTGTTCTCGGGCATGTGAATCTTCCAACTGCATCCCTGAAAGTCACAGGGCCAAGTATTCAGGATTCAGGCCGAACTTAGACCTATCCTAGCTCGCCCAGCTCGCCCGACCATAATGCATTGCCAAAAAAACAGCACCCCAACCGTTTTGTCCGGTTGGGGCGCCTAAATGAAACCGGGGAAGTCATTTGCTGAGTTTGTTGACATCCTCTTCCAGGGTGGCCAACTGGGCATTGCCACTAACCACCTTGCCGTCCTTGCCCACCACCACCAGGTGCGGCAGAACCATGAGGCCCCATTCCGTGCAAAGCTTGCCGTCCAGCCCACCCGGCTGGTGGAGGTGAATTCCCGGGATGGGGGTGCGGGCCATCACCGCCTGCCCCTCGGCCGCGGTCTGGTCACAGTTCACTGTCACCAGTTCCATGCCCTTTGTCTTGTAGGACTCGGCGATGAGCTTCAGCTTGGCGAAATCGCCCACCGTCTGATTGTTCCAGCTCGCCCAGAAGTAGACTACCACCACCTTGCCCTGCAACTGGCCGAGATCGAAACTCATGACCGGATTATCCAGCCCGATGGCCGCCAGCGAATAGGGTTGGCCATCGCTGTTCAACCGGCGGATGGCTCCCGAGGCCTTTTGGGCCTGGGGTTTGCCCGCGAAGTTTTTGCCGACCTGCTGGTACCAATTCTTCGCATCGGAGGGCTTGGCCATAAATTCACTGACCATTCCCAACTGGATCAGGGCGTCCGCCGTGTCGTCGGCCGTGGGATATGTGGTGACAAACTGGTTAAGCTTGCCTATCCAATCCTGCTGCACCTTGGAAAAGTCCTCTCCCGGCTTCATCAGGCGCAGGGAGTATTCAGCCTGCATCTGGCGGAAAACGACATACCCTGTCAGCGGCGTTCCGGGATTGGCTTTCACCAGTTCCGTGGCCAATTCGACCAGACGGCCCATGGCGGCCGGATCCCCGGTGTTGTTGGGTCCCTGCGCCGCGGAGGAAAGGCTGTCCGCGATTTGCCGCAACCAAGGGTCCCGGTCCTCGGGTTTCAGCTTGCCGGCTATTTTGGCCAGTTGGTCCGCCCGGCTCATGTGCTGCTTGGGGGTGGGGTTGCCCTGGGCCATCTGGCGGTCCAGTGCCCCCAGATCCTCCACCATCTTGCGAAGATCGGGATCCTTGTCGAAGTCCAGTTTGCCCAGGGGCCGGGTGCCAGCCGTGGTGGTGGGATCTTCCTCGGTCAAGGCCCCGAGGGAGGGGCCTTCCACCACCCTCCAGGCGGCCCCCACCTGAACCAGTTCACCGGTTTGCAACCAGTCGGTTTTACCTCCCAGGTCGAGCAGCACCGTGCCGCGACGGTGTCGGATCAGGTCATAGCGACTGCCAATCTGATCGGCTGGCAGACATTGGGGCACACCCAGTTCCAGGTGTAGCCAAGCCATGTTGGCCGCCGGGAGTTTCCCGGAAACCTGGCCAAAGCGGCCGGTGGCACCCGCAACCTTGTCGGCCCAAACCCCGGACTTTTCCGGGTTCAATCCCATCTGCTTCAGGTCGTTGGCATTCAGCAACAGTGCGCTGAAACGGTTCTGGTCACGGGCGGCCAGGGCGCGGACCAGCTCCTGCGACAGTTCCTCCGGGCTGATCACCTGCCAGGTATCGATGGTTCCATCGCCATTGGCGTCCACCCCCCAACGACTGCCAGCGGAGTTGAACCAGCGGTATTGGTCGGTGGTGCCATCAAAGTTCGAGTCAATCTCCCGATATATCTCCACACCATCCTGATAAAAACTACGCACATCGCTTTTGTTGTCGTCATTGGTGTCAAAAAACCGGCGGAGCGGCTGACCGGAGGTATCCCGCAGCAACCAACCGCTGCCTTTGTCCTGCCCCTTGATGAGCTCCACCTTGCAGGAAGCCTCCTCCCCCGACTTGGGCATGGAGGCGGAAATTCCCTCTTGCTTGGGTTTGAACTGTAGAATTTCAACAGGGGTGGGAGGTGCCGCGTTCAGGCAGGTTCCACCGGCCAAGACCGCGCCCAGGGCACAGGCGCGGATCCACCCGGCCCGGAAGGTCCGGACCTTGGAGTTTGTGCTTTTGCCGGCAGGAGCGGATTGACGCAGGTTCATCGGGCCGATCCTTCAAGCGAAGGTTGAAATACCAGTGCGACGGGTAGCCTTCCCAGGCCGCTATTGGTGCGCACGCCACAGGGTTGATCGGCAAAAGCGGCCTGCTGAAATCAAGGTTTTCCCAAACCGGGCAAACCCCCGGACCGGCAAGATTCGGATTCAACTGTTTGGGGGGAAAAGGCTTACAGCTGCGGAGGGTTGACAGGTTTTCTGAGGGCACCTACGATCCAAAACAAGGCAACGCCAGGAGGGCGGTGCTCAGGGCCAGGACAGAGCCTGGCCCCGGGTAAATGGATGGATCAGGGAGGATCGGCGGCCTTAGCTGCCCAAGGATCCGAGCTAACTGCTTGGCCACCTTGGACAACACGAGATAGCCTAGCCTTTCAGAATCCCACCAGCTACCTGCCCTGTGAGCACGGCTGTGTCGCATTAGCGATTCGTCCGGTTCCCGGCAAACGGTAAGACGCCATCCCCCAGTCGGCGTGGGGGTAGCCCAGGGGGGAAGATCCTGTGATTCAGGATGCTGTCCAGCGCGTCAAAACCGCCAACGACATCGTCGATGTCGTCGGGGGTTATTTGACCCTGCGGCAGACCGGACGGGTCTTCAAGTCTCTGTGCCCCTTTCATGATGATCGACGCCCCTCCTTCGATGTGGATCCCGATCGCCAGCGCTACCGTTGCTGGTCGTGCGGGGAATACGGAGACGTGATCAGTTTCGTCCAGCGGATCGAGCGCCTCGATTTCATGGAGGCGATGGACTTGCTGGCCCGTCGCGCCGGGATTGCCTGGCGCGACAGCGAGGATTCCGCGCAATCCGCCCACAAGGCAAAGCTTCTGGAAGCCTGTGACTGGGCGCAAAAACAGTTTCAGGAAGCCCTGTGGGACCGGTTGGTCGGCAAAGGCGCCAGGGATTACCTGGAAGACCGCGGCCTTGAGGAGCAAACCCTGCGCACCTTCGGTGTGGGCTGGGCGCCGCCGGGTGGCGATTGGCTGCTGCGTCGGGCCCAACGCGAGGGCCTGGATCTGGAATTGCTGGGCACCCTCGGCATCCTCGGCCGGCATGACGAGCGCCTGTTCGACCGCTTCCGGGAACGGGTGATTTTCCCCATCCGCAATCCCCGCGGACAAACGGTGGGATTTGGCGGGCGGGTCCTTCCCGGAACGCCCACCGCCGAACGGGCCCCCAAATATTACAACTCGACCGATTCCGCTCTTTTCACCAAAAGCGAGCAGCTTTTCGGGTTGGACCTTGCACGCGAGGAAGCCAAGAAACGGGGATTTCTGGCGGTGATGGAAGGCTACACCGATGTGCTGATGGCGCACCAGCAGGGCATCGGCAATGTGGTGGCGACCATGGGCACCGCGCTGAACCACCGGCATCTAAGCCAACTGCGCCGGCACACCTCGCAGGTGGTCCTGGTGTTTGACGCGGACGCCGGCGGCGACGGGGGCGTGGAGCGCGCCCTGAGCCTGTTCGCCCAGCAGGAGATGGAATTGCGTGTCGCCCGGCTGCCCCAGGGACTGGATCCCTGCGACTGGCTGCTGAACGAGGGCCCCGCGCCCCTGTACAAGGCGCTGGAGGAAGCAAGGGACGCCTTGACCGTGGCGATGGACAAGTGGTTCCCGCCGGGAATTGAGGATCGGGTGGGAATGTCCCAGGCCGGATTGGACCGGGTGCTGGGACTGCTGGGAGACGGCGGCACCGCAGGGTCCGCCGCCAGCGTGAAGCGCGAACTGCTGGTTGGCAGGCTGGCGCGCAGGTTGGGTCTCAGGGAGGAGACTTTATGGCAACGCAAGCAGGAATTGGCAAAGGCGCCCCGCGTGCCGGACCGACGCGAGGCGCGGGCCGCAACGGCATCGGGTGAGCCGCCGATCGACGAGGCATCGATGCCGCTCATCGAGCGCGAGATGCTGGCGGCGCTGGTGAGTCACCCGGAGTGGGTCGAGGAGGCCGCCTCCAGCGTGGAGCCCGCCTGTTTCACCCACCCGGTTGTCAAGGGACTTTACGAGGCGCTTTTGGGGCTTTTGCGGACGGGGCAGACACCAGGCCCCGAGGGCCTCCGGCCCACCCTGAGCCACCAGATGTACGCCATGGTCCTGCGACTGGGAGACATGGGCCAGAGCAACCCCGAGCCACGCGAGTGGTTCGAGGGATTGGTCGATGGCATGACGCGGCGCAACAGCCGCGTGAAAAGCGCCATTGTGCGCGAGGAGTTGGGTCGTCTCGCCCATGCGGGCGACCACGA
Source organism: Planctomycetaceae bacterium UBA6894 (assembly GCA_002451275.1). Taxonomy (GTDB): domain Bacteria; phylum Planctomycetota; class Planctomycetia; order Gemmatales; family Gemmataceae; genus UBA6894. The sequence goes on along the minus strand of DKBS01000027.1, from coordinate 10,019 downwards.
AGCTGCGCTTGAGGTGCTGAGACGCCTCCAGGAATCCGCGCGGGGAGCACTGAAACCATGAAGAAGACCGCAACCGTGAAAAACACCAAGCAAGCCGCCAAATCCGTCGCCAAGGCGCCTCCCGCAGTCGAGGCTCGCCCCAAGGCCCGCGAGGCAGCCGCCCCGGCCAGGACGGTGACCGCGCCCGAACCCGAAAAAATGCACGAGGCCCTGCGCCAGCTCATCGAGCAGGGCAAGGAGAAGGGCTACCTGACCTACGGCCAGATCAACGAGGTGCTCCCGGAGGAGGACGCCAGCCCCGACAAGCTGGACAAGCTGCTCATCAACTTGGAGGAACAGGGGATCGAGCTGATCGACGACACCGAGGCGGAGGAGCGCGACGGTCGTCCTGCGGAAGAAGTCTCGGTGAGCGACGAGGTCACCTTCTTCGACGACGATGACGGCCGCCGGGTGGACGACCCGGTGCGCATGTACCTGACCCAGATGGGTGAGATTCCCCTGCTGAAGCGCGAGCAGGAAATCTCGCTGGCCAAAAAGATCGAGATCACCCGCCGCCGCTTCCGCTCGAAAGTGCTCGAGGTGGACGGCGTGATGCAGCAGGTGGTGGACACCCTGCGGAAGGTGCACACCGGGGAGCTGCCCTTCGACCGGACCGTGAAAGTGTCGCTCACGGAAAACCTGGAGAAAGACAAGATCCTCCAGCGCATGCCGCACAACCTGCGGACCCTGGAGCGCCTCCTGGACCAGAACCAAAGGGACTTCGGCCGGTACCTCGAGGAGGAGGATCCCCGCGCCAAGCTGGCACTGAGGCGGTCCCTGCGCCTGCGCCGGTACAAGTCGGTGACCTTGGTCGAGGAACTCTCCATCCGCACCCAGCGCATCCAGCCGCTGCTGCGCAAGCTGGAGCAGATCTCGCGCCGGATGATGGAACTGGAGCGCATCATCGCCCGCATGCGCGAGCGCGACGACCCGTCGGAATTCGAGGATCTGCAGGGCTATGAGAAGGAACTGCGCGACTACCTGATGCATGTGCTGGAAGAGCCGCACATCCTGCAGATGCGCGTGGAAAGCGCCAAGAGGCGTTACCTGGAATACGAGCAGGCCAAGCGGGACCTGTCGGGCGGCAACCTGCGTCTGGTGGTCTCAATCGCCAAGAAATACCGCAACCGGGGCCTCAGTTTCCTGGACCTGATCCAGGAGGGCAACACGGGCCTGATGCGCGCGGTGGACAAGTACGAGTACCGCCGCGGCTACAAGTTCAGCACCTATGCCACCTGGTGGATTCGCCAGGCCATCACACGCGCCATCGCGGACCAGGCCCGCACCATCCGCATCCCGGTCCACATGATCGAGACGATGTCGAAGCTGCGCAACATCTCGAAAAAGCTGCTGCAGGAAATCGGCCGCGAGCCCACAGTGGAGGAGACCGCCAAGGCGGCCGGCCTTTCGGTGGAGGAAACCCGCCGGGTGCTGAAGATCAGCCGGCAGCCGATCTCGCTGGACCGTCCGGTCGGCGAGAGCGAGGACAGCTACTTTGGCGATTTCCTCGAGGACAACTCGATCGATTCGCCGGTGGCGGCCGCCAGCTCGGAGATGCTGAAGGACAAGATCGACCAAGTGCTGAAGACCCTGACCTACCGCGAGCGCGAGATCATCAAGCTGCGCTACGGACTGGGCGACGGCTACAGCTACACGCTGGAAGAAGTGGGCCGAATCTTCAAGGTGACGCGCGAGCGCGTCCGCCAGATCGAGGCAAAAGCGGTCCGCAAGCTGCAACATCCGGTCCGCAGCCGGCAGCTTGAGGGATTCGTCGAAGGCATGCTGCGCCGCTAAGGCGCGGTCTCCGTCACAGGGGGCCGTGCCTGGGGCCGGCCGGCCCCTCACCCAGCCTTCCAGGCGGGGCGCACGCATGGCCCCCAGGTTGACGCATCCATGACCTCACCAGCCACACCCGGCAAGATCCTTTCCCGCCTGCACGAACTCCGCACCCGCGAGTTCGATCTTTCCGAGGCTCTGGGGCGCCTGCCCCGCCAGTTGGTGGTGCACCAGGGGAAATTGAACAAGGCCACCAAACTGCGCGATGAGAACTCGGCACGGCTCAAGCAATTGCAGGTGGACCACCGGGCCAAGGAAAGCCAGATCAAGCAGCTCACCCAGCACATTGAAAAGCTGGAAACACAGCGGGCCGGGCTTTCCACCCCCAAGGAATTCGAGGCCATCGACCATGAGGTGGCGCACGAGCGCAACCAGATCGCCGGTCTGGAAGACGAGATCCTGATCACCCTTGATGAAATCGAGCAGCGCACCGGCAAGGGGCCCGAGCTGGAGGCGGCGATCACTACGGCCAAAAACGACCTGACCGAATTTGAGAAGAACCAGCCCTCCATCAAGAAGGACCTCGAAAACGATCTCGCTTCGATCCGCAAGCAATTGGCTGAAGAGGAACCAGGCCTGCCCCGGGAACACGCGGCAACCTACCAGCGCATCCTGGCCAAGCAGGGGCACGAGGCCTTCTCGAAGGTGGAGGAGCGGGTCTGTCTGGCCTGCCGCACCACGATCGACATGCAATCCGCAGGTAAGGTACGCCGCGGGGAATTCCTGTTGTGCCCAGGGTGCGGGCGCATGCTGCACGGTGTCCAGCCGGAAGAGGAATAGACCGGAAAAGGCCCCGGCCGTTCGTATACTCCGGCGCTATTTGCCTTTGCTGCGACTTGCAAGCCCATCAAACAGGGGAGCCAGCGGGCTATCCTTGGTGACCAGGGCCTTGCCCTCCTGGGCGACCCGCTGGGCCTCGGCCATGTTCCCGTCGGCCAAGGCCTGCTCACCGGCCTGCAAAAGGTGCCGGAGGTTGGCGAGAAGTTCCATTTCGGTGCGCTGGGCCTTTGCCATGGATTCACGCACCAGCGGCAGTGCCAGCGACCACTTGTTTTGCTCCAAGGCGACCTGGATCACCAGATCCTGGATGGGCGCCAGTTGCAGGTTCGGGTCCGGCTTGCGGCTCCACCTGCTGAGCACCTCCGTCAGCAACTGAAGCCGGCGCGCCCCCTGTTTGGACTGGGCCAACTTGCGGTCCCACTCCTGCACCAGGCTCACCTGCTGGGCCCGGGTGATGGTGTCGATTAGGGCGAGCCAGGCTTTTTCCTGGACACGCACATCCTCGCCGGGCTGACTGGCTTGCCAGAGTACCGGCAAAAGCCCGGGCGGGCCGCATTCGCCCAGGGCGCTGGCGGCCCGGGCGCGAACATTGGGATCCATGTCCTTCAGCAAGACGATCTCCAGCCGGGCCAGCAGGCGCACACGATCCGTTTCGCTCAGCACTTGCCCGGCCATGGGTTTGGGCTGATCCGCGGCCCCCGCTGCCGGCTGTGATGCCGAGTCGCTTTTGGTGGCCGCCGCCAACTTGGCCAAGGCTCCCACCAGACTGAAACGCACGGTGCCCGAGGAATCGTCCAGGGCTTTCAGGATGGCATCCAGCGATCCGGCCTGGGCAACGCGCTCCAGTGAGGCGGCGGCGGCTTTTCGCACTGATTCGGACGGGTGCCGGAGCAGGGCTGTCAACACGGGACCGGATTCGGAAGCACCCAGGGCACCCAAATCCTCGGCGGCCTCCACGACCACCTCAAGCACCGGGTCTTCCAGTAGGCGCTGCAGGCTGGCCAACACCTCGCCTTGGCGAGCCTTCAATTCCGGACGATTGATGGAAGCCTGCTGCGAAAGAGCCCGGCTGCTGGCAGCCCGGACAGTCGGCCGATTGGAACGCGTGAGCACTAACAATCGGTCCATGGCCTGGATATCAGGCACACGGCCCAAGGCCAGGGTGGCGGCGCGCTGCACCTCCAGCGCCGGGTCGCCCGAAAGTCGCATCAGCAAACCGGAAAGGATTTTCAGCGCCGCAGGCTCAGCCCCGTTGAGCGCCTCCTGGCACCATGTCACCGCCAGAAGGCGCAGTGCGGGGTCCTCCTGCTCACACATGCCCGGGAGGTACTCCAGTTTTTCGACCGCCCCCAACCGCGCGTAAAGTTCCTGCTGCAAACGCACAACTTGACTGCGCGCGCCCTCCAACTCGTTTTCCAAGCGCGTGCGACGGGCCAATTGGAAGGCGAGACGGTCCTCCAGCCACCTGTCGGTTGGCAAATCCCTTGTGGATTGCCACCACTGGTTCCAGCGTTCCGCATCCAGCCCCAGTTTTTGACCGGTGAGATCGGCCAAAGCGTCGCTGGCGGCTTGGCGAATCCGGTCAGAATCACTGGCCAAGGCTTTCAACAGGGGTGGCACCGATTGCTTGCGGCCACTGGCCCCCAAGGTGTAGGCTGCCGCTTGGGCCACCGAGATTTCGGTTGCCGGATCTTCCAGCAACTTGGCCAGCTTTTCAATGACCTTGGGTTCAGCCAAAACACTGAGGGCCTGCGAAGCAGCCTGCCGGATATTCTGTTTGTTTGATGCCAGTGCGCGAACCAACTCCTCGGTGAAGCGCAAATCCCGGTTGAAGCGAATGGCCGAGGCCAGGGCCAAAAACATTTCCGTGTCTTCCGCCTGCTCCAGCCCCTGACGGATCAGCGCCTCAGCTTCGCCGGAATGAACCTGAACCAGGGCCAGTGCCGCCTGGTTTTGCAAACGGGGCTGCCCCCTGTCGAGCAGCATCTCCCTCAAGCGGGCAATATCCACGGGGGGTGGAGGCGGCAGGGTAGCGGCTCCGGGAGGTTGGGCAAAATACCCATGCGCCAGCCCACCCATATAAGCAGCACATACCAGGCAAGCGGCTACGATCCAAGCGCGGGGCTTGCTGGTTGGAATCAGTCGCATCCGCCCACCCCCACTATTGACACTCATTCGAGGTCGCTTTTATTGCTGAAAAGACCAGCCTTTCAATTTTCCCCAAACCCCCATATACCCAAATACTGACAATCGGGTCAATTCGTTGTTGAATTCCGGGGCAACGCCTCTTCCGGAAATCGTTGGCCAAGCTGGGCTGGAGCCCAAAGGCCCTCCGCGGCCAGAATAGCCGGCTTATCTGGCCATACTGGGCTGTCGGGGAAAGCCTGCACCATCATGAGCAAACTGGAAAGGCTTTTGGACTGGCTGCGGCCGGTTCACCGTCAATGGGGGGTGTTGATAGCCGTTTGGGCTCTGGTGGGCCTGACCAACCTGGGCGGTGCCGAGCTTTGGGATATAGACGAGGGCAACAACACCGAAGCCTCCCGCGAAATGCGGGTGGCCAACAACTGGGTGGTACCCACCTTCAATTATGAGCTGCGGGTGGACAAGCCCGCCCTGATCAACTGGCTTCAGATCCTTTCGGGGATGGTCTTCGGGGAGGGTGAATTCGCCGCCCGATTTCCCTCGGCGATCGCAGGCCTGTTGTCCCTTTTTGCGGTCTGGACCTTCGGGAGGGTGTGGCTGGGAGGTCTGGCCGGTTTCGTGGCGGCCCTCGTTTTGGCCGGTTCGCCCCTGTTCGTTGCCGCCATGCGCTTTGCCAACCCGGACAGCATGCTCACCGCGCTGGTGAGCTGGTGCCTTGTTTTTCTGCAGATGGGAATGCGTTCGGGGCGTGGGGTTTGGTGGTTTTATGCCGCCTCCACCTGCTCCGCACTTGCCATGCTGGGCAAGGGCCCCATCGGGCTGGCACTTCCGGGCGCGATCATGCTTGTTTACCTGTTGATGGCCGGCGGCTGGAATCGCATCCCCTGGTTTCACCTTCCCGGGGCCCTGCTCCTGTGGCTTGCCATTTCAGCACCCTGGTACATCTGGGTAGGCACGGAAACAAAATTCGCCTGGCACAAAGGATTCTTCCTGCAGCACAACCTGGGGCGGTTCTCAGCGCCCATGGAAAACCATGCAGGGCCCCTGTGGTATTACATTCCCGTGATTCTGGCTGGTACTTTCCCGTTTTCCTCCCTGCTGCTACTGCCGGTCTTTGCGTGTGACAAACAGGTCCGCTCGACCAGGATGGCCGACTTATGGCCCGGCTTGGCCCTGGTGATCTCCTGGCTGATGGTCCCTCTGGTGGTTTTCTCCATCTCGCGCACCAAGCTGCCCAACTATGTGCTGCCCGCCTACCCGGCAGTCGCCTTGTGGCTGACCTTGGGGATGGTGGTTTGGCGTCGAGGCTGGATCACACCCCCCGCCTGGCTGGTGCGTATTGGCATGGCCAGCATGGTCGTCGCAGGTATTGCCATGGCGGTGGGACTTTTGGTTGCGGGGGGCGCGATCCCCTTGGGATCATTGGCCCCCAAACTGAAACCCTTGGCGGGCCTGGAATGGGTTGCGCCGGTGGGGCTGGTGCTGGCCTTGGGCGGATGCGCCGGAATGTTCCTGGCACACAAAGCCCTTCCCTCCATTGGTCTTGTGGCCGCCACGGCGCTGGCGTTCACCATCACCCTGGGATCATGGAACGGCCAGACCCTCAATCAGCACAAAGCGCCCCGAAGGCTTGCAGCCCAACTCCCCCCCGATTTGGCCCTTCGGGAGGCGCGATTGGGCACTTTTGACTGGTTCCAGCCGAGCCTTGTTTTTTACGCCAAACGTCCGGTGGATCGACTGTCTGCCGAGAAGGACTTGATCACTTACCTGCGGCACCCCATCCCCGCCTATGTGGCCATGCCGGTCGCGCGCTGGGAAGCCCTGAAAGGGAAAGTGGAGGGCGCAGGAGAGGCCGGTGAAGTGCTGCCGGACTTCTACCGGCGTTGCGAGGTGGTGCTGATTGGCAACGCCGCGGCCCGCGCTGACCGATAGGCTCACCAGAACATCACCAGCCCTGTGAGCAATGAGCCTATCAGGGCGATCATGAAGGTCAGGACATAGGCAGGCATCAACCCCAGCTCGGGAATGCGGCCCTTACGAATCGTGCGGGTGGTTTGCCGGTGGACAATGGTCATGACTGTGACCAGAAGGGTCCCACCCGCCAGCAGCGTGGTGCCCAATATTTCCTGCACCCTCAAAAAGTGTTTGTAATGCAGATCTTGGGCCGTCCACCTGACCCAAAGCGCCAACTTGGCCAAGACCAATCCAAAACCTAACAGGGCGATACTGGTCCGCACCCAGGCCAGATAGGTCTGATTAGCCTGTATGTGCAGTGCGAACTGTTCCTTGGGGGAAAGGGATTCCGCATGGATATCATCCACTTTTCCCTGTGATATGCCGCTAGGGTGGTCCATGCTTTTGTCTGTCATCGCTGGTCCGCCTTGAATGCCATTTCCACCCGCGCCTTTTCACCAGACTTCAGGTCCACTTCCACCTTGTGCTTTCGCGGTGGCCCGTAGTTTGCCAAGAGAATTTCACCCGTTTCCTGATCGCGCTCCATCCTTGTCACCCGCCAATCCGGGAGGCGTGCGTACACGGAAACCTTTCCAGGCTGGAGCCCTTGCCAATCAAAATTGCCACGATCATCCGTGAAGGTGGCGAGAGCCGGAGCCCCCACCCAAAGCCAGGCCCTGGCCCAGTACTGGCCACTGCCACTGGAAAGTTCCATCCATCCAGCCTTGTTCAATTTTCGAGTGACGGCTTTGCCCTGTTCGACCAGAGGTATCGCAAAACTGGATATCCCACGGGCCCGCAGGGTAAAAAGATTGCCCTGCTGACTTTCGACCGTGATGGAATCACCCACCTGGAGCAGACCCACAGGAACCAACTTTTCCCCCTGTTGGATCTGAATCTGGTTGTCCCTGACAACCACCCGAACAGGGGGTCTCGTTTTGGGTGCAGGGCCTTCCACCCACACCAATACGCCCGCAAGGCCGCCATCCGCGGCGACCTTGGGTGCCAAGGGGTTCGCCCAGGTTTTCAGGGCGGGATCGGGCTGTCCCACCCCAGGGCTGACCGGGGCACGAAAGGGAGCGACCGTGGGCGCGCCTCCCTGCCAAACAACCTTTCCCGCCAAGGAGGATTCAAGGGGCAACGCTTGGGCGGGAAATTGCCACAACAGGGCCAGCAGCCACACCATGCCGATCTCCAGCGTCCTCGGGCAGGATATTCTCCTGAATAGGCGATAGAGTAACCCAAGGGGGCCCACGGGCGCACCCTGAGACCGCCCTGGATACCCAAACCGCCAATACCCATGCCCGAACCAGTCCAACCCCGTCTCCACCGAACTCCCCAGGCCTCGCTGAAAGGCGAAAAGGTGGACACCTTCGTGATAGCCGGGCACACCCTGAAATTGCACCGCCCAACGGAACCAGATCAATTGCTGGACGACCCGTTTGTGGAGGAGGCATTCCATGCCGACGAGTACCTGCCTTACTGGGCAGAGCTATGGCCCTCTGCCCAGATGCTGGCGGAGGCAATCCTTAGGGACCCCAGGCCCTTTCCAGCCGGAACCAGAACCCTTGAGATTGGGTGCGGGCTGGGATTGGTTGGTTCGGCTGCGGCAACCGCCGGGCTGGACATCACGCTGACTGATTATGATTTAACCGCGCTTGAATTCGCCCGGAAGAATGCGACAACCAACGCGGCTCCAGGTTGCAGCCCCAAAGTCATGGCCCTGGATTGGCGATCGCCCTCGGCAGAACGCTACCCGCTCATCCTGGGTGCGGACCTTCTGTATGAGGAACGAGCGGTAGCCCCGCTGCTGGGCCTGCTTCAGGCCTGCCTGGAGCCGGGAGGGGAAGCCTGGATCACCGATCCGGACCGGAAGAATGGCAAATTGTTTGGCGCCCGCGCAAGCGAGTTGGGCATGGTATTGGAAGCACGACTGACACACGCCTTTGAACCCGATGGCAAGCGCATCGAGGGAACCCTGTATCGGCTGGCCCTGCCCGATTCCGGACGGATAAAGCCCCATGTCTAAAGCCAGGCCGCGTCGGCAGCCGCAATGGTTTCATTGCCCGCATTGCGGCGAGGAGGTCCGGGTTGGTTCCAAAGCCTGCCCCCATTGCGGATCGGATGAGGAAACAGGATGGCGGGCAGATGGATCGGAGGCGGGCTTCAGCGCCGATTCGGAAGATGATTTCGATTACGACCAGTACATCGAGCGGGAATTCCCGCACCAGGCTAGCCGCCACTCCACCCCCAAGGCCCGAATCACCTGGATCCTTTTGGCTCTGGCGCTTGCCGGCCTGATCGTCTCCACTTTTATGCTGATATGAGCCTGTTCCAACAAAAAGCCCCCGGTCTTTTAGCCGGGGGCTTCCGTATTTTTGATCAGACAGACTCCAATCAGTCGCGGAACACCGAATGGCACTCGCTGCAGCTGGTATTCAGCTTGCCGGCAGCCTTTTTCACAGCGGCAAAGTTCTTGGAGCTGACCGCCTCAGCCAATTCCTTGGAACCATCCTTCATCAACTGGTTCAGCTCGAGCCATTTCTTTTTGCTCTTGGCCGATTCCTTGTTCTCAGGCCACAGGTGGTCAGAAACCTCAGCAATGGCCAGAACCCGGTTTGCCATTTCGATCACGGGCTCAGACATTTTGCCAGCATCAGCGGCAGACATGCCCTTCTTGCTCAAGGCGGGGAGGTAGGCCTCGATTCCGTCCTGATTGGCGGGCACCAGGCCGGCCTTGGGGCCTATTCCAAAGCCACCGCGGGCGCGTGGCTTGAAGGAGTGCATCACGGGGTCAAGTTCCAGACTGCCAGCGGCTGACTTGCAATCGTCGGCAAAGGAGGCGTCCTTGGCCTTCTTGGCCAGTTTGTCGATGGCCTCCAGCGCGCCCTTCTTGCCCTGCACGGCCACAGCCATGGTGGAGGTGCCGAGGGCGAATGCCAAAGCCAGACCACCCACCATCAGGTTCCGCATCTTCATCAGACCATTCCTCCCAAAACGCGGGCAACCCTGCGCGCGCTTTCCATTTACGCCCGGCACCCGAACCCGGTTCGGGGCTTCCCACTTTCATTCAGCCTCATCATCATTGGGCCGCCGGAAACTTCCGGCAAGGTGGGTGGGAAAATTCAACAGATTCCAGTCAATTCCAGCAGAATCAACCGAGCTATATTTTACTTTCCCCCCGTTGCAACGCAAGAGAACGGCCAATAGAAATCGGGAGGATTCCCCAAGGTTTAGACCCGAAAACAAACAAGGGGGAAAGGCCT
>DKBS01000112.1 GCA_002451275.1 Planctomycetaceae bacterium UBA6894 | reverse complement strand
ACCCATTTCCAAAACCCTTCACCCCCCCAAGGTCCAAACCCCTTCAACCCAGCCGGTACCAGACCCCCCAACCCCGCCCAAGGTCCAAACCTATGCGCCAACCCTGCGCCCGCCTACAACTCAAGCGGCAATCCACCCATTTGCTCCTCCTTCTCCGTTCGGGAGAAGAAGACCGGGTGGATGAGGTCTGCGGAAGCGATGGGCCCTCTAAAATCCCCACACGCCAGCCAGACCCACGCCAGCCGCCACGGCCCCCCAAACCAGGCCCTCCTCTAGGACATCTAGGGCCAAAACCCCGCAATACATGCCGGTTTCCAGCAAAGCCTCACGAACAATCACAAACAACCTGCTAGCACTTGATCACCCCGCCCGATCCGCCTGCCGGCAGCCGCCCCGTTCCTGTACCATGTCTGTACCTCTCAGAACCGTCGTCGCACCGCGTCGGGCACCCCGTGTCCTGGCGCGGCCGTGGGCCTGGCAGGCCTGCGGCAATCCGGAAAATGGAGGCTGTTTCATGACTTTGCCCACACCCCCGGTCCATGCCACCCAACCCGGTCGTCCAGTGGTCGTTGGCGAGGGCAGCCTGCTGGAAGCCATCGAGCGCCACGCCCGCTACACCCTGGGGCTCCCCTGGGGTAGCCTCACCAGCCACGAAAAGCTGATGGCGGTCAGTCTGGCGGTCCGCGAACGCCTCATCGATGGTGCCCTCGAAACCGAGGCCCGCTACCGCCAGGAAGGCGCCAAGCGCGCCTACTACCTTTCCGCCGAATTCCTCATCGGCCGGTCCCTGCTCAACAACCTGGTCAACCTGGGCATGTACGAGGAATGCAAACGCGCCCTCGAGAGCAAGGGCACCCGCCTCGAGGATCTCTGCGAGGTTGAGGAAGACGCCGCCCTGGGCAACGGTGGTCTGGGCCGCCTAGCCGCCTGCTTCCTCGATTCCGGCGCCAACCTCTCCATGCCGCTGTTCGGCTACGGCATCAACTACGAATACGGCCTCTTCAGGCAGGAGATCCACAACCTCGAGCAGGTCGAGCGACCCGATGCCTGGCAGCGCCTCGGCCGCTCACCCTGGCAGATCGAGCGCATGGAGCGCACCTGCCAGATCCCCGTCTACGGCCGCGTCGTCCTCGAGACCGACAGCCAGGGCCGCAAACGCTCCCGCTGGGTCGATTACCAGACTATCGTCGGCGTCCCGTTCGACATGCTCATCGCCGGCCACAACGGCAAGACCGTCAACACCCTCCGTCTCTACGCCGCCCGGGCCTCCACCGAGTTCGAGATGAAGGTCTTCAACTCGGGCGACTACATCAAGGCGGTCGAACAGAAGGTCTTCAGCGAGAACCTCTCCAAGGTCCTCTACCCCTCCGACCAGGTCCGCCAGGGGCAGGAACTCCGCCTGCTGCAGGAATACTTCATGGTCGCCTGCGCCCTGCGCGACATCCTCCGCCGCCATGTGGGCGACCTCGAGGGCGACTACACCCGCCTGCCCGACCGCATTGCCATCCAGCTCAACGACACCCACCCCGCCATGACCGTGGCCGAGCTGATGCGCCTCCTGCTCGACGAGGTCGGCATGGAGTGGGAGCAGGCCTGGCGCATCACCTCCAAAAGCATCGCCTACACCAACCACACCCTCCTGCCCGAGGCCCTCGAACGCTGGCCCCTGCACCTCTTCGAGGTCGCCCTGCCCCGCCACCTGCAGATCATCTACGAGATCAATCGCCAGTTCCTCGAGGAGGTCCGCGGCCGGTGGCCCGGCGATGAGGCCCGCCTGCGACGCATGTCCCTCATCGAGGAGGAGCCCGAGCGCAAGGTCCGCATGGCCAATCTCGCCATTGTCGGCAGCCACAGCGTCAACGGTGTGGCCGCCCTGCACTCCGAACTCGTCAAGAAGGAGCTCGTGCCCGACTTCTACGAGATGACCCCCTGGAAGTTCAACAACAAGACCAACGGGGTCACCCCCCGCCGCTGGTACATGGTCGCCAATCCGGAGCTTTCCAACCTGCTCACCTCGCTGGTGGGTGACGGTTGGGTGGACCACCTGGACCAGTTGCGTTCCCTCGAGAAATTCGCCGCCGACCCGGCCGTCCTCGCCAGGCTGCGCAAGGTCAAGCGCGGCAACAAGGACCGTCTCGCCCGCTACACCCACTCGGTCACGGGCACCGTCCTCGACCCCAACGCCCTCATGGATATACAGATCAAGCGCATCCACCTCTACAAGCGCCAGTTGCTCATGCTGCTGCGCGTCGCCTGGCAGTACCTGCGGGTGGTGGAGGACGGCTTCACCCCGCAGGCGCCGCGCACCTGCCTGCTGGCCGGCAAGGCCGCGCCCGGCTACCTGGCCGCCAAGCGGGTCATCAACCTCGCCTGCGGCCTGGGCGAACTCATCAACCGCGATCCCCGCGTCAACCGCTGGCTGAAGATGGCCTACCTGCCCGATTACCGCGTCAGCCTCGCCGAGGTGATGATCCCTGCCGCCGACCTCAGCGAGCAGATCTCCACCGCGGGCTTCGAGGCCTCCGGCACCGGCAACATGAAGTTCGCCATGAACGGCGCCCTCACCGTCGGCACGCTCGACGGCGCCAATGTCGAGATCCGCGAGGAGGTGGGCGACGACAACTTCTACCTCTTCGGCAAGACCGTCGAGGGCATCCGCGAGTTGCGCGAGGGCAAGGTCGAGCCGGTCTTTTTCTACGAGAATTCCCCGCGGATCAAGCGGCTCATGGACGCCTTCCGCGCCGGCCGCTTCAATGTGCCCGGCTGCGACTGCACCTGGGTCTATTCCATGCTCGTCGAGAACCACGACCCGTTCTACTACCTGGCCGATCTCGGGGAGTACCTCGACATCCAGGACCGCATCGACGCCGATTGGAACAACCCGGGTGAGTGGGACAGGAAGTGCCTGCTCAACATCGCCCGCATGGGCAAGTTCTCGTCCGACCGCACGGTCGCCGAGTACGCGCGCGATATCTGGGGAATCACCCCGGTGGTATGAGTCCGCCTCGCGCGGCATCGTTGGAGAGGGGAGTCGGAGGCGATGGATCGCGCCGGAAACCTGGTGGGTCTGGGGAGGGCGGCATAAGCCATGGTGCACGCCTACCTCCTCGCCTTCACCGCCTTGGCCGCTGTGCCTGTGTTCCTGCACATGCTCAAGAAGGGCCAGCCCAAGCGCATCATCTTCCCCGCCATGCGCTTCCTGCTCGAGCGCCAGCAGAAATCCCGCCGCCGCAGCCAGTTGCAGAACCTGCTCCTGCTGTTGGTCCGGGTCGCCATCATGCTCCTGGCCTGCCTGGCGCTGGCCAGACCCCTCCTGCCCAATCCCGGCATCGACCTCGGCCAGGGTGCCATGGTGCGCGCGGTTCTCGTGCTCGATCTCAGCCCCAGCATGGGCCAAAGGCAGGGGCAGTCCACTCCGTTCGATGAGGCCCGCCGGCTGGTGGGCGAGATGCTCGAGCGCTTTTCTCCCGAGAGCAAGGTCCAGGTCCTGCGCGGCGATGGGGAGTCCCTTTCCGGCGCGGCCGCCATCGACGGCGCCGGGGAATCCGGCTGGGGCAATGTCAAACGCGCCCGCCAGCAGATGGAAGGCGCCCGCATCACCGCCTCGCAGGGCTCCGTGGTGCCCGGCATGCGCAAGGCCGCAAGGCTCCTGGAGGAGGCTTCCCGCGAGGAGGGGGGCGAGGGCGTCCTCAACCTGATGGTGGTCCTGTCCGATCGCACCCGCAACGCCTGGCAGGGCGCCGGGGCCGCCCCCGTGAAACTGCCGGAGAAAACCCAGGGCTACTGGCTCGATGTGGGGGGCGAGACGGTACCCCATGTCGCCATCACCCAACTGCGGATCGATCCCCCCGCCGCCGCCCCGGGTTCCCAGGTGCGCCTGCAGGTCGAGCTGCGCGCCCGCGGCGAACCGCCCGGCGGCAAGACCGCCGTCCAGGTCAGCGTGGGACTCGACAACGATCCCGAAGTCGCCAGGCCCGTCGAGAAAAAAGCGGTCGAACTCACCTCCGCCGAACCGGTCAAGGTGGTCGAGTTCCTGCGCCAGGTCCCGGCGCTTCCCGAGGGGGAGAAGGAAGGCTACTTCCAGTTCACGGCCCGCGTGCAGCCCGATGATGCGCTGCCCATCGACAACACCCGCGGCGCCACACTCCCCGTCCGTCGCGAAATCCTCGTCCTGGCCGGCAACCCCGAGGAGGCGGACCTGCTGAAAAACGCCATGGACTCCCTCCGGCGCCACCCCGTCGAGGTGCGGCCCCTCTCCGACAAGGCCTCCTGGACCCAGCAGGAACTCGCAGCCAGCCGGGTCGTCTGGCTCGCCCACATCGACAATCCACCCCAGGAACTCTGGAACAATCTCGAGAGTTACCTCCGCTCCGGCGGCTCCCTCGTGGTCCTGCCCCCCGCCGGCCCCGTCGCCAAGCCCACCTCCTACTCCACCGCCGCGGCCGACGCGGTGCTGCCCGCCACCTACGGCGCCCTGGAGGTGCTGCCCGCCATGGAGCGCGGCTGGAAAGTGGGCGGTTGGGACACGGTCGAGGGCTTCACCTCCGCCATCCAGCGTCTGGTCACCAGCGGCCAGGCCGACTTCGCCGTGCAGGAGTACGAGCCGCTCGTCTGGCGTGTCCGCCGCCTGGGTGACCCCGAGGCCGATGCCCGCGTGGTCGCCAGATTCCAGGGCAAACCCGAGGCCGGCCCCTTCGCCATCCTCGGCAAGGTGGGCACCGGCCGGGTTCTCCAGTTGGCCACCGGCCTCGATGGGCGCCTGTTCGACAACAACCGGGGCTGGAACAACTTCTACACCGATTCCTCCATCGGCCTGGTGCTGATCGACCAGATCAACCGCGACATGGCGGGCACCGGCAGTCAGGTCGCCCAGGCCAACTGGATCGCCCGCCCGGGCCAAAAGCCCGAGGTGGATCTGCCGTCCCTGGCACCGGCCATGTTGCCCCTGCGTCTGCGCGGCCCCGGCCTCCAGGGCGATGGCAGCGAACTGGTCATCCCCGACGACGCCAAACGCCTCACGCTGCCCGAGGCCGAGGAAGCCGGCAACTACCAGGTCCGCACCGCCCAGAAACGCCTGGCCCGCGCCTTCAGCCTGGCCCTGGATCCCAACGAGACAGACCTCGATAAGGCGCCTGCCGAGGAGATCGAGCAGGTCCTCGGCAAGGACAGGATCCTCACCGCCGGCAAGGGCGTCGAACTCAATGAACTCATGACCGGCCAGTGGCAGGGGGATCTCGACCTGCTCCCTTGGATCCTGGCCATCGTCGTGCTGCTCCTCGCGGTGGAAAGCTGGCTCGCCAACCGCGTCTTTGGCGACAAGGATGCTAGCGGGGCCGCCACTGGCGCCAGGAGCGCGGCATGAACCCGCTCAACATTCATTTTGAACTCGATCCCTATTACCCGTTCAACGATCCGGCCAGGCCCGCCTTCTGGCTGGCCGGTCTCGGCGTGTTGCTCCTGGTCGCCGTCACCCTGGCTGCCTACCGCGGCGCCCGGGGCGCCAGCGGCCCCCGCGTCCTGACACTGCTGGCGATCCGGCTGCTCGCCTTCCTGTTGGCCCTGACCGCCTTGTTCAGGCCGTCGCTGGTGGGGGTCGAGACCGACAAGGCCAAGGGCCTCCTCATCCTCGCCCTCGATGATTCCAAAAGCATGGCCACCGCCGACGAGGCGGATGGGCAAACCCGTTTCGCCCGCGCCCTCGCCCACCTCG
This sequence comes from Planctomycetaceae bacterium UBA6894, assembly GCA_002451275.1. Classification (GTDB taxonomy): domain Bacteria; phylum Planctomycetota; class Planctomycetia; order Gemmatales; family Gemmataceae; genus UBA6894. The sequence continues at coordinate 23,315 of DKBS01000112.1, read as the reverse complement.
AGGCCGCCAAACCCATCCTCACCCGGCTGGAGGAGGAGCACGGGGTCGAGGCCCGCCTCGTGCGCTTCAGCAACAAGGTCCAGCCCCTCCAGTTGGAATCGCCCGGCGCCCCCGAAGGGATCCTCACCGATTTCGGCGGCTCGCTGAAAACCATGGAAGATCTCCGCGATCCGGCAAGCGAGATGCTCGGCCTCATGATCCTGTCCGATGGCATCGACACCAGCTCCCGGCGGGTGCCCCCCAAGGCCGCGGCCGCGGCCTGGCGCCGCCTGGAAAGCCCGGTCCACACTTTCTGGTACGGCAGCCCCGCCGCCGACGGCGCCCGCCGCGATGTGGGCCTGGTGGACATCCGCACCGAACCCACCCCCCGCGTGCCCCACGGCGGTGAGATGCGCGTCACCGTCGAGGTGGATGCTCCCGGATATGTCCAGTCCAGGGTCCGTTTCAAGCTGCTGGTCAACGGCGAACCGGTCGAGGCCACCGCCTACCCTGCCGGCGAGGAGGGTGCCGCCAACAAAAACGGCGAGGTGGTCATGCGCCAGTCCGAGGGCAACCTGGTCGTCCTCCGCCACCGGCCCGTCCAGGCCATGGGCGAAGTCCAGGTGACGGTGGTCGCCTGTGACCCCGCACGCGACAACGAGCCGTTGCCCGGCGAGCAGAACCGCCTCAACAACCGCATCACCACCTTCGCCCAGGTCGCCAAGGAGGGCCTCAGTGTCCTGCTGGTGGACAAGCAGCGCGCCTGGGAACCGCAGATCGTCGCCGACACCCTTGCCCTCGACCGGAACATCACCGTCTACACCGCGTGGCTCCGCGGCGACCGGGCCGACCAGGGCAACCCCGAAAATCGCGACCTGCTCGACCTGCAAAAGCGCTTTTACGATGTCATCATCCTGGGCGACATCACCCCCCAGCAACTGGAGTCCGCATCCCCCGGGGCCGCCGCGAAAATCGAGGAAATGGTCGCCGAACGCGGGGCAGGCTTCCTGATGATGGGCGGCTACGCCTCCTTCGGAAACGGCGGCTGGCAAAACACCCCCCTGGCCCGCATGCTACCCCTGACCATGGCCCCAGCGCCCCCGGTGGAGGAAATGGCCCGGATGGTCCCCACCGCCGAGGGCCTCCGCCTCTGCGCCTACTTCATGTCCATCGCCGAGCCCGGCAAGGACAGCCGCCAGGCATGGGATAGCCTGCGTGAACTGGAAGGCTACAGCCGCCTGGGCAAGATGACCGGTGATGGCACACTCCTGGCCAACAACGCCAAGGGCGACCCCCTGCTGGTGGCCAAGCTGAATCACGGCAGGGGGCGGGTCCTCGCCTTCGCCGGCGACACCTCCCACCGCTGGATTCGCGACAAGGCTTCCAGGAACCTGCACCACCGCTTTTGGCAGCGCCTGGCCCGCTGGTTGGCCCGCCATGAGCAACAGGATTCGAAAGCCTTCCTCGAACTCGATACCCGCCGCCTGGCTGTTCTGCCCGATCGTGGCTTGGGCCTGCGCGTGGGTGTGAACGGCCCCGACGGCAAGCCCCTGGAAAACGCCAGCCTCAAGGTCACGCTGGTCAATCCGGAGGGCAAACCGCTGGGCCCCGGTGGCCAACCTGCCGCCGCCGCCCAGGCCCTCCCGCTAAAAACCGACATGGGGGAGACCCGTGGCGAGGTCGATCCCGCATGGCTGACCACCCCGGGTATCTACACCGTCCGTCTGGAGGCTCAGGCCAAGATCCCCGACGGGGCCGAGATCAAGGACACGGTCGAGGCCCGCTTCGAAGTCTTCCAGGACGACCGCGAACTCACCCGCCTCAGCAGCGACCCGCGCTTCCTCGAAGGATTGGCCCAGGAGGGTGGCGGCACCGCCCGCCGTGGCGAGGAACTCCTCGAGCACCTCCGCTCGTTGGCCAGCCGCCCCAAGGAAACCGACCGGAAAATCACCAGCCGCCATCCGGATTGGAAAACCACCGGTTGGTCCCCGTTCCTGATGATCTACCTGCTGGCCTTCCTGTCCCTGCTCTGCGTCGAGTGGGCCCTCCGCCGCATGTGGGGGCTCGCCTGACCATGGAAAACTCCGAGGAAGAAAAGCTGGCCCCCGAAGCCATGGGCCGCCACGAGATCATGCGCATGTCGGTGCTGGTGGAGGGCCTGCTGGTCCCTGCCGCGTTACTGATCGGGTGGTGGGCCGGCTTCGATCCGTTGGACAAAATCACCCCCACCTGGCTCGATGGGGCCCTGGGTCTGGCGGGCGCGGCAGGCTTGGCCCTCCTGGTGATCGGCGGCCTGGCTGTGCCCTGGAAGCCCGTGCGGTCCTTCCGTTCGCTGATCGAGGGGCAGATGTTCCCCCTGCTCGCAGCCAGTACCTACCCCGACCGCATCGGCATCGCACTCATGGCCGGCTTTTGCGAGGAACTCCTGTTCCGCGGCGCCATCCAACCCGGCCTCGCCCTCACCCCCGCCGGTCCATGGGGCGCGCTGGTCATCACCTCGGTGCTCTTCGGGGCGCTGCACGGCCTTTCCGTTGCCTATTTTCTGCTGGCCTTCGGGATCAGCATGCTGCTCGGCTGGTTCTACCTGGCCACAGACAACCTGCTGGGCCCCATGGTCCTCCACGGCGTGTACGACCTGATCATCCTCCTGGCACTCATCCCCTACGAACCAGTCGAGGAATCGGAGGATGATTCCGCACCGCAATGGTGGCAAGACGAATGAAAAAAGCCGCCTCCCCGCAAGCGGAGAGACGGCCTCGATTTCGATGCGGTGCGTTTTACCGACGGCGGAACAGCCGGCGACGGGCAGGCTTGCCCTGCTCCGTGGAGGTGGTCGAAACGAAAGTGACAGCCTGGGCCTGCACAACTTCCCCATCCACCGGACCTTGAACCACAGCCTGCTCAGCCGGACAAGCCGGGCACTCCCCACAAGCCTTGGCGCTGTCGCAATGGGCCGCCGGGCACTTCGCACAAGCGCTCGCCTTCACCGCAGGGCACTTCTCACAAGCCTTGGCACTTTCACACTGGGCCGCCGGGCACTTCGCACAAGCGCTCGCCTTCGCCGCAGGGCACTTCTCACAGGCCTTGGCGCTGTCACACTGGGCCGCCGGGCACTTCGCACAAGCGCTCGCCTTCACCGCAGGGCACTTCTCGCAAGCCTTGGTGGCGGCGGGGCACTCCTCGCAAGCCTCCTCCTCATCCTCGTCCAGGGTGGAGACCTCGCAACGCGAAACAATCGGGCCGAAGGCGTAAAACTGTCCCTGAATCCGCTCCTCCTTGCCTTCTTCTTCCTTTTTCTTGGTGAACACCACGGTCACGGCAGCCGGTTTGTCCTTGCCAAATGCAAAACCCAACGAAATCGTGTGCCTGGGCTTGTTCGCGGCAGCCGCGATCACCTGGTCGTCCATCGGATCGGCGAGAAACTCCGCCTCCCCCATGTCGATCTCGTCCTCAGCCTCGGCCCGGACCAGGCACCCCTTGGTTTCCTGGCACCGTTGGACCTGGGCTTGGGGACAGGTTTTGGACGCATGCGGACAAGGCTGCTGGCTAAGCGCCAGCGCCAACAGCGCGAGAAAAGACATGGAATTCATCCTCCGGGAAAATGCCCCGAAGGTCAGCCGCGCGCGGGCATCCGCAAACGACGGCACATGGCGGGAAGCAGGTTCCACCACACCATCTCGGTGGATTCACCCAGTTGCCGTTCCCGGCCCACCAGGAAATCATCCATCGCGGTGAGTTTGTCCAGCGTCTCGCCCTTGCGACCCAGGGCTATTCGCAGGCGGCGGATACCGTAGTACTCGAAGTAGGACAAGAGCGAACCCGGCTTCAGCAGTCGCTCGATTGCAGCCATCAGGTCCTTGGTCAACGGCAGCGGAAAGTTGTTGAAGGGCAAACCACACACTGCCGTGTCGAAAACCCCCTCCCCTGGATAATCCAGCAGGTTGGCCTCGACAATCTCCACCTGATGGGCCTTTTCGGCCATAACCGGATTGTCGCGAAACGACTTGCGTAAAAACTCCGCAAGGCTCGGGTTGATCTCGACCGCGGTCAGGGTATCCCCGGGGCGCAGGTAACGCACCAGCCGGCGGGTCACCGCCCCCGTGCCTGGACCAGCCTCCAGAATTTTCCAGGGCCCCCGATCGGGCCGCCGAATTTCACGACACAGGGCATCCGCCAGAAACGGACCACTCGGCCCGATGGCCCCCGTGGTCATGAACTCGTCCTTGGATTGCCTGAGGAAGGTGGTCCATTCCGCCCAAGCCATGGAAGTCCCCGACTAAATCAACCGTTTCTAACCAATTCCTTCAGTTTATCAGGTTTGCGTGTACCTGCGACCACGCCAGGCAAACCGGATACCCAGCCACGCCATCACCCGGGCCTGCCACTGGATCACCAACAGCAAAAATACGCCCACTGGATGCAGCAGCGCACCCAGCACCGGTTGCCCGAACCGTCGAACCCCGGCAAGCCGTACCAGCAATCCCGGAAAGGTCCCAAGCCATCCCAGTGCAAATGCCAACGACCCATTCCCCTCCCTCATCCAGGCGACCACCATCACCACCCAGGGCGCCACCTGGCCCAGACCCAAAATCAGTGTCGCGGGCACAATCATGCCGTTCGACGCCAACCCTTCGGTGGCATTCTTGGCCAACCCCTTCCAGGTTTGCGCCGCCCCGTGGTACATCCGGCACCGGGCCAAAGGCGTCGCGTCACACAGGTCGGTCGCGAAGCCCGCCCGGCGGAACGCCTTGGGCAGGTGGATACCGTCATGCAGTGTCGACTTGATCGCCTCATGCCCGCCCGCGGCAAAGTAGGCATCGCGCCTGGCCAGGAACAATTGACCGCATCCCGAGGCATAGGCCGGGCTCACGCTTTTGCGCATCCGGTCAAACGGCAGGAACCCCAACAAAACAAAATGGATAAGCGGTATCAGCAATTGCTCCACCAGCGTTCCGGTGATCTGCCTGGGCACACCCGAAACCAGGGCCGCGCCGCTCCGGTTCAAAAATCCCGCCAGGCGCCCGACACTCCCGGGTTCCAGCCGCACATCCGCGTCCACCCACAACAGCAGGTCATGCTTGGCCCGATTGGCCAGCACCCAGCAGGCATGCTGCTTGCCGCACCACCCGGCCGGCAGGTCCGGGGCCTGCTCCAGCCGAACCCGGGGATCCCTCAAGGACCACTCGCGCACGATCGAGACGGTTCGATCCGTGGAGTGGTCATCCAGCACCACCACTTCCAGGTCGCTGATGCCCGCACCGCTTGCCAGGGCGGTTTGAATCGCCTCGCCAATCGCCCCCTCCTCATCCCGGGCCGGAATCAGCACCGACACCCCCACCTCGGGCAAGCCGTCCTTTGCCTCCGGCGGGGGAAGATAGGCCTGAAGGTTTTTGAAGAACATCAAAAACGGCAGCATGGAAACCAGTAAGGCCGCAATGGCCAGCCATGCGAGGGGTGTGAGGATCATCGTTGCGCCAATTCATCCGTTTTGCCCAAGGCTGCGGCATGGCTGCCGTCAAACTTGCGCAGGCCCATCCAGGCGGTCAATCGGCGGATGCGGTCATACATGCCGCCTACCCCGGTCTTGCCTGTCTGCATGGTTTCAAAAAGGGCCGGGTCCCGTTGAATGGCCGCCTGCGCCAGTTGATCCATCGCCGCCTCCAACTTGGTTGAAAGCAAATCGGTCCAACCGGCACCATCAAGGCCACAGTCCGGCCTCACCTGCACCGGCTCGCCGAAATGAACCAGCGCCTCCGGACTTTTCTCGTCCCAAAAAGGATATTCCAGCGCGATGGGCAACACGGTGGCGTTGCCATCGAACCGCGCCAGCGCGTGCCCCAGTCCGGGCATCAAACGCACAGGCCGCTGCCGGGGGTCGGTGAACCGGCCCTGTGCTGTCACCCAGAGGATGGCATCCGGCTCCATGAGCACCCGCCTGGCCACGCGCAGGAAAGTGGCAGCACCGCGGGCAGTCCCCTGCTCCACGCCGAAAAATCCCATTTTCTTGAAGAACCGGTAAGACTCCAGCGCCTTGGCGTCGATCGGCGCGAAGACCCGGCGCTCGGGATAGCGGGTGCTCAGCAAAGCGCTGATGACAGGGTCCCACCAGGAAGGGTGGTTGGTGATCACCACCAGCGGGCCCGCCGGGTTGAGATCACCTGCCAAACCGGAACGCAAGATTCGCAAGGCGTGGAAGTGTGGAGGAAAGTAGTAACGCCGGCAATACCACCGGAACCAGGAAACAATGCGAGGCGACCACACGGGCAGGCGATCATCTCCCCTCCCCGTCATGGCCAACCTCCCCCAGGTGCTTCGCTAGGCCGTCCTCATGCCTGGACAGGCATCGGACCGTTGACATCCTGGTCCACCGTGTCCCCGGCGATCCATCCACTCATCAGAGCCATCGGCATGCCGGGCCCAGGATGGGCCGAGCCCCCCGCAAGATATAGCCCCGGCACATCGGGACTGCGGTTGGCGGGCTTGAAGGCCCCGAACAGCCGGCCATGGCTGGCCAGCCCGTAGATTGCGCCATTCAGCACGCGGTACCGATCATGGATACCCTGCGGCGTCAGGCTTCCCTCAAAGACGATCCGGTCGCGGATCCCCTTCATGCCGCCGGTGGTTTCCAGCTTGTTGAGGATGACCTCGCGGTATTTGGGCAGCATCTCGTTCCAGTTGTGGTGGGGCCGCAGGTACGGGGTGTGCACCAGCACATACAGCGCCTCGCCACCAGGCGGCGCGACGGAAGGGTCCGTGACCGCGGGTGCGCAGACATAGCAGGTTGGATCGGGAGCCGGCTCGCCGCGGTTGTAGATGGCGTCGAACTCCTCCTCGGCATCGCGCGAGAAGACAAAGTCATGGTGCGCGATATGGTCGTACCGCTTGTTCAGGCCCAGGTAGAGCACAACACCCGAGCAGGCAGGCTCGTATCCGCGACGGCCCTCAAACCGCTCGGCAGCCCTGCCGGCTGCCAACAGCTCGCGGTGCGTCCGAACCGTGTCCGAGTTGGACACGACGATGTCAAAGGCGTGCTTCGTGCCACCGGATTCCACCACGCCTGAGGCGCGGCCGGCGCCGTCCTGCTCGATGCGGGTGACCTCGACACCGCAGTGGATGGTCACACCCAGCTCCCCAGCCAACTTGGCCAGGGCTTTGGGCACCTCGCGGGTGCCGCCCATCGGGTACCACACCCCCTCGTCGGTCTGCATGTGGGCAATGCCGCAGAGGACGGCAGGCGAACCGTAAGGCGAGGACCCGACATACTGGGTGAAGTGGTCGAGCATCTGCGCGACCCGCTCATCGGGCACATACTTGCGCACAGTCGCGGCCACGGTGCTGACCGGGCGCATGGACATCACATCGCCCAGCATGGACAGGTTCATGCTGTCCTTGAAACTGAACATGTCCCACAGCGAACCGATCGATTTCCAGAAGAAGAATTTCTGGCTGATGCGGTTCAACCGTTTGGACAAGTCCTGGAATTTCTGGTAGCCCTCCGCGCTCTTGGGGTCCATGCCACGGATCTTCTCGACCATGGTCTGGACGTTTTCCATCAGGTCGAGGAAGGTGCCGTCCTGATAGAAGCAGCGCCATTGGGGATCGAGGCGAACCAGGTTGAGCCGGTCCTCCAGCTTGTGGCCCGCCTCGGCGAAGATGCGCCGCAGCACGGAGGGCAGAGTCAGGATGGTCGGCCCCATGTCGAAACGGAAGCCTTTGCCTTCCAGCACCGCCGCCTTCCCGCCGACCCAATCGTTCTTGTCGAACAGGGTGACATCGTGACCGCGCGCGGCGAGGGTGCAGGCGGAAGCCAGCCCGCCCAGCCCGCCGCCAATGATGCCGATACGCTTCCTGGTTCTGGAAACCATGCAATCTTCTCCGTGGCCCGCGGCCGGCCCAAATGGGTTATCGCTATCTGATTCGTTTTGTTTAGCCGGCGCAAGTCAAACAGCCACCTTTTCTTGGCTGGCCGCCTTGGCGCGTCGTCCCAGGGGCCACCACCCCCCCGATGCGGGCGCATCCTCATCGCGGGGAATGCAGTGGTCAAACGACTGGCCCAGATCCTTCAGCATCAGTCGGGAACTGATGCGGGCGGACTCGTAGATCACCGGCAGCCCGCTGCCTGGATGGGTACCGCCGCCGGTGAGGTAAACGCCTTCGAGGTCCTCGAAGCGATTGCGGGGACGGAGGTGGAGCATTTGCCCCAGGTTGTGTGCCAGGTTGAACACAGCCCCCTTGTGGATGGTGTACTGGGCATCCCAGTCATCCGGCGTGAGCATCCGCTCGTAGCGGATGAGGGGTCGCAGGTCGGGAAGGCCCAGCTTCCGAACCTGGTTGAGCGCCATTTCGCGGAAGCGGGGAGCTTCCTGCTTCCAGTCGATGTTCTGGTGCTGGTGCGACACGGGAACCAGCAGGTACAGCGAGCTATGGCCGCGCGGGGCCATGGACGGGTCCAGCCTGCTGGGATTGTGCAGATAGAACGAGGGATCACGCGACAGGGTATGGCGCGAGTCGATATCCGCCAGATTACCCTCGTAATCCCCGCTCATGTAGATGGTGTGGTGCTCCAGCTCGGGGAAGGTGCCCTCGACGCCCAGATACAGCATGAAAGTGGAGCATGAGAATTTCTTGCGATCGATACGGTCATTGGTCCAACGTTTGCGCAAGTTGTCAGGCACCAGTTTGCGCATGGCGTGGCAGAAATCGGCGTTGACCATCATCGAGTCGCAGGCGAAGCGCTCGCCGCCGGCAATGGCAGCTTTCACCCGCTTGCCCTGGAATTCGAGGCCGGTGACCTCGCGGCCGGTGAGGATGCGCACGCCCATCGAGCGAGCGACATTGGCCATGGCTTCGCTGACCGCGCCGCAGCCTCCCATCGGATGCCAGACGCCGTGCTCGTACTCGAGGAAACTGAGAATGGAGAACAGGCTGGGGCACTTGAACGGCGACATGCCCAGATATTTGCTCTGGAACGAGAACGCCAGGCGGATGCGGGAATCATCGAAATAGCGGGCCAGCTCACGCTCCAGCGACAGGGCGGGCCGCAGGGTGGGGAGCAACTTCATCATGGGCCAGGTGACCACATCCGCCAGGCTTTGGAAGGGCTGTTCCAACACCGGACGGAACAACCCCATTTTCTTGCGGTTGTCGGCCATGAATCGTTCAAACTGGTCGGCATCGCGCGGGCTGACCGCGGCGATCTGCTCGCGCATGCGGTCCATGTCAGAGGTGGCGCGGATCTCGCCGCCGTTGCCGAAAATCAGGTGGTATTGGGGATCGAGGCGACGCAGATCAACATGCTGGTGCAGGTCGGTCCCAACCGCCTTGAAGATGCTTTCCAAAACCCGGGGGTAGAGGAAAAAGGTGGGTCCGAGATCGAAACGGTAATCGCCGGCAGGCCCGTGGGCGATTTGGGTGCTGGTCCGGCCACCCACATGGGGGAGGCGCTCGAGAATGGTGACTTCCACGCCTGCCTTGGCCAAGAGCATCGCGGAAGCCAAACCGCCGGGCCCCGCCCCAATGATCACAACCCGTGCCATGCAGAATCTCCGGGCGTGACGCTGGGGTAGGCCGGATGACAGGGCGGCTGATCCATCAGCCGGGCCGTCATGCGACGCTAATCGAGGCCACGCTAAACACTTGTAAGTGGAGGGAGGCCTCGCCGTCCACTTCAAGTCATCTTGATTTGCCTGAGCCGGTTGCCGATGCTTTCGCCGCTCCGCCATAACCCTCCGGGTGGCAGCGGCGCATGGGGCTTCTCTCTCCGAAGCCACGATACAAGTCGCAACCTGTTTAATGGAAACAACTTGTGACCCAACCAGCACCGATCCTCTCCCTGGAAGGCGTCTCCCTGCGATGGGGGACCCGTTGGGTTGTCAGCGGGTTGAACCTACAGGTTCATCCGGGCCAGATTCTTGGATTTTTAGGTCCGAATGGTTCGGGAAAGAGCACGACCCTCGCGGCCATCAGCAGCCAAAAGCCAGTCGATGAAGGAAGTATCCGGATAGGCGGTATTTCCTATCAGGACGCTCCGGAGCTATACAGGCAGCGCATAGGATATGTTCCGCAAGATCTAGCATACTACGAGGAGCTCTCCGCACGGGACAACCTGCTGTTCTTCGGGCGCATGTTCGGCCTGCACGGACGGTCCCTGCGTGAGCGGGTGATGGACGCGCTCGATTTCGTGCAACTGCTCAATCAGGCCGACCGCAAACCCAATTCGTTTTCGGGTGGCATGCAGCGCCGGCTCAACCTGGCTTGCTCGCTGCTGCATGATCCGCTGCTGCTGCTGCTGGATGAACCCACCGTGGGCCTGGATGTTTCGTCCCGAGAAGCGATCTACGACCTGTTGGGGCAGCTCCGCAAGCGTGGGCGGGCGATTGTGCTGACCACCCACTTGCTGGAGGAAGCCGCGACGCTGTGCGACCAGATCGCCATCCTGAATCAGGGCAAGCTGATGGCGCATGGCAGTCTGGAGGATGTCTGCACCCATCTGAGCCCCAGAGGCTTGGGATATTTCGCAGCCGGTGCGGAACCCGCCAGCATCCCCTTCACGCCAAGGCGGTTTGAAGGCTCCCAAGGCGCGGAAGAACAGCAACCGGTTCCCAACGCCCTGGCCCGCATGATCGCCAATCTGGCCGCCCAGGGGGCGGCCCACCGCAAAGCGCCGGCACCGCGTGTCGAGCCCCTAGAAACCACCACAGGTTCCACCCTGGGAAAAGCCGCCTGATGTTCAACCAACTCCGATTGGCTTGGGAGGTTTGCCGCAAGGACCTGCGCCTGTTCTGGGTGGACAGACGCGGCGTGCTTCTGTGCTTCACCGTGCCCATTATCCTGGCTTCGCTCTTCGGCCTGATTTTCCGAAACACCAGCAAGGGTGAGATCGAGGCTTTTGAGGCTGGGCTGGTGGTGGAATCCGATTCCGAATTGGCCCAGGCGGTGGTGGCCTCCCTGGAAGAGCAGAGCGTCCTGCAACTCCAAAGGATGGACATGGAGCAGGCCAGGCAAAAGGTGGCCACGCGCGAGGCCCCCGTGGCCCTGATTCTTCCCAAGGAATTCGGCAAGGGATCCACGGACATACTGGACCCCAAAACGCCTAGCGCGCCGGTCAAACCGATTGTGCTACATGCCAGCGGCAACGAAATGCAGGCCCGGCTCGCCGAAGGCATCCTGGCGGAGGCGGTGGCGCGGCGGACAGCCGACCGGTTTTTGGCAACCCTGCGGAGCATGGGATTGCCGGGTACCCAGGCCATGGCCGACAAGTTTCAGGACCTGGGAAGGGTGCAACGGATTTGCGCCTCGGGAACGGAGCGCGACCAGGCGGTGTTTGGCCACAGTTTCTGCGGCATGACCCTGCAGTACTTGCTATTTTTGGGGATGGACTGCGGCCTGCTGCTGTTGCGCGAAAGGCGGCTGGGCATCTGGCGGCGCCTGACCACCACCCCCGCCTTCCCCGCCACGCTGATGGCCGGTCGCGCACTGGCCACCACGCTGATCGCGCTGGCCCAATTGTCGGTGAGTTTCGCCTTCGCCTGGCTGATCTTCGGCGTGACGATTTCCGGGTCGGTGCTCGGGTTCGCAATCATGGCTCTGTCTGTTTCGCTCCTAGCGGCTAGCACCGGGCTGCTGGTGGCATCGATCGGCGGCAATGAGTCGCGGGCCCGCAGCGTGGCCATCCTGGTGATTTTGGCTTTGAGCATGCTGGGCGGCCTGTGGCTGCCCCCGTTCCTCATGCCGTCCTGGCTGCGGTCCCTGGGCGTGCTGTTGCCAACCTCCTGGGCGCTTGCCGGCCTGGAAGCGGCCACATGGCAGGGAGGCGGTTTCGCGACGGCCCTGCTCAACGCGGGTGTGGTGTTGCTCTTCAGCGCGGGATTTTTGGTTTTGGCAGTGATTGGATTCCAGCGGGCACAATCCCGCGCGAGCCTGAGAGGAGGCATGGGATGATCAGTCTGGCAACCGGTGTGCTCACCAGCTTGTTGTTCGCCCAAGCGGCCGCCTCCGCCCAAACGGCCAACGCGGCCACGCCACAGGCCCAGGTGGTGAAGCTTCGCCCCCAGAAGGCCCCGGCCTTTGTGATGACCGACCAGTTCGAGAAGGAGCACCGCTGCCAGGAATGCCAGGGCGATGTGCTGGTCCTGATTTACGGCGACCGCGAAAGTTCGGAATTCAACAAACAACTCGGCGAGATGATCCACCTGGCGTTCCACCCGAACGCCAAGAACCTTCCCCCGGAAAAGGCCCGGCAAGCGGCGCCCTCCGCCCTGCCTGGCCAAACCGCGGGAGCCCGGAGCCCGGATGTGAAAGCCGTACCGGTGGCGATCATCGGCAAGGCACCCAACCTGGTGAAATCGATCATCCGCAACGAATTCCGCAAAGCCTGCCCCGATTGCCCGGTGTGGATGGATTTCGACAGCACCATGCAACAGTGCTTCGGCATGGCTCCCGGCGTGCCCAACGTGGTGGTGATCGACACCGCTGGTCAGGTGCGCATGGCCGCGGGCGGCAAGCTGACCCGCGAACACCTGCAGGAACTGGTGGACGGCATCCAGCAGTTGCGGCATGAGGCTGTCCAGCGCTAGGACCCTGTCGACCCGGGCGGGCCTTTCCTTTACGATGCCAGTCCGATGACATCGACCAAGCCCGCCCTAGTCTCCCCGAAAAACAGCTCCGGATGGATCGCACCCGAGTGGTACCTGCTCGGGGTGGTGATCGTCTGGAGCCTTTCCTTTTCCCTGATGAAGCGGTGGCAAGACGCCGCCAAGCTGTGGGCCGGGGACGACTTCCTCCTGCAATCGCAGGCATCCTTCGCGCTGATGACGGTGCGCATGGGTCTGGCCTCGCTGTGTTTCATTGCGGCGAAGCCCCGGGTGGCGCTGGCCCCGGACAAGGGAGCCTGGCTGGCAGGCACCTGCGTGGGGCTGTGCATGTGGTCAGGGCTGGCCCTGCAGCTTCTGGGCCTGGCCCTCACCAGCCCGGCGATGTCGGCATTCTTCACCTCGCTTGCGAGCTTTTTCGCACCATTGATCCTCCTAACCCTTGGAGTGCGCCAGAACTGGTGGCTGTGGGGCGGGCTGGCGATCGCGATGGCTGGCGGCGTGGTAATGGTGGAGGGGGGCTGGAAATTCGGACCTGGCGAGGCGCTTACCGTCCTTTCCGCGCTGTTTTTTGGTACCCAGGTGGTGGTGCTGGACCGCATGGGCGGCGGCCTGGTGGCGCACCGCCTTACACTGGCCTTCTTCACCATGAACACCCTCGCTTCGGGACTGTCGCTTTTGGCGCTGATTGTTTGGCGGGGCAACGGTGCCGACTGCCTGCAGTGGCTGGGCGGCATGCTCAGCCAGCCCGGGGTGCTTCTGGATCTTGGCCTGCTTCTGGTTTTTCCCACGCTGATCGGATTCGGCTGGATGAACCGCTACCAACCCCTGGTGGGGGCCGGGCGCGCGGCGCTTATCTACCTGCTGGAACCGGTCTTCGCGACGGCGTTCTCGGTTGCCTACCAGCATGAGGGACTCACCTGGCACCTGGTGGCAGGCGGGGCGATGGTCCTGGGAGGGAACCTGCTGGGCGAGTTGGGGCGCGCCAAGACAAAGCCAGTGGCGCAGGCCACCTGATCGCCTACACCCCGCGGAATCCGCGGGGAATGGCCAGCGAATCAGCGGCTATTTGCCCGGGTGCTGGAATGTGGGATGGCGGACACAGAGAACCGGGCACGGCGCGTGGCGGAGGATGCTTTCCGCGACGCTGCCCAGCAGCAAATGCGCAATGCCCGTGCGGCCGTGGGTGCCAACGACGAGCAAATCGGCCTTGCCCTTTTTGGCCGCCTGGATGACGCAATCGAGGGGATCGCCGGTCAACACCATCGGCTTCACGGTGAGACCGCGGCTGCGGAGCTCGTCGGCCTCGTTTTCCAACTGGGCGCGGGCCTCCACCTCCATGGCCTCCTCTCGGCCCAGAAGGCCGGGGGTGACCACCAGCCCGGCCGGGGAGGAGACTGCTGAAGTGTCCTGAACCACATGGACCAGATCAATGGCCGCACCAAACTTGGCGGCGATCATCTCGGCATGCTCGAGCGCGTGGCGCGACGAATCGGAAAAGTCCTCAGCCACCAGTATTTTTCGAATCTGATGTGCCATGGCGAAATTTCCAGGAGTGACCGAATCAGGAACGGACCAGCTTGTGGTACGCCTCGCGCAAGCGGCCGGTCACCGTCCCGGGCGTCCCCTGACCAATGGGCCTGGCGTCCACCCTGGTGACCGGGACAATTTCAGCGCCGCTACCGGTGAGGAACATCTCGTCGGCGGTGAACAGGTCGTGCCGGGTGAGGGTTTCCTCCCGAGCGGTGATCTTGAGCCTTTCGGCCAACTCCAGCACGGTGCGACGGGTGATGCCATCGAGCAGACCGCTGTGCCGCGCCGGGGTGGAAAGCACGCCCTGCTTGACGATGAAAATGTTGTCCGCTGTGCATTCAGCCACATGGCCCAAGTGATTGAGCATGATGGCCTCGGGAACGCCGGCGCGGTTGGCCTCGAGCTTGGCGAGGATATTGTTGAGATAGTTGAGCGACTTCACCCGCGGGTCCAGAGCATCGGGGTGGTTGCGGATGGTGGCCGCGGTGATGACCTCCATGCCCTGCTCATACATTTCAGCTGGATAGAGCTTGATCGCGTCGGCGATGATGATGACCGTCGGCTTGGGGCAAGAGCGCGGGTCCAGGCCCAAATTACCCTCACCGCGGGAGACCACCAGGCGCACATAGCCATCGACCATGCCGGAGGCGGCAACGCACGCCACAGTGTCGGCAGACAGGGAGTCGATGTCCTGGGGAATGGCCAGGGCGATGTGGCGGGCGCTGTCGTAGAGGCGGTCGAGATGCTCGCGCAGCTTGAAGATCTTGCCGCCATAGAAACGGAGACCCTCGAACACGCCGTCGCCATAGAGGAAACCGTGGTCGTAGACGCTGACAACCGCGTGCTGGCGGTCGACCAATTTCCCGTTGAGATAGATGGCGGCCATGCGGCCTCTCCCTTGTTTTCACGCCGGAGGCCGACGGTACGGCCATGCGGATTCGCTGTGTTGAGCCAGTTTATCGCACGGAGAAACCCGCGCATACCCCGGGGAGCCCGGGTTTTCGGCGGAGAAACCGGACCTCTGGAAGGGTTCAGCCCACGCCGCGGTAGGCGTATTCCATGCGGCCCGATTCCGGAGGGCGGGACAGGCTGTGGACCGGCTGAACCGGTTGGCGGGTCGGATCGATCCGGCCGGATGCCAGGCGGACGATGCGATCGGTGGTGTTGGCCATTTCCATGTTGTGGGTGACCATCAAAACGGTGAGGCCATCGGCACGGTTGAGCTCCCGCAGCAGCGCCATGATCTCGGCCCCGGCGGCCTCATCGAGATTGCCGGTCGGCTCGTCGGCAAAAAGGATACCCGGCCTGGTCATGATGGCGCGGGCAATGGCGGTGCGCTGCATCTCGCCGCCTGACATCTCACGCGGGCGGTGGTGCTTGCGGTGGCCCAGGCCGACACGCTCCAGAAGCTCCTCGGCGCGCCTGGTGGCGGCCTTCTTGCGGAAGGGCCACTGCCAGACGGAGCTTGCCACCAGTTCGGGGGCCAGCACATTCTCCACGGCGGTCAGTTCGGGGAGCAGGTGGTAGAACTGGAAGATGAATCCGAACCGGCCGTTGCGCAGCTTGTCGCGCTCGCGGCCGGGCAAATTGTCGATGCGCCTGTCACCCAACCAGATAGCGCCGGCATCGGGCGAATCGAGTGTCCCCATCAGGTGCAACAGGGTGCTCTTCCCCGATCCGGACGCGCCGACGATGCTGACAAACTCGCCGTGATTGACCGAAAAATCGACGCCCTTGAGCACCTCGGTGGAGATGCCGTTGCGGCGGTAGGTCTTGCGCACATTCTCGGCGCGCAGGATGGGTGGCGGCACAACGCCGCTTGTGGTCTCGATGTAGCCGGTCTGCATGACTGGATCCCTGGTTTTGCCCGTGTTCAGCGGCTTGCGCCCGTCAGCCAAATCACTCGAACCGCAGCGCCCGCACCGGGTGGAGCAGCGAGGCCCTGAGGGCGGGCAGGATGCTGAACAGCACGGCAATGGCCACCGCACCCACATTGACCAGCAACACCGCGAGGGGCTGGATGTCTGTGGGGATGCGATCGAAATAGTAGACATCGCGCGGAAAGATATCCTGCCCGGTGGCCCGGGCCAGCAGATGCTCGATCTCGTTGATATTGGTGGTGATGGCCAGACCCAGCAGCGAGCCGAGCCCGCCGCCGACCACGCCGAGCAACAGTCCGTAGCCGAGGAAGATCTGCATCACGCCCCAGTTGGAGGCCCCGAGGCTCTTGAGGATGCCGATGTCACGGGTTTTCTCACCGACAATCATCGAGAAAATGGCCAGGATGCCGAAGCCGGCAACGCCGATGATCATGAACAGGAGGATGTTGAGGATGCCCTTTTCGGTGCGGATGGCCGCGAGCACATTGCCCTGCTTGTCCTCCCAGGTCTGCACCTCGACCGGCTGGCGACGGAACATCTCCTTGAGGCGGGCGACCACCTTGGGGGCCTCGTCGAAGTCCTTCAGGCGGATCTGGATGGAGGTGACCTTGCCCTCCATGGTGCGCAGCTTCTGCAAGTGGTCGAGCGGAACGAACACATACTGCGAATCGTATTCGCTCATTTCCGACTTGAAATAGTCAGCAATGACGAAACGGTCGAACACCGGGGCCATCTTGGCGCTGGAGACGGTGGTGAGCACCACCTCGTCACCCGGCTGCAGGGTGCGGCGATCGTGGAGGGTGCCATCCTCATCGCGGGCCTCGCGGTCACGGAAGTGGGCGATGGCATAGCCGAGGATGGCGCTGACCGGCTCGTGGGGCCGGCTGTCCACCGGATCGGGCGGCGGGGGCTCATCGGCGTTCAAAATGGGCTGAAAGACGAGCGGTTCGGGCTTTTTGGCCTGGGCCATGCGGGTCCTGGCCGCCTCATCCAGCTCGAAGGTGGGGTTCGCCTTCCGCTTGGGATCGACCAGATGCTCGGCAAACCCCCCCACCTTGGCGCGGTCGGCCGGATCGATTCCCACCAGCCGGATCGGCTTGGTGATGGGCATGTCGCGGTAGGAGAACTGCAACATGGCGAAGATTTCGAGCGTGGGGGCCATGGCCACCACCTGGGAGGCGAGATAGGGATCCTTGCGGATCATCTCCATCTTTCCGGCGGGATCGGCGAAGCCGTCGTAGTCGTAGGCCTCGATCATCACATCGGAGAGCAGGCCGTGCAGGCGGTCACGCAATTTGGCGCTGAATCCGCCCATGACGCTGTTGACAACGATGAGGGTGGCGACCCCCAGCATGACACTGATGACGCAGACCAGCGCCAGGTAGCGGGTCTTCAGGTAACGCCAGCACAGGACCAACTTGTACACGGGTCGTTCCCCTCAGGACTTCTTGTCCGGTGAATCGTTCCTGTCGCCCTTGTCGCCAGCCGGGCCCTGGGGCGCGGCCTTGTGGTGGTGATGGGGACGCAGAAGCGGAAAAAGGATCACATCGCGGATGCTGGTGGTGTCGGTGAGCAGCATGGCGAGGCGGTCGATGCCCACACCCAGGCCACCGGCGGGCGGCATGCCGTGGCTAAGGGCGGTGATGAAGTCCTCATCCATGCGGGCCATGGACTCGTCGGCGGGAAGGCCAGCCAGTTGCTGGCGGAAAGTCTGCTCCTGCAAGATCGGATCGCTGAGCTCGGTGTAGGCGTTTGCCAGTTCCATCTTGCGGATGTAGAGCTCGAAACGCTCGGCCACCCTTGGATTGTCGCGCTTGCGCTTGGTGAGCGGACACAGACTGGCGGGATAGTCGTAGACGAAGACCGGCCCTTCCAGCGTGGGCTCGCACACATTCTCGAACAGATCCTGGGCAATCACATCGGGATCCTTGCCCTGGATGGAAAGGTGATGTTTCTGCGCGGCGGCGCGGAGGGAATCGGGATCGAACATGTCGGCGCCGGCATGTTCCCGCAGCAACTCGGCGTAGCTGACCCGGCGCCAGGGGGGAGTGAAGTCAATGACCCCGCCGGCGTAGGGCACCTGCGTGTCACCGTGCATCTCTTTGGCGCAGGCGCAGACCATCCCCTCGACGAGGTCCATCATTCCCCGGTAATCGGAATAGGCCTGGTACAGCTCCATCATGGTGAATTCGGGATTGTGGCGCTGACTGATGCCCTCGTTGCGGAAGACCCGCCCGATCTCGTAGACCTTTTCCATCCCGCCCACCAGCAGACGCTTGAGGGGCAACTCGAGCGCGATGCGCAGGACGAGGGGGATATCGAGGGCGTTGTGGTGGGTTTCAAACGGCCGGGCGGCGGCGCCACCGGCGACCGAATGCAGCGTGGGGGTTTCCACCTCGAGGAAGCCCTGCCCGTCGAGGAAGTGACGGATGGCCCGGATCATGCGGACGCGCTTTTGGGCGCGATCCATCACCTCAGGGTGGTAGGTGAGGTCAAGGTAGCGGTGGCGCAGGCGGAACTCGGTGTCCACCATGCCCGAGTGTTTGTCGGGATGGGGCAGGATGGATTTGCCCAGCATGGTGATGGAGGTGGCGAAAACGGTCTTTTCACCCGTTTTGGTGAGCCCGAAGGCCCCATCGACACCGAGCAGGTCGCCCAGGTCGAGCAGGGCGGCCAGTTTCCAGCCGGTTTCGCCGACCTGCTTTTTGCCGATCATCACCTGCACACGGCCGGTGGCATCGAGAATGTCGAGGAAGTGCACATTGCCCATGACGCGGCGCAGCACGATGCGGCCGGCGATGCGGGTGGGATGGCGGTGTTCGGGGTTGGCCGGGTCCACCGGCAGGTTACGGACCTTGGCAATGGGGTGGTGGTTGTCGAACCGGTGGCCCCAGGGATCGATGCCCAAAGCCTCGATGGCGAGCAATTTTTCCCTTCGGACCGCTTCCAGACTATCGCCTTGCTCGCTCACGCCGTGCTTCCCGTCGTTGCCTTCGTGCCAGTTTTCCGGGGAGCAATCGCGCCTTTTGACTCAAAAGACGGAAATTCTCCCGGCGCCAAAGCCTAAGGCTCCCGCAAGAGGGGTGTCAACGGCAAGGGTGAGGCACCGGGGCGAAGCAAACAATTCAGCAAAGATTGGCCAAATGACAAGTTCTGGCAAAATAGTCAGCCTGCTAGGGTCCGCTGGGAATCGCCCCTGGAAAAGTGGTTAGCATGGGATCATGCCTTCCTTTGAATTCTGGTGGTTTCTGCTGCTGCTGCCCTTGGCCCCATGGCCCGCCCTTTTGCGGCTGAACCGGCCGCGGATGCGGGTGGTATTGCCCATGGCGCCCACCGTTTCCCCAGAAGAGGAACGCAAACCCGCCTCGTATTGGTGGTGGACCGGCTGCATTGCCGCCCTGCTGGTGGCGCTTGCCGGGCCCCAGCCGGCAAGGAGCCCCAAAACTGGTGGCGGGACGATGGTGGTGGTGCTGGACGCTTCGGGCAGCATGGATGATCCCCTTCGGCCTGGGGAAGCCAAGGGCCCCACCCGATGGAGCGCGGCCAGCGATGCGGTGACGCAGGTGCTGGACCATTTGGCCAAGCTGCCCCGATACCGGAGCTGGGACACCGGCCTGGTGCTGTTTGCCCGGCAACCAACCTGGGCCCTTCCCACCGGCACGCCCGCTGAAGCTCTGGCCAGCACCCTGGCTGGCCTGGGCCCCACGCGCACCCCTGGGGAGACCTCGACCCATTTTGGGGATGCCCTGACCGCCGGGCTGGAGGCCTTTGAGGGGGCTCCAGCCGGAGATCAACGGCGAAGGGTTCTGCTGTTGGTGACCGATGGTGAGCATAATGCCCAGCCGACGGGGGTACCCGGGGACTTCACCCCGCGGCAGGCGGCCCAGCTTGCGGGAGGGCTAGAAGCCCGATTGGCGATTCTGCGCGTAGCAAACACCCAATCACCCGAACCAACACGCCAGGCGGCGGGACAGTTGCTGGACGATTTGGCTGACCGGACCGGTGGGATGGTACTTTCGGTGCCGCTCGAAGCCGAGGCGGCGACCAAACTGCTGGAAACACTCGGTGCCCCGAGCGCCGGTTTTTGGGAAAGTATTTGGAATGGGCCGTGGCGGCCTTTGCTGACGGTGGGGAGTTTGGGGTGCGCAATAGGGGCGCTCTTGAGGGAACGGCGGGAGGAGGGGGGATGGAACAGACCCCGAGGGCGTTGATTTTTTGGCCTATCAAAAGCCTTACCAACTCAGTGAATCGAGACTACGGGCCGCTGGAAGCCCGGTCGGGTGGCTTTGCATTAGCAGGTGAGGAATGCCCCCTAATCACTTCCATGGCCTGAATTGCATCCCACTCTTCTTCCGCCAGCCTCCTTTCACTTTGAACAACACACCACCCCAAAAACACGCAAAAAGACAAGACAATCAATAAAACCGCACCAAGCAGACAGGTAGTCCACCTCGGTCTGTAGACGGTCAATAAATAAACCGAAGCATTCACACGGGAAAACCACCCTGGAATGAAATGCCACTTCATGGAGACGACTCCCGCCCCGCGTTGGGAACAGTTCCCACTGAGTTCAACTGGCTCCGGGCATATTCACAAAAAAGCGCCCGGCCGGTTTTCCGGACGGGCGCTCTGGGCGTGATGGGGTTGAATCAGCCTCAGTGGCCGATGTGCTCCTGCTTGTAGCCGCCGGTGGCGCGGAAGTAGAGGATGAGGAGCAGGTAGCCGATGGCCATGGTGGCTGGCACCAGGGCGGTGACGAGCAGGGCCTTCTGGCCGCCGGTCATGCGGGCGGCGACCACATCCTTCAGGTCAGCGGCGGCGTTGGGCTTCTCGTCCTTGGTCCACCAGTCGTTCAACTTGGTGAGATCATCGAGCAGAGCCTTGTTCTTCTGCTGGTCCTGACCCTTGACCCGCTCGAGATCCTTCTCGTAGCCGAGCTTGGCATCGGGCTTGTCCTTGTTCTTCTCGTAATCCTCGAGGATGGCCACCTTGGAACCGTCGAGGCCGGCGATAGCAGGGAGGAAGCCGTAGGGTGCGCCGGGTTTCTCCACCTTGAAGCGGTCGTAGGCGGCCTTGTTGGATTCCT
Organism: Planctomycetaceae bacterium UBA6894; assembly: GCA_002451275.1. Taxonomy (GTDB): domain Bacteria; phylum Planctomycetota; class Planctomycetia; order Gemmatales; family Gemmataceae; genus UBA6894. The sequence goes on along the minus strand of DKBS01000112.1, from coordinate 2,247 downwards.
CGAGTTTCTGGGTGGTGAAGTAGTCCTGCTTGTAGCCGATGATGGGACCGCCCAAGAGGCCGGCGGACAGCATGCCCACGCCACCCATGATGCCCAGCACCAGCGCGCCACCCTTGGGGAAGCGCTCGCTGGCCACGCCCAGCATGGTGGGCCAGTAGAAGGTCTTGCCCAAGCCATAGATGGTGGCAGCGATCACGCACATGGCCAGCGTGGTGGTGGTGCCCAGCAGGTAAAGCCCGATGGTGCCGCAGATGGCGCTGATGAACAGCAGGCCCAGCGGGTTGATCTTGTGGACGATGGGGCCGGCGAAGAAGCGCAACACGAACATGAGGCCCGAGGTCCAGATGAACAGCCAGAGACCGGCGCTTTTGCTCTCGAGGATGCGGCCGGTGATGTTGGAGATCCAGCTATCGGTGCCCAGTTCCACATAACCCACCAGGGCATGGAGGAATACCAGGAACAACAGCACGGGAGCGGCGAACTGGGCGAGCATGGTGCCGATCTCGACGCCGGAAACGCTGGCCTCGGATTTGGGGAACTTCTTGCCCAGCATCAGGGCGCCGTAGGCCAGGGTGGGGATGAGGAAGGTGGCCAGCTGGATTTCCCAACGCACGCCCCCGATGTTCTCAAACACCAAACCCAGCAGGGCACCGAGGATGAGGCCACCCGGCCAGCCGGCGTGGAGGATGTTGAGCCAGTGGGTCTTGTTCTTGGGGAACAGGGTGGCGGTGAGCGGATTGATCACCGCCTCGCAGGTGCCATTGCCCAGGGCGAAAAGCCACATGCCGATATTGAGGCAGGTATAGGCCCCGTCTTTGCCGTACTGATCGAACACCGAGGTGGCAAAGAAGGTGACGATGGCGCTGGAGAGATGCAGCAGGAACCCGAGCACCATGAGCGGGCCGTAGCCAATTTTGTCCGCGAAGAAAGACAACACGATGATGGTGAGACCGAACCCGGTGAGGCCGCCGCCGGTGATAGTGCCCAACTCGGATTGAGTGAAGCCATACTGCGCAGCCCAGTCTCCCAGAATGGCGGCGCGAACAGAGAAGCCGATGCCTGCGGCGACCAACGCCAGGAAGCTGGCGATGAACAGGCTCCAATCATTGGAGCTGACGGCGTCTTTGGCGGACGCCGTGCTTGAGACTGCGTGAGAGGACATGAATAACTCCGTGGATGAATCAACCAAGGCAACACCCTGACGGCCGGGAGGGCCTGGAGCGGCTGAAGGCCGCACGCCGAGTGACCGAACCGCCATGCTAGCCTTGGACTTGCGTTGAGTCCAAGAAAATTCTGACAGATCAGGCCGGCAGGCGGATCCCTGGCACCCAAAAAGAAAAGCCGCCCGGGGTCCGGGCGGCCTTCACTTGTTAGACCGGTCAGGGAAAACCGGGCAAACGAATAACCAGACTCAGGCCAGCACGGCCCGGAGCTTGTCGAGTGCACGCGCCTGGACCTGACGCACTCTTTCCTTTGAAAGACCCAGTTTTTTGCCCACTTGCTCGAGGGTGCCGGCGCTCTGTTTTTCACCCAGGCAGAAGCGCTGGATCAGGACCAGTTTCTCGCGCGCGGACAAGATGGTGCACTGATCACCCAAGAACTCATCGAGCCGCAGGCTGGAGGCCACATCGGGGTCGAGGCTGAAGGGGTCAAACTGGGTGCCGGTGAGGGTTTCGAGGGGAACACTGCGGTTCAGCCGGTCCGCCTGCATCTTCTGGGAGAGTCGGGACAGGGCGCGCATGAGGCAGGTGAAGGCGTAGGTGCTGAAGCGGATACCCATCCAGGGGTTGTAGGCCGCCACCGACTGGATGAGAACGATATGGCAATCGCTAGTCATGTCGTCGGCATGGTTGGTGGGGGGCATCCAGCGGCGGATCGCGCGGAAAACCAGCTTGCGATTACCCATGACCACCTGGTCACGCATGTTGAGGTAGTGCTGCTTCCAGAAGGACTTTGATTTGTCATCCTTGCACCGGCTCATCCGCCAGGCGGCAAAGTGCATGCGCTGGGAGAACTGCCGGGTGGCCTCATCGGGCATGTAGGAGCCGGACCATTCAGGCATTTCAGCCTCGGGACCGTAGAGGCGAACCGCATTGGATTTGCTGAAACTCGGATGGATAACGAAGTAAACGCCTTCAGCGTTTTCCCTTTGGCGGGGTGTTGGCTTGGTCGTTACCTGCTGAACCATGATGCCGATCCTCCGCTGCCTTAATCTGGTCTAATCTTCCCTTAGATTACCGGAAAGTA
>DKBS01000045.1:5945-19500 GCA_002451275.1 Planctomycetaceae bacterium UBA6894 | reverse complement strand
CCGATTCGGCCGCCCCGCCCCTTTTTGTCCACTGCCCCGAGCCGTCAGCGCGTCCAAATATAGGTTGCGGCCTGCCCGAAACTTTCCTCCACCTCCACCGACAGCACGCTGGGGTGGAAGTGGTGCCGGTTCTCCAGTTCCCTCAGGATCCGCTGCCCCAGATAACGCGCCAGCAGTTCGGCGGTGGTGTTCTGGATCGGCAGCATCACGCAGTCTTCCTTCGGAAACTGCCACTCACGGTCCTTGAAATTCACCGTCACCTGCCGCTCGCCCGTATTGACCAGAATAAGGGCGTTGCCCGTGGGCAGCATCATCTTGTGGTCGATCTCGTCCGTCAGCGACCGCGCGATCTTCTTCAGTGCGATGAAGTCGAACACATAGTGGTTCTCATCCAGCGGCGCCTCCACCGAAACCGCGGCCCGGTAGTTGTGGCCGTGCAGGCACTCACATTTGTCCGACTCGTAGCTGATGAAGTGCCCAGAGCAGAACACCAGGTAATCCTTGCTCACCCGCACCACATACCGTTCAGATGCCATTTCAACCCCATGCAATAGTGAAACCAAAAGGATTGCACCATTCTAAGGGTTGCACACGGTTTGTCCCAGCAGGCGCCTGTATCAGACAGACGGGAAACTCATTGAAAACTTGGCGAGTCAGGCAAGGCCATGCCATCCGGCTTGGGTTAGCTTTTCAAACAGGTATTCCGAAACCAAGGCCTCCCCGTCGGAAAGCACAGGGCGCATACCGCGGGATTCAAGCTCGCCCCCAACATAGGCTTTCAAGGCCCCGCTGCCCTTTTGGGCGCACCACCCGTTTTCCCGCATCACCCGGATCACCATTCGGTACACCGAGTCGGTCAGGACATGAGCCCGGGCAGGTTCGATTCCGTTCTCCTTGGCTAATTCCATGGCTTCAAACTTTTGCATCCGCTCCCCCGGGCAATCCAAAGTCCTTTGGCTTTACCCCAAAAGCTATCAAAGCCAATAACGGATAGCTGCCAGTTCATACGATGGAATCAGCGAACGGTTCGTAAACTCGAGGTCAAAAATGAAAACTTTAAAAACCGGTAGCCCATAAGGCCGGCTATCCCTGGCAAGCTGACAGACCTGGCGGGCTAAGGCCATATGCCTTCCCCGGTCCACCAGGGAAAAACGCTCGGCAAACCCAGCTGCCCGGTCAAAAGCCCGGCAAATAGCGTCGCCCCCACCAGATCGGCGGTGGTCCCGGGATTCCTTCGGTTGCCGTCCGCACGCAACCACCGGTCCAGTTCGGCCAGGGCCTGCCAGCCCGCCTGCCGGTTCGGCCAGCCCGCCCTCGCCGTTTCCCCGGCCATGCGGGCCGATGTCTCCGCCTCCATCAAGCCCGCTTTCCGCGCGATCAGGCTGTCCGGGCATAGGGCCATCAGGTGCAGATGCAGCAGCACGATCGCACCCTCCAGGCACCCCGTGTGCTGCAGGCCTCCGCCAAGGGTGGGCAGGCAAACATCAAACAGGTCGCGGAAGCCGGTGCTCCACATCCGGGCGATAGTGTCCCGGTCCTGCGCCAGACGCATGGCACCCAGCAGCGTTACCGTGGGCTCCACGCTGGCATCCTGCTCCTCGGCAGTGCCAAGCCCGCCCGGCGAGGCCAATCGGATCGCGCGGTACGCCAGCACCGCGTCCTCCACCGTGGTCCCCAGCAAAACCTCCTCCACCCCGGATCGCAACTCTCGCCCGGCAGGCACTGCCGCCAGCGGGGCCATCGCCAAAATCAGCCCCAGGTTCGTGTTCCGGCCCACCGCCTCGCGGGTCACCTCCACCGCTTCCAGGATGGTCTCGCCCAGGCCCCGGCCCGCGGCCCGCCCAAGCACTGGCCCGATCGCCGCGCCGGATGCCAAAAAATCCAGCAGCGTGGTGTCCTGAAAATCCCGTGTTCGGTGCACATTGCCCGGTTTGCGAGCCACGCACTCCCACTGGCATGCCGCCTGCGCCCAAAGCGATACCTGCTCCCCGCGGCACTTCATGCCCTGCCCCCCAGCGCGTGGTCCACCACCGTCAGCGCGATGTCCTGACCGGTCGCCTCCGCCAAACCCCGCCATCCGGGCACCGCGTTCACCTCAATCACCCACCACTTCCCCTTCTGGTCCACCAGCAGGTCCACACCGGCCATCTCGGCCCCCATCACGGCGGCAGACCGCAGGGCCAGCCCGGCCGCTTCCGCCGGGGCGGTGGCCGGGCGCGCCTCCCCGCCCAGCGCCACATTGGTCCGCCAGTCGCTCCGGCTGTGCCGGGTCATCGCCGCCACAACCCGCCCGCCCATGGTGAATACCCTCAAATCCCATCCCGGATGGCGCACAAACGCCTGGGTATACAGCACCGCCCCCAGCCGCTCCAGCGTGGTCGCCACGCGCCAGGCCGTCTCGCGGTCGGTCACCCGCACCATACCCCGCCCCTCCGAGCCGAATAGCGGCTTGAACACCACATCCCCGCCCAAACGGTCGTAGGCCTCCAGCGCCTGGCCCGAGGTCTGGCACGCCACGGTTTCCGGCACCGGGATCCCCGCGCGGCCCAGCCGGGCGGTCGTCAAAAACTTGTCCACGCAGCCTTCCAGGGCCCGGGGGCTGTTCAGCACGCGCAACCCGTGCTCCAGCGCCAGGTGCAGCAGGTCCATCCGCAGCACCACCTGCTCCAGGGTGCCCCCCGGTATGGTGCGCACCAAAACCCCCGCCGCCTGTTCAAAGGAGGGGTCCAGACCGGTGGTGCCGCCCATCAGCGCGGTGAAGGGAGCCACCTGGCACGCCGCGCCCCGCAGCGCGAACGCCCGCTCCAGGTCACGCACATGCCAGCCCCGGTTCGAGGCGGCGATCACCCAGGGTCTGGTCATGCCTCACCCGCCGAACGACTTGGCCACCAGATCCATCCGCACTTCACCGAAGGTCCGGCTCCGGCCGGTGGTCAGGTCATGGAGCACCACCTCGGCCGGCGCGAACAACCGCGGGTCGATCTTGTAAAAGTCACACCCCGCCTCGCGGAAAATCTCCGCGAAAGGCTTGCCATGCGCGGGCGAATGGCAAGAGGGAATCTTCGGCCCCAGGCTTTCCACTAGGTCCTCCTGCCCCTTTTCCGTCCGCAGGTAAATCTCCACCCTTCCCCCATACAAAATGGCGTCATTGCTCCGGCCGATCGATGTGATGGTGTCCGGATGCGGGCAGGGCAGCGGCGCGCATCCCGTCCCCGAAACGATAGTGCCAAGCGGGAACCCGATCTCGTGCATCTGGTGCAGCGCAGTCTCCAGCGACCGGGCCACCACCTGCACCATCCCGGCCAGGCTGGTGGTGGGGGCCACCAGCAGCGTGAGCAGGCTGGGCAGGATCTTCAGTTTCCCCGCCAGCCACTCGATCACCTCCTCAGTGGGCAGTTTGCCGGTTTCCAGCACCCCCACCGCCCCCTCGGTTTCCTCATGGATGCACAATTCCCGCAGCAGCGGCTCGCTGCCCAACCGCGCCCGCATTGGCCCCGACCCCATCGCGAAATATTTACCCGCGGAAACCTGCATCCCCGCGTATTGGCTGCCCAGGCAGGCCAGGAGGGGATGATCCGACCGCACACGCACCCACGGCCCCCGCCATCCGCATTGTTCCTCAGGCCCCAGGTCCACCTCCGCCAAACCCGCCAGGCAGACCCGCGCCAATTCCAGCCCGGCTTGCAGGCCACCCCGTGCCGTCACCCCGGCGTCCAGGATCAGTGCCGTCCCCACCTCCACCCGCCGCATCCCAAGCTCGTCCAGCCGCCCGCAGATCCCGGATACCAGCGCCATGGCTCGATGGTTCAACACAATACTCATCAGCAAAACACCCCGTGCAGCATGAAATGTCCAATTCCTTTAGAATACAGGTTCTCTCCTGCCCTTGGCCTGACAGTCCTCCGGGTGGCCCACATGCGCCAGCTTCATCACGGAACCCATTTGCTCCTGCTGCTCCCCTGCTTGCTGGCACTAGGCTGTGGCGTCAACGAACCGGCCCCCGGCACCCTCAAAGACGGCATGGTCTGGATCCCCACCGGCACCTTCACGATGGGCTCGGCCGACCCCGCGTTTGAGGATGCCAACCACCAGTTGACGGTCCATGTCCCGGGTTTCTGGCTCGATGCGACCGAAGTCACCAACGACGCCTTTTCCGCCTTTGTCCAGGCCACCGGCTATGTGACCGATGCCGAAAAGCCCACACCCGCCCCCAAGCCCGGCCAAAAGGGCCTGCCCCCCGGTTCCTTTGTTTTCATGCCCCCGCCGGTTGCCCCCGATGGCAAGGTGGGCTTGGACGGTCATTGGCAGTGGTGGCAATTTGTCGAGGGAGCCCAATGGCGCCACCCTAGCGGTCCCGACAGCTCCATCGGGGGCCTGGGCGATCACCCCGCGGTCCACATCAGTTGGAATGACGCTGTCGCCTACTGCGACTGGGCCGGCAAACGCCTCCCCTCCGAGGCCGAGTGGGAACGCGCCGCCCGCGGCCCGCTCGCCGGCAACACCTACCCCTGGGGCAACGACCTGCGCCCCGATGGGAAATGGAGAAACAACATCTGGCAGGGGAAATTTCCCGGTGAAAACACCCGCGAGGACGGCTTTGCGGCCACCGCCCCGGTCAGGTCCTACCCGCCCAGCCCTTGGGGCCTTTACGAGATGTCGGGCAATGTCTGGGAATGGTGCTCCGATTGGTTCGCGCCCGACACCTACTGGCGCCGGAAAGCCAACCCCGCCTTTCAGCCCGCCGAGGCCGACAGCCACGACCCCAACGAGCCCGGCGTGCCCAAGCGCGTCCAGCGCGGCGGCTCATACCTTTGCAGCGATCTCTACTGCATCCGCTACAGGCTGGGCAGCCGAGGCAAGGGCGAACCAATTTCAGCGGCCTGCCATATCGGCTTCCGCTGCGCCAAATCGGCCAACTGATCGCGGCCTACTCGCCGTCATCCACAAAATCCACGGCGGGTAGCGCCGGCACAAAGCCCCGCTCCGCCCCCTCTCCCAGCAGGCGCCGCACCGCCGCCCGCCCCCGCTCGCCGTAGTCGATTGTCCAGTCGTTCACATACATGCCCACAAAACGGTCGGCCAGGTCCATGTCCAAGTCGCGGCCATACTTCAGGGCATATTCCATCGCCTCACGGCGGTGCTCCAGCCCGTGCCGGATGCTCTGCCGCAACAGCTTGCTGATCTTCACCAGCAGTTCGTCGCCCAAGTCTCGCCGCACCACATTCCCGCCCAGGGGCAGCGGCAAACCGGTCCTTTCCTGCCACCAAACCCCCAGATCCACCACCAGTTTCAGCCCCTGGTTGGCGTAGGTGAGCTGCCCCTCGTGGATGATCAGCCCGGCGTCATATTCGCCCTTTTCCACCCGCTCCAGAATCTGATCAAAGGGCACCACACCAAAGTCAAACTGGTCACCCAAAAGCAGCTTCAGCGTCAGAAAAGCCGTGGTCAGCGTTCCCGGAATCGCGATCCGTTTCGATCGCAACTGCTCAATCGTCATCGCCTCCCGGGCCACCACCATCGGCCCGTACTTGTCGCCCATGCTGCAGCCCGAGGGCAAAAGCGCGTATTTGTCCGCCACATGCGGGTAGGCATGCAGCGAAATGGCCGAAATCTCCAGCTCGCCGCGCCGCGCCCGCTGGTTCAGCGTTTCTATGTCCTCAAGCTGGTGCACAAACTTCAGCCCGCCCGTGTCGATCTTGTCGTGCGTCAGCGCGTGGAACATGAAGGCGTCATCAGGATCCGGGCTGTGACCCACGCGCAATACAGGGCTGCTCATCAGGGCTCCTTGGCCGAACACAAAAAAAACAAGCCAACGATATTGGAACCGTTGGCCACCGTCACTTTGAACAAAAAACCCCAAAAACCCTTGGAATCAGTCGCTGGGCAAAGGTGGCGGCCCACCCAACCGGCTCAAAACCAGGTAGGTCATCACCAGCACGCCGGTCACGATCAGAAAACCCGTCAGCCAGAGCCTGTACCCGCCGGAGATCGGTGAGCCCTGGGCGATGCTGTAGGTGATACCGCTCGATCCCTTGGCCTTTTTGCCCCGTCTCGACCTCCCCGACCCCGAAGATTTCCGGTCGCCCCGGCCCAGCTTCACCTTCACACGCTTTCGGACCCGTTCCCCGGAGCCCTTTTCGCTGGCACCGCTCGCGGTACTTTGCTGCGGGGCCTCCACCTTTTTTTCTTCATCAGCCATGGCAATCACCTGAACCGGGGTCGGGACCAGGAATTCACCAGAATCAGGGTTTCGGCATGGGAACCACAGGATCCGTCACCACGGGCCTGTTGATCACCTTGGTTTCCTTCTTCTCAATTTTTTTGGCCCGGGCGAGCTCCAGATACACAATGTTGTCGCTGCGGGTTTCAAAGTTGCTTGGGCGCTTGCCCTTTTCCGGGATCTTGCTCCACGCAAAGACCACTTTGTCCCCCTGACGGCCAAAGATCCCCTCCAACACCTTGCCGGTCGATTTCCCATCCGGGCCTGCCACTGCAAGGTCCACCTGGTTCAGCCCCTGGGCCACCGTCAACCCAACCACCTCCACCGTCTCGGTAAAACTCGGCTCCACCACCTGCAGGTTTTTTTTCTTCACCAACACCCTGGTTTGGCTCACCTGTTCCGGGTCGGCGTCCTTGTTGCCCTTGCGGGCCTTCACAATCTCCCATTCCCCTTCCAGTTCGCTCCAGGGCTCCTTGGCTACGGTGGCTTCTTGGCTCACCAATACGCCAAAACCCAGGCAAGCAAACACAATCGCCAACAGGCTTTGGGGAATCCAACCGCGGATCATGACGGCATCCTCATTCTGTTCCGGGCCCATTCGCAAACGCCCCCCGGTTCGGTCAGGCAGGCGGTATGCTGGCGTTGGTTTATTCTAGTCTGACTGACGGCCCGTGCCACCCGGCTAAAGCACCGGCCGGGCCCTGAGGATTGCGAATGCTCTGGTTGCGCGGAATCAACGGCCTGGCCAAGGGGCGCTCCTGGGAATTGCCGGGCACTTCCCGTGTCGGGCGCATGGATCACCTCGAGGTCTGCCTCGATGATCCCTCCGTCAGCCGTTGCCACGCCGAAGTCGAGCTCTCCTCCACCGGTTGGAAGCTGCGGGATCTGGGAAGCACCAACGGCACCTTTTTGAATGGTACCCGCATGGGGCCCGGCCAGTGGCCCCTCCGGGTCCGCGACCAGCTCCAGTTCGGCGATGTGGTCCTGCTGGTGGAAGGCATCGATCGCCCCTCCCGCCACCTTCCCAAGCTGCCCCAACCAGACGCCGCTATTCAAAATCTAAACAAAAAATCACAAGATAGCTCATTTCATATCAATGCGCCCATCAAAATGGACAGCGGCGTCGAACTGAGGCTGGAAGCCTCCAGTGATAGCAGCTGGAGCGATGCCCTCATCTCCCCACTCACCGGCACCAGCGACCCTAATACCCCCCCTCTCCAATCCTCCCAGGCACTCTTGGCGCTCCTCCAGTCCAGCCGCCACCTCATGTTTGTCGAGCGCGAGGAAGACCTGCTCCGCAGCATCCTGGAAGAGGCCGTCAAGGTGCTGCAGGCCCAGCGCGGCGCCATCGTCCTCTCCCAATCCGATGATTCCCTCCAGGTCCGCGCCGTGGTGGAGGGCTCCACCTTTTCCTCCCACACCCACTCCGCGGGCAGCACCTTCAGCAAAAGTCTGGCCGAGCGGGTCTACGCGGGCCAGCAGTCCATCCTCCTGCAGTCCGTCCAAACTGATGATGCCCTCCGGTCGGCCCCCAGCATCCACGAGGGCGACATGGCTTCGGTCATCTGCGTCCTGCTCCGCACCCCGCGCCGGGTCCTGGGTGTGCTCCATCTCGACCGCTCCAGCGTGCAACCGCCTTTCACCAAGGGCCAGCTTGAACTGGCCGACGCGTTGGCGGCCCAGGTTTCCGCCGGCATCGAGGCCGCCCAGCTCATCCAGCGCCAGCGGCAAATGTTTCAGGAAACCATCACCGTGCTCGGCCAGGTGCTGGAACTCCGCGATGAATACACCGGCGGCCACACCCGCCGGGTTACCCGCTACGCCCTCCTCCTGGCCGATGCCGCCAACCTCCATCCCGATGAAATGGAATGGCTCCGCTTGGGCGCGCCCCTGCACGACATTGGCAAGATTGGCATCCCCGATCACATCCTGCGCAAAACGGGCCCCCTCACCCCCGAGGAAATCACCCAGATGCGCCACCACGCCCGCTTCGGGGCAGACATCCTCGCCAGCATTCCGTCACTCAGCCGAACCGCCTGCCTGGCCCGTTCCCACCACGAGTGGTGGGATGGCACCGGCTACCCGGACCGTCTCCGCGGCGAGAACATTCCCTTGTTGGCCCGCATCCTCGCGCTGGCCGATGTCTTCGACGCCCTCACCAGCCACCGCCCCTACCGCAAGCCGCTGGGTCTGGCCGACGCCCTCGCCGAAATGGAAAAACTTTCCGGCCGCCAATTCGACCCCAAGCTGTTCCAGATCTTTCGGGACCTGGGCAACCGACTGCTTGATGCCGCCAATTGATCACCCGCAGGGCGATGCGCGGCCCACTTGAGTCTTTTTTGCTCAGGCCTGTCGGTTTCCAAGGCGATACCCCCTCCCCTTCGCAATCACCGGCCCGACCGGAACCCCCTTGGGGGTGTCTCCTCCTGCGCCGGTCTTTTACTTTTTTTTGCCACCCTTCGCTTTCCAGGTCCGTTTGTGACGGTGCGGTAATTTGCTCCATGGATGTGGGCGCCAAACCTGAAAGTCCGTCAAGGTGGCCCCATCACCACACATTGACTCGCCCCCGACCTGCCGAAAGGACAAGCAACCATCCCGCTTTTTGTTTGCCAGGGGTTTTTCCATGGGGCTATGGATTTATCTCGTCCTGGGACTGTCCGCAGGCGAAAGTCCGAAAATCTCACCCTGCACGCTGGAGGTGGGTCTCAACATCCGTTCGGTGGATGTGCTCAGCGAACACGGCTCGCTGCACCGCGACGGTCCCAGCATCACCGAGCCCGGTGATCGCTGGACCGGCCCCGAATGGACCAGCGAGGCCGTCAAGCCCTTCAGCCACGATGGCGACAACGCCATCCTCAAGGCCGAGATCGAGGTCGATGTCCGCAGCATCGCCCCGGGCTCGGTGGTGCGCCTGCGCGGCATGAGCACCGAACCCGGCTTCAATGTGCTGGGCGAGCTGGTGGTCCCTATCTCCTGGACCGGCACCGACCCCAACGGCGTGCAAAAGGCCGTCGTCACCGGCATCAACCCCATCGGTTCCGGCGTGCGCAAGATCAACAATGTCATCGACTGGTACGCCGAGGTCCGCGAACCCGGCGTGCGCCAACCCACCGTCGAATACCTCGGCCGCACCTCCCCCCTCACCTGCTGGGTGCTGAAGGGTGCGCCGCGCAATGTTTCCGAGGTGAAGGCCAAGCCCACACCCCGCCGGCTCGACTACGCGGTCAATGTCTACTCAGTCGCCGAGGAAAACATGGGCCGCAAGGCGCACCCGCTCGCCCTCGCGGGGGATGTGGTCCGCATGCAGGGCAAGTACTACCTCGCCATCCGCCACTACGAGCCGGAAGACGCCTGGCGCATCACCGAAACCTGGTCCATGCGCCCCCCGGGATGTAGCTGCTTCTCCATCATCAACAACTCCATCCTGGTGTTGGAAATGGTCGGCCACCCCGGCGACTTCGACCTCACCACCTTCACCGCCAGCCCCAACAATCCCTCGAAAGCTGTCGAAGGCAGCCTGGCCGAGCCAGCCTACACCCAGAGCGTGCTGGGCGACACCTGGCAGGTCTTCCTGTTCGATGACCGCAACACCCGCTACGGCTACACCGGCGGCACCGGCGGCGCCAACTACTATGAGGCCGTGCTCCGCTACAAGGTGGGCAACCGCACCTTCTACATGCCAGGCGGCACCAACCGCATCTACGAAAATCCCGACGATGTGCTCCGCGTGTTCCGCACCATGGCATGGGCCCGCTGGGACTACCGGGCCAAGGAATGGCGCGTCATGCGGGTGATCTACACCTACACCGGCGTCGGCAGGGACTCACCCATCGGCATCCGGTTCGCACGCGCCGAGGACTGATCCCGGGCCTCTATCCAGCCAGCGCGTCCAGGCACACCAGCCGACCCGCGCCGCGCACCAGCAGGTAGCCCCGGGCCAACACCGGGGCCGCCCAGCAAGGGGCCCTCAACAGGGGGGCCCCTTCCTTGTTTTCCAGCAGGAAAGCCCGCTCCACATCCAGCTTGGCCGGATTCACCCGGGCCACCAGCAGAGGCCCGCGTTCCGCCTGGATAATCAGCTTGTTCGCCACCCGCAGGATTGAGCACCGGCCCAGCCCCGGCTCGCTCCAGGCCACCTTGCCGGTGCGCCACTCCACCGCCCGCAGGTCGGCGTTGCTCTCATGCCGCCCGCTCGACAGGTAGACTTGGTCCCCGGCCACCACCGGGGTGTTCCAGTGCCCCTGGGCCGATTTGTTCCGCCCCTTGTCCGCATCCGTCCACACCACCTCCGGCTTGTCCTTGCCCCATTTCAGCAGCGTGCCACCCGGGCCGTAGGTCTCGGTGATCAGCACATGCCCTCCCGGTAGCACCACCGGATTGCTGGCGTTCACACTCTCCAGGTTTTTGGCCCGATACGGATGATGAAAATCCACCGCGCCCGTGTCCGCCCGCAGGCTCCACAATCCGCTGCGTCCGAACATCAGCACCCGGTCGGCCTCGCCCAGCCGGGCCACCACCGGCCCGGCATAGCTGGCCAGGTCATCCCCCGCCTTCCACACCGTTTCCCCCGTGGCCTGATCCAGGGCCACCACCCCGCTCCCATTCCCCTTCAATCCGGGAAAATCAGTCGGGTCGCTCCCCGGCGGACTGCCGCCCACCTGCACCAGCAGCCGCTTCCCATGCGCCACCGGCGTGCTCCCCACGCCGAAAAAATTCTGCACCACGCCGAATTCCTGGTTCAGGGAACGCTTCCACAGCAGCTTCCCGCTCACGGCATCCAGCGCGTGCAGCCATCCCTCGGCGCTATAGCTGAACACCCGCCCATCAGCGATCACCGGACTCGTCCGGGGCCCGCCATCGTAGCCGTACGAATCCACATAGTCTGCCGCATGGCTGAAGCTCCAAAGCGGCTTCCCGGTCTTCAGCTCCACAGCCCGCAAGCGCGACTCTTTCCCCGCCCGGTCGTAGATGTACACCCGCCCCCGCCACACCGAGGGCGGCGCATACCCTTCCCCCAGTTCCAGGTCCCACACCACCGGCGGCCCGCTCTTGCCCCACACCGGCAGCTCCGGCCCCGGTAGCACACTGTCCCCCGTCGGCCCCAGAAACCCCGACCAGTCATTGCCCTCCCGGCCCGACAGATCGGCGGCTTCCTGGGCATTCACGGGCCGTGCAAAAAGGCCCGAAACCGTCGCGACTCCCAACACGGCCAAGGCACTTCGGCGATCCGGTTTCATGCTGGTCTCCCCGCACTCTTTTTTCCAAATTCCAAGCCGGCAAACGACAACGCCGCGGCGCGCCCAAGGCAGCATAACCGCGGCGTTTTTAAAAAGGGAGACGGTGGTCCCCCGCGATCACTCCCGCAACCTGCGCAGCGCGCCTTCAGCCGCTGCCCGCACATCCGCGTCCTGATCCTCCAGCCGCTCCTGGATGGCCTCCGCCGTTCCCGATGGGGCCGACTTCCCCTGCGACATCAGCACCCGAATCGCCCCCCACCGGGCAAAGGCGTCCGGATCATCCAGGGCCTGCAGCACAGCCTTGCCGCACGGTGCCGATTCCGCTCCCAAAATCTCCAAATTCTCCAGGGCCGCCCGGCGCACCTTCGCGTCCGGATCACGCAGCGCCTCACCCAGGGTGTTCAGGCACCCCGCCAACACCGCGCCCAGGGGATCAGTGCCGCTGCGCGGGTTCTCCACCAGCGCCGCCCGCACCCTGAACAGCTCACCCAGACAAGCCTGCGCCTTGCGGCGCGTCTCCGCATCCGGGTCGCGCAGGCACACCAGCACCCGCGCACCCAATACCGTGGTCAGGCGCGAGGCGTTGCCCGTTGCCAGGTCGCGCGCCCCCTCACCCTCGCCGGCGGGTAGCGGACTGCGGTCGGTCGCCACCGCGTGGCCCAACTGGGCCAGACACAGCACAGCCTCCAGGCTGGCCCGCCGTACCCGCACCTGCTCGTCAGCCGACAGCCGTCCCACCAGTGTGGTCAGCGTGGCCAGTTGCTCCAGCGATCGCCCGGGGTTCCCGTTCACCCCCCGGACCGTTTGCAGTTCGCGCCGGGCCATGTCCCCCAGCGCCTCGGCCACGGCCAATCGCCGCATCGGCGAATCGGGCAGCAGGCACGCCTCAAACAAACCGGCCACCGCCGAGGCCGGCACAGGCGTGCGCCCCAGCAGTTCAATGGCCATCACACCCAGTTCGGGATCATTGCCGCTTCCCACCCGTCCCAGTTCAGCGGTCACCAACGAGCAGGCGTCCAGCACACCACGGCCGCCCACCCGGTCCTTGGTGCATTCGGTCAGCGTGGTCAGCAGCAGGGCCCTCTGGGATTTGTCGCTGCCGGCAAGCACTTTCCGGTAGCCATCCGCCAAACGGTCCACCAATTCGGCGCGCACCTGCGCGTCCACCCGGGCATGGGCCGAACCGCTCTCGGGCGAGTGCCACTCCACCAGCTCCAGTGCCAGACGCACCTCCTGCAGGTTCGCCAGTTTGGCCACCTGGGCGCGCAGGGCCTTTTCTCGGTCCCCGGGAGTCTGGTCAAACCCCTTCAGGGTGGCGCGAATCTGGTCCACCGGCTCCGGGGCCGTCTGGCCAATGGCGGGCACACCCAAAGAGCAGGCCACCAGAGTGCCGGCGGCCGCCCGCCTCCAGGTTCCGCAAATCTTTTTTTGCCAAAAGGTTGCGCCCATAACACCACCTCCACGCCGACGGTCCGGTCAATGGTGGGCGCAGATACGGGATTGCCTGGCGAAAAGGCAAGGGCAGTCGGGCGCCATGGGGGCGTGGCCTGCCCGCATCTCAAACCAATCGGCGGTTCGTGGGCAAAATCGCTGATATTCCAAAGCCCGCGCAGGCCCGGTTCAAAACCCCGGGTTGGGCGAAAGGGTGACCTGCAGCGTCACCTCCTGCTCCTCGCGCAGCACCACCACCTCCACCACTTCGCCCGATTTGCGGTTTTTCAAAATGTGGTACAGGTCGTCCACCGTCTGGGTGGGCTTCCCTTCCACCCGCACGATCACATCCCCCAGCATGCGCCTCCCGCGCCGGTCGGTTTGGGCCGGGCGAATCCCCGCCTTCTCGGCCCCGCTCTTTTCCGTCACATTGGCCACCGCCAGCCCGGGAACCGCCAGGTTGCGGATCAGCGCGGGGTTGATCAGCCCCACCCCCAGCACCGGCCGGGCCACCTTCCCTTCCGAGATCAGTTGCGGCACCACCCGGTTCACATCATCCACCGGGATCGCGAAACCGATGCCCGAGGAGACACCCGACGGGCTGGCGATCGCCGTGTTCACCCCGATCAGCCGCCCCGCCGAATCCAGCAGCGGCCCGCCCGAGTTG